>JBBRLA010000429.1:0-7504 GCA_038231615.1 Polyangia bacterium | reverse complement strand
ATGACCGAGAACGCCACCGTGGTCCGGGACAACCACAAGCTCAATCAGACCGATGAGAAGCTGGTGGAGATGCTCGGGCGCTGGAAGCGGTGCGGGGTGCTGGACACCGGCAAGAGCTCGAACCACCCCCTCATGTTCCTGCGGCAGCTCCGCAACATGCTGGTGCTCTCGCGGGTGGTGGTCGGCGGGGCGATCCTGCGAGACGAGTCCCGCGGGTCGCACTACAAGCCGGAATTCCCCAACCGGGACGATGAGAAGTTCCTCAAGCACACCCTGGCGGAGTACCAGGGTGGAGACGAGGGGACCGCGCGCTTCAGCTATGCAAAGGTGGACACCTCGCTGATGCAGCCGGTGTTGCGGGATTATACGAAGGTGCCGGACTACGCGCCCCAAAGCGCAAAGATCTGACACAAAGCCCAAAGCGAAGATCGCTCAGGAAAATCACATGAGCAACCCGACTGTTCATCTCAAGATCCTGCGGCAGGACGCCCCGGATGGCGCCAAGCGATGGGAGGAATTCACCGTCCCCCACGTGCCGTACATGAATGTCCTGTCGTGCCTGGTGGAGATCCAGAAAAACCCGGTGGATATCGCCGGCAAGAAGGTCACGCCGGTGGCCTGGGACGCGGCCTGCCTGGAGGAAGTGTGCGGTTCCTGCACGATGCTGGTGAACGGGCACGTGCGGCAGGGGTGCAGCGCGATGGTGGATCAACTCGCGCAGCCGATCGAGCTGCGCCCGATGAGCAAGTTCCCGGTGGTACGCGACCTGAAGGTGGATCGGGAGCGGATCTACGAGGACTTCAAGCGGGTACGGGCCTGGGTGGACATCGACGGCACCCACGACCTGGGCCCGGGACCAAGATATGCGCCCGAGGTGGCGGACATCCGCTACGCGCTCTCCCGCTGCATGGCCTGCGGCTGCTGCCTGGAGGCCTGCCCGAATTATGGGCCCCAGTCCCCCTTCATCGGGGCGGCGCCGATCAACCAGGCGCGGCTCTTCAACATGCACCCCAGCGGGTCGATGCACGCCTCGGAGCGCTTGGACGCGCTGATGGACGAGGGCGGCATTCAGGACTGCGGCAACGCCCAGAACTGCGTGCGGGTCTGCCCGCGAAGCATCCCGCTGACCACATCGCTGGCCGATATGATGAGGGCCACGACGAAGCATTCGCTTTTCAGCATCTTCCGGAAGTAAGTTGCCGATATTTAGTCTTTCGTCGTAGCGCCGGCCCGCCTCCTGGGGCCCCGTGCTATAGGGTGGACTCCTGCCTGGCGCCGCTCAGGTCCGGTTCAGGGAGCCGGCGCAAAGTTCCAGCCGGCGCACAGGAGGCCCGGGAACTCCGCCCGGTAGCGTTCGCCGAACTTCTTCACCGCCTCATCCTCACTGGGGCCGCCGTAGCGCAACTGCAACTTCGCCACTTCCTCGTGCTTCTTCACGGAAAAGAGCGAGAGCGCGATCTCGAAGCTCTCGGCCTGCTCCCGCGCCGAGGTCGTGCCGCCGAAGCCTCCCCGGCCCCTGCCCCCCCGGCCCCCGGACGGTTGCACGGGCGTTTGCGTGGCCGTCACCGCCCGCTCCGAAGGAGGCTGCCCGTACACCGAGATCGAAAGGATCACGTCGCCCGCGGCGTGGGGCGCGATCCGCGTGAGCAGCTCGGGGGTGATCCCGTTCTCCTTGGTGTCCTGGTCCACGCTCTTGAAGAGCGCCGGGTCCTGGTCTTGCAAATGATCGCCGACGCCGGCTTCGCACTTGCCCTTCTCCGAGGCGGCCTTCAGCTCCGGGCCGATGACCTCCCAGAACTCGGGGCTCATCTTGCCGCCCTTGAAGACGCCGAACACCGACGCCGAGTGGGCCCCCTGCGAGAGGTCGGGGGCGCGGGTGACATGAAACCCCCCGTCTCCCAGAAAACAGGACCCAAGAAGCAGGGCGCCCGCGGCCCGGCTTCCTGTTTGAGCCATTCGAGTTTTGGCACCGGCCTTCAGGGTCATGGGTCCCTCCCCTTCAGTTCTGTCCCGGCGGCGTGGGCGGCGGGTCCTGCTGATGTTTTCGCTGGGAACTCGACGAGAGAATGCGCACCAGCAGTTCGTGCCCCAAAACCAGGCAGGGACGCAGCTCGGTGGCGACTACTGGATCGTCGGGGTCCAATAGCTTCGGCCCCGGCGCTCCGCTGCCGGCAAAGTAGCTCGCCTGCTCGCGCTGGGCCACGATGCACGGCAGCGCCACTTCGGCATAGTAGGTCTGCGACATCAGAGGGCAGCAGAAGGTCGATGGCTCCAGCGGAGTGATCTCCCCCAGCCGGCGCTGCAAAAGGGCCTCCTCATACTGCTCGTCCCAATCGCCCGAGTTGTTCGAGCGGTGGCCGTCCTCGCAGGGGACCCAGTCTTCGTCGTCGGCGATGATGCCCAGCCGGATCATCGTCATCAGGTCGTCGAATTGCAGGCGCTCGCTGTCGATGACCCCGAGCAGCACGTCGTGCTGGCGTTCGTAGCGCGCCTGCTCGGCCCGGTGGACGATCTCGTCCTCGTAGTCCTCCCGCAACTCGTCCTGGGTCCGCGGCCCGTCGTCGTCAGCAGGCTCCTCGTCATGGTCCGCATCGTTGCCGTCTGTTGGCTCGCCCTCGAACTCCTCGGCTTCCGGCTTCTCTTCCATGCTCCTCCTCTCATAGCAGGAGCGCCGCCCGGCGACAAGTCGCCCGCCTCCTTGCGCCCCTTTGCGACAGATTGATTCAGAGCAGCGAGTCCTCGGGGGCCTCGCGCGAAAGCCGGTCCAGGTACTCCCGGGCCTGCCCGACCCGATCGCTGAACTGCTGCACTTCCTCGGCGCTGACCAGCCCGCGCAACTCGCGTTTGAGGGCCGGCAGGTCCAGCCCGCGCAGGGCGGCTGCCACCTCCTTGCTGAATCGCTGACAATAGGTGAGCTGGCTGGTCAGCCGCCGCCGCTTGCTCCCCCGGCGGTCGTTGCCGAAGCCGGCGCCCTGGTCCAGGTACACCATCTGGTCCCCCGACTCGTGGGTGTTGCCGCCGGACCAGCGATCGTCGTTGACAATGAGGAAGTCGAAGAGCACCTGGGTGCTGATCTCCAGCACCCGGCGCCGCTTCTCCGGCGGCAGCGGGGTCCCCCGCCGGACCAAGGGCTTCCACCAATCCAGCTTCTCCAGGCGCAGGCTGCGCAGCTCGGGGATCCAGTGGATCACCGCCGCGGGGACCTGGCCCTTGCCATCGTCAAGCATCTCCTTGGCCATCCGCGCCTGCAAGGACGGGGGCATTCCCCCGGTCAGTTGCTGGCGAGGGAAGAGCCGCACGCATGAGGGGGCCACCGCGGAAAGGCGCAGCGCCCGCGACACGCGGTAGGCGGCCACTTCCGCCACGTAGTTGGTGACCCGAAGCTGCCGGGGTTTCACCGCCGCCCGATCGCCGCCCTCCAGCACGGCTTTCAGGGTGATCGACGCGCCGCCGCCCAGGGGCTTGATGGACCGGAGCGGCAGGTTACACAGCCGATGCAGGATGTCGTCATCCCCCTGCCCCATGAAGCGCGGACCCTGGCTTCTATCTGGCCCACCGGCCGATAGTGGGAGATCCTCTCCATCGGGGGGCGGCTCGTTCTCGGCGACCTGGGGATCGTCACCTGCGGGGGACGTCGCGAGGGCCGCGTCCCCGGAAACCTCTTGGTCTGGCTCATGCGACGACGCCCGAGACGAAGACCAAGCAGACGATAGCGACGAGACCGCCGTGGTCGACGCCGCCGCTGGGGGCGCCGCCAGTGACTCCGAAAGTGCGTGGGCGTCCTTCGGGGCAATACAGAGCCAGCACAGGAGCCCCGCGGCCCCAAGCCAGGCCAGCCGCCCAGAGCGGACGACCCGAGGCAAAACGAACTCCCCGCCAGCAAAGGCGCCGGAGGCGCCCGCGATGAAAGCGGCAAGCACGGAGACACCCGGAGGGCACTTTGGGCGAATGATTTGCACTGCGGTCGCCTCCGACGGTACCGCGCCGGCCCGCGCCGCGTCTGTAGGCGCCGTTGCACTCTATGAAGGAGTGACATAGGATGACTCATGCGCACCTTGTCGTCATTGTGGACCGGGCCCTGTGTGCTCTCCCTGGCTGTCGTCGCAGCGCTTACCTCCCTTACCTGTTCACCCAACCGGGACGACCTGTCGGACCCCCAGGGGATGATGATGCTCCCGCCGGTGATCATCCCGCCTGCGGCGTGTACCAAGGGCAGCACGCGTTGCACCCAGGACCACGGGGCGGCGGAGATGTGCGACGGCAAGCAGTGGGTGCGCAGCGCCGGTTGCAGCATCGGCGAGGGCGAAAGCTGCGTCGCCGGGCGCTGCCTAACCGCCTGCGAGCAGGTCACCGCGGGCAACGTCGGCTGTAGCTTCTACCCGGCGAACCTGTGGTCCACCGCCGAGGATGGGCAGTTCGGCATCGTCGCCAGCAACACCAGCGACAAGCTGACCGCGGTGGTCACCCTCTCGGATGCCAGCGGCAAGATCGAAGAGCAGACGGCGATGCCCGGGGGCCTGGTGATCTTCAAGCTAGACCAGAACCGCAACAAGCTGCATCAGACCGAGCAGTCGAAGAAGGGCTTCCACCTGTCCTCCACCGCCCCGGTGGCGGTGTTCCAGTTCCACCCCATCGACGCCGCGCAGGTGTTCTCCGGCTCGGCAACGCTGCTTCTGCCCGAGCACGTGATGGCGAAGAACTATTTCGTCATGTCCTACACCTACAACGCGGAGATCCTGACCACTCCTCCCCAGGGGCAGGGCTTCGTGGCGGTGATGGGACTGACCGATGGCACCGACGTGCAGGTCAAGGTGCCGGTGGCGACCCTGGGCGGCGGCGGCGTGCCGGCGGCCAAGGCCGGGGATACGATCAAGCGCACCTTGAATCGCATGGAGGTGCTGGAGATCACCCAGGCCAATTCCCTGGAAGATATCTCTGGGGCGACGGTGAAGGCCAGCTCCAACGTGGTGGTCTTCGGCGGCGCCGGCGGCGTCACCGTGCCCGATACGGCGCCCGGCGGCAACCACCTGGGGGTGCAGATGTTCCCGCTGAACACCTGGGGCAAGCACTATGTCGCCAGCAAACTGAAGCAGCGCAACAAGACCGATCAGGACTACTTTCGCATCGTCGCCAGCGTGGACGGCACCAACGTGAGCCTGACCGGGGGCAAGAGCCTGCCGACGATCAAGCCCCTTTCCGTCGGCACGGTCTTCGAGTTCGCCACCGATCAGGACTTCGAGATCACCGCGGACCAGCCGATCCTGGTGACCCAGTACCTGGTTGCCTGGGGCAATCTGAGCGGTCGCTTCGATCCCAAGATCTTCCCGGACAAGCCCTCGGACTCGTGCCCCTTCCGCGACACCGGTGACGACGTGAAGTGCCTGGGCGATGCCAACATCACCCCGCTGGTGCCGGTGGAGCAGTACCGCAGCGACTACATCTTCTACGTCCCGCAGACCTACGAGTACGACTTCATCACAGTCACCGCGCTCCTGGGCACGACCTTCACCCTGGACGGCAGCCCGGTGCAGGACGCGCTGGTCCCGATTGGCGGGGACGCGGGGATGTACGGGCGGGTGATCCTACGCCTGCTCGATGGCAACCACCGCATCACCGGCTCAGGTCCCTTCGGCTTGCTGGGTTATGGCTATGCTTACGCGACCTCCTACTCCTACGTGGGTGGGTTGAACCTGGAGAAGATCAACCCGGTGGAATGAGAAACGAATAGACTGCCGACGACATCATGGCTTTTTTTTTGAAGACCTGACGGCCAAGCTGGGGCCCATGTCACCAGGCGCCCATCTGTCTGCATGGCTGGACAAATACAGGGAGGCTCGCCCATGATGCGCGAAAGTAGGATCTCCATCCCGGCATTCAGCGCCGGGCCCGCACCCTTGGGCGCTGAACGGGCCCTGCGGGGGTCGCTCCCCATCGCTTTCTCCGCCGCCCTCGGGCTGCTCGGGTGCCGTCATCATCCCGCGACCATGGGTGCGGCGGAGTCGGCCAACGAGCGGCTGGTGGCACAGGGCGCGGAGTTCCGCCGCGAGGTCCTGACCGTGGTGCCCGGGGTGCGGGTGGCGGTGGGCTTCGGCCTGGCCAACAGCATCGCCATCGAGGGCGATGACGGCGTCATCATCGTGGACACGATGGAGAGCCTGGACGCGGCGCGCGCGGCACGGGCGGCGCTGCTTGCCGGGGTGAACAAGCCGGTCAAGGCGATCATCTATACCCATTACCACTCCGACCACGTCAACGGCGCCGCCGTCTTCGCCGAGGCCGGGCTCGGGAATGACCGCCCCGAGATCATTAGCTACGAGAGCACCCGGGCCCAGCTTGACCGCCTGACCAGCATCACCGGGCCGGCGATCTACATGCGGGCGATGCGGCAGTTCGGGGCGCTCCTGCCCAGGGAGGCCCGGCTCCACGGCGGCATCGGCGCGAACCTGGATCTGGATCTCAACCAGGGGAACGACATCGGCCTTTTGCGCCCCACCCGGACCTTCGTCGGGCAGGAACTTTCTCTGACCGTCGCCGGGGTGGATATGGTGCTGGGCCACGCCCCGGGCGAGACGGAAGACCAGATCTTTGTCTGGCTGCCCGGCAAGAAGGTGCTGCTCTGCGCCGATAATTTTTACCGCGCCTTTCCCAACCTCTACACCATTCGGGGCACCGCCTTTCGGGACCCGCGCCTGTGGGTCAAGAGCCTGGACCGCATGCGGGCCCTGCACGCCGAGCACCTGGTCCCCAGCCACACCCGACCGCTTTCCGGTGCCGCCGAGATCGCCCTGCGCCTGACCCATTACCGCGACGCCATCCAGTTCGTCCATGACGAGACTGTGCGCCACATGAACCTGGGCCTTTCTCCCGACGAGATCGTCGCCCGGGTGCGGCTGCCGCGGCACTTGGCCGAAGACCCCTTCTTGCAGGAGTTCTACGGTACGGTGGAGTGGTCGGTGCGCGGGATCTTCGACGGCTACCTGGGCTGGTTCTCCGGCGAGGGGCGCGACCTCTTTCCGGATCCGCCGAGGAAGCGTGCCGCGCAGGTGGTCGAGCTGGCCGGAGGCCCGGAACAGGCACTGTCCCGGGCGGTGCAGGCGCTCTCGCGGGGGGAGGAACAGTGGGCACTGACTCTGGCGGACGACGTGCTCCTCTTGCATCCCAAGGAGGCGCGGGCCAGCGGACTCAAAGCGCAGGCCCTCACCGCGCTCGCCGGCAGGCAGCTCTCGGCCAACGCGCGCAACTATCTTCTGACCCAGGCCTACGAGGCCCGTGGGCAGGTCGTGATCCGGCCGCTGGCGCATAGCCAGGTGCCCGCCAGCATGGTGGCACAAACGCCCCTTTCCAGCCTCTTCGACGCCATGGCGGTGAACCTGGACCCCGAACGCGCGGCGGAGGTGGAGCGCACCGTGCGCTTCCGCTTCCCCGATGTAGGACAGGTCTTCACCGTGCAGGTCCGCCTGGGAGTGGCCGAGGTGCGCGAGGGCGAGGCCGGGCCGGCGGAGAT
>JBBRLA010000428.1:0-7572 GCA_038231615.1 Polyangia bacterium | reverse complement strand
GGTGACCTCGGACAGGGGGTTGGTCTGATCCATGAACTGGGAGAGCTGCGAGGACCCGAAGTACTCCTTGACCACCGCCGAGACCGGCTTGGCGTTGATCAGGTCGTGGGGCATGAGCGTCTCGATCTCCTGAGACATGCTCATGCGCTCTTTGATGGCGCGCTCCATGCGGACCAAGCCGATGCGGTACTGGTTCTCCATCAACTCGCCCACCGCCCGCACCCGGCGGTTGCCGAGGTGATCGATGTCGTCGATCGCGCCCTTGCCGTTCTTCAGGTCGATGAGGTAGCGAACCGTCTCCAGGATGTCCCGCTTGGTCAGGACGCAGTTGTCCAGGGGCTCGTCGATCTTGAACTTGTAGTTCAACTTGAGCCGACCGACCTTGGAAAGATCGTAACGCTCGGGATTGAAGAACAGGTTGTTGAAGAGCGTCTGCGCCGTCTCGATGGTCGGGGGGTCCCCCGGGCGCAGCCGGCGGTAGATCTCCATGATCGCTTCGTCTGAGGTGGAGAGCTTGTCCGCGATCAGCGTGTCCCGCAGGTAGGAGCCCACGTTCAGGCCGTCGATGAAAAGCACCTTGAAGTGCCCGATGCCGTGCTCGGCCAGCTCACCCAGCTTGGCCTCGGTGATCTCCTCGTTGCATTGTAGGAGCACCTCGCCGGTGGATTCGTCGATGACGTCGTGGGCGGCGACTTTGCCGACCAGCTCGGTCGCCTCGGCGGGCAGGCGGTCGATCCCCGACTCCTGGAGCTTGCGGATGGCGGCGCGGGTGAACTTGCGGTTCTTCTTGACCAGCACCTCGCCGGAGGTCGGGTGGCGGATGTCCCGCGTGGCCCGCTGCCCGGGGAGCAGTTCGTACTCCACCGACTTGGTGTAGCGCTTCTCCGTCCCATCGATGAAGATGGTCTCGGTGGCGTAGAAGTAGTTGAGCAGTTCCTCGGTGGAGTAGGAAAGCGCCCGCAGGAGCACCGTGGCGTGCAGCTTACGCCGCCGGTCGATGCGCACGTGCAAGATGTCCTTGGCGTCGAACTCGAAGTCCAGCCAGGAGCCCCGGTAGGGGATCACCCGGGCGCTGTAGAGCAGCTTGCCCGAGGAATGCGTCTTGCCCTTGTCGTGATCATAGAACACGCCGGGCGACCGGTGAAGCTGGGAGACCACCACTCGCTCGGTCCCATTGATGATGAAGGTGCCGTTCTCGGTCTTCTGGGGGATCTCGCCAAAATAGACCTCCTGCTCCTTGACGTCACGGATCGACTGGTGACCCGTCTCCTCGTTGGTATCCCAGACAACCAGGCGGATCACGACCTTGATCGGCGCGGCGAAGGTCATCCCGCGCTGCCGGCATTCGTCCACGTCGTACTTGGGCTTGTCCAAGTGGTACGAGACAAACTCCAGCGACGAGGTTTCCGAGAAGTCCTTGATGGGGAATACGCTCTTGAACACCCCTTGCAGACCGACATCCTCGCGCTTGTCCGAGGGGATGTCTTTCTGCAGGAACTTCTCGTACGACTGCTTCTGGATGTCGATGAGGTTCGGGATGTCGATGATCTTGGTGATCTTCGCGTAGTTCTTACGAACGCGGAAGTTGTTCTGAATCACCGAAGCCATAGAGATCCTTTCTTTGAGGCGTTGCCCGGGGCCGACCATCGGCCCCGAACACCGCAGCCACTACGAGGACACCGGAAATGTGTAGGCGGCCCACAAGGGCAAACTGCCCCCGCGAGCCGCTGATGCGTCAACTGCCCCCGATATGGCGATGACGCCACGTCCTTCTGGCTACTTGATTTCAGCAGTCCCGCCAGCGTCCACGATCTTCTTCTTGATGGACTCGGCCTCTTCCTTGGGTACGCCCACCTTGACCTCCTTGGGGGCGCCGTCGACCAGGTCCTTGGCCTCTTTGAGGCCGAGGCTGGTGATCTCGCGGATCGCCTTGATCACTTGGATCTTGTTGGCGCCGGCCCCGGTCAGGTGCACGGTGAACTCGGTCTGCTCGATGACCGCTGCCGCGGGAGCGGCGGAGGCGGCGGGACCGGCCATGGCCACGGGGGCCGCCTTCACGCCCCACTTGTCCTCCAGGAGCTTGGTGAGGCCCGCGATCTGCATCACGGTCAGGTTGGAAAGCTCGTCGACAATCTTGTCCATGTTCATGTCAGCCATGTGTCAGCTCCTGATTAACCTGACCCTCTTGGTGCCGCTTCTGGGCATCAAGAAGGTAGACAAAGTTCTGCGCCGCCGCGTTGATCGTGCGGGCAAAGTTGGTGGCGGGCGCCATCAGCGTCGCCAAGAGGGAGGCTCGCATCTCGTCCTTGCCCGGCATCTCCGCCGCGCTCTCGACCCCTTTGAGGTCGAGGACGCTGCCTTCGAGAAACCCGCCCTTGATCTTGAACTTCTCGTTGGTCTTCGAGAAAGTCTTGGCGATCTTGGCGGCGATGGAAGGGCTCTCCCACGAGAAGATGACCGCGGTGGGTCCCTCCAGATAGGGGGCCATGCCCTCCATCTTGGTGCCGGCGATGGCAAGCTTCACCAGGGTGTTCTTGTACACCTTGTACTCGCACTGCTGCTTGCGGAAGTCGTCTCGGAGGGCGGTCACCGTGGGCACATCCAGCCCGCGGTAATCCGCCAGAACGACGGCCGCGCTCTTTCCGAGCTTGTCCTTCAGTTCCGCGACTTGTTGCGCTTTGTTGGTACGGTCCATTTGGACTCCTGTCTCGGCAGGGTGATTAAGCCTTCGGCCCCTGCTGTCTCAGACCCATGGCCTATGGTTTTACCAGGAACAGGTTCATGACTTCGTTCACGTCGAGCTTCAGACCCGGCCCGAGCGTGGTGGAAACGGCGATCGACTTGACGTACTGCCCCTTGGCAGTGGCCGGCTTGAGCTTGATGAGCAGTTCGAGCAGCGTCCGGGCGTTCTCTTGCAGCTTCTGCGCCCCGAAGGAGATCTTGCCGATGCGGGCGTGGACGATGCCCGCCTTCTCGACGCGGAACTCGACCCGGCCGCCCTTCAGTTCGCGGACCGCGCGGGCCACGTCGGTGGTCACGGTGCCGACCTTGGGGTTGGGCATCAGGCCTCGGGGCCCCAGGACGCGGCCGATCTTGCCGACCAGGCCCATCATGTCCGGGGTGGCCACGGCGGCGTCGAACTCCAGCCAGTTCTCCGACTGGATGCGCGTCACCAGATCGTCCGAACCGACCACGTCGGCGCCGGCCTCCAGGGCCTCCTTGGCCTTGTCGCCCTTGGCGAACACCGCCACCCGCACCGTCTTGCCAGTGCCGTGGGGCAGGTTCACGGCGCCGCGGACCATCTGGTCGGCGTGCTTGGGGTCGACGCCCAGGCGGACCGCGATGTCCACTGTCTCGTCGTACTTGCTCGAGATCTTGATCTGGGGAAGCAGATTGAATGCATCCTCCAGGAGGTAGCGCTTCTCCCGGTCGATCAACTTCAACGCCGCGGCGAACTTCTTGCCTGTCTTGGCCATCAGTCTCTCCTTGTCGAAGGTCCGGCGGGTCGTCTCCGACACGCCTGCCGTCTCCCGCATCGGAGTTGCGGTGGACTCACCCGGTGAGGGGTCTGCCTAATCGACGATCTCGATGCCCATGGAGCGTGCCGTCCCCTCGACGGTGTGCATCGCGGACTCGATCTGGGTGGTGTTCAGGTCGCCGATCTTCTGCGTGGCGATCTCGCGCACCTGCTTGCGGGTGACCGTGCCGACCTTGTCCTTGTTGGGCTGCTTGGAGCCGGAACCCGGCTTCTTGCCCAGCGAAAGCCCGGCGGCCTTCTTCAGCAACACCGGGGTCGGCGGCGTCTTGGTGATGAAGGTGAAGGAGCGATCTGAGTAGACCGTGATAACCACGGGGATCATCATCGCGTCCATGCCCTGAGTGCGGGCATTGAAGGTCTTGCAGAACTCCATGATGTTCACGCCGTGCTGGCCAAGGGCGGGCCCGACCGGCGGTGAGGGATTGGCCTTGCCGGCCGGAACCTGTAGCTTGATCTGCCCGGTGATTTTTTTCATGGTGTCTAAAACCCTGCCAATGGCTCAAATCGAGGAAGCGACCCAGGGGGAGGTCATATGGCATGAAACAAGCCAGTGCACAAGTTTTTTTGACTCAGGTGCTTTTTTTCGTCGAAGACGTGTTTGTGACAATGACAGGTTCGTTTTCCGGTCAGGCCTTCTCGACTTGTGCGAAGTCGAGTTCGACCGCCGTGGCCCGGCCAAAGATGCTGACGCGGACCTTGACCTTCTGCTTTTCGGCCTTGACCTCATCCACGATCCCGGAGAAGTTGGCGAAGGGCCCCTCGATCACCCGGACGTTCTCCCCTTCTTCGAAGGAGACCTTCGGCTTGGGCTTCTGCGCGCCCTCGGACATCTGCGTGTTGATCTGCGCGATGTCCTTCTCGTTTACCGGGGTCGGGTTGGTCCCGCCCAGGAAGCCGGTGATCTTGGCGGTGTTCTTGACCAGATGGTAGGTCCGCTCGCTGAGCTCCATCTGGACGAACATATAGCCGGGGTAGAACTTCCTGGTGGTCGTGCGCTTCTGTCCCTTGACCATCTCGAGGACGGATTCAGTCGGGATGAGGATGTCGCCAAACTCCGACTCCATCGCCATCTGCTTGACGCGCTCTTGCAGCGACAACTTGGCCTTGTTCTCGTGGCCGGAGTAGGTGTGCACCACGTACCACTTCAGAGACATTGTGTTCACCGCCGCATAGCCAGAGGGGGTCCCGGAAAGGCCCGCGTTAGCCCTCACGTTATCCATAGAGGAGACGGGTCAGGTAGGACCAGAGTCCATCGAACATGCCCAGAAAGGCCGAGGCAACGATGACGGTGACGATGACCACCAGGGTCGCCGTCATGGTCTCCTTGCGGGTCGGCCAGGTGACCTTCGCCAGCTCGGTGATGCACTCCGAGGCCAGAGTGAACAGTTCCTCGCTTCGCCAGGCCAGAAGGACACCGCCGCCGGCGACCAAGAAGGCCATCGGATACACGAACATCATCTTGGGCTTGGCGAAATAGCCCCACACCCACTCTCCGGTTTTCTCCAGGAGAATGAAGGACATGATAAAGACAGCGGCAAAGAGAAAGTGGATCCACTTGCGTTCCATTAGCTCTCCAGGTGTTCCGCTATCTTACCAGACCGGCCGACAGGCTGACCAGGCAGGCCAGGAGGGATTCGAACCCCCAACCCGCGGATTTGGAGTCCGCCGCTCTACCAGTTAGAGCTACTGGCCTAAGTTCAGTCGTGCAACAAATCACTTCGTCTCCTTGTGAGACGTCGCCTTGCGGCACCACTTGCAATACTTGTTGAATTCCAGCTTGTCGGGAGTCGTGCGCTTGTTCTTGTTGGTGTGGTAATTCCGGCGCTTGCACTCCTTGCACTCAAGGGTAACCAGAACGCGACTTCCACGGGCCATCCGAAAACCTCATCAGCAAGGGCCCTGCCGTCGGGCGGGCCTGCAAGGGACTGTTAGGAAACGGGAGAATGCAGCCGGAGCCCACGTCCAGGATTGAACTGGAGACCTCGTCCTTACCAAGGACGCGCTCTACCAACTGAGCTACGTGGGCGATTGCTACGCCAAGTCGTGCCTATCAAAAGCGGGCGACGGGATTTGAACCCGCGACATCTAGCTTGGAAGGCTAGAGCTCTACCAGCTGAGCTACACCCGCGCTAAGGCGCCGCGGTTGTTTGTCGGCACCCTTTGTGGAGGGGGAAGGATTCGAACCTTCGAAGCCTATGGCGGCAGATTTACAGTCTGCTCCCTTTGACCACTCGGGAACCCCTCCGGATCGTATGCAATCCGCACTGAGCTTACATTCTCTTTTCAAAGAGCTGGCGGTGGGAATCGAACCCGCTACCTGCTGATTACAAGTCAGCTGCTCTACCAAGTGAGCTACGCCAGCAAGCCGCCGGCTATGAGGTTGGGAGTAGTATCGCTTTGCGTCATCCCTGTCAAGCCGATTTTTCAGTCCACTCACGGTGGCGGAGGTCGCGGTTTGGCTGGTTCTGTCTCCGACGGATGGAGTTTGACCGTGATGGCGCAGCGTTGCCCCGGGGTGACATGAACGTACTGCTCGCCGGCACCGGGGGTTTGGCCCGTGGGGTCTGAAAGGGCCACCCGGTGATCGCCCGGGGCCAGATCGATCTCGATGCCCACGGACGACCGGTGACCCAGGCGCAAGGCGGGCTCTCCGTCCACCAGGATGTCCTGCCCGGCGGGCTCGGAAAGCAGGTAGCAGTGACCGCCCCGCTGCGCGGCCAGGGCAGAGCCCCGCCCCTTGGGTCCCTTGGGCGGCCCGGTGGGATAAAGCAGGATGCCGATCACCAGCCCGGCGACCAGCAGCCCGACCACCCAGGCCATCGAGAGCACGGCGAAGATCGAGAGGGGCGGCTGCCCCGGGGGGAGGTACCCGGCCTGCACCATGCGCGGCGCCATGCCATGGGGGCGCTCCCGATCGACATCGTAGTCCCGGCCCTTCTGGGGCGGCGGGTCCATGAGGATCGGGCGGTAAAGGATCTCCTCGGCCAGGTCGATCGGGCTGGGGGTCAGGGACGAATAGCCCGGCAGCGCCTTGTCCCGTGGCTTGGGGAAGGGCAGGCCGCCCTTCACCTGGGCCACAATGACGGTGATGTTGTCCGGACCGCCGGCGGCCCGCGCCATGTCCACCAGGGTCTGGGCCGTGTCCACCAGGTTGTCCGACAGGCCCAGGACCTCCTGGATCTCGTCGTCACTGACGACGCCGACCAGTCCGTCGGAGCACAGGAGGATGCGATCGCCGTCGCGCAGCTCCTCGGTGGAAATCAGCACCTCGACGTCCTCCTGCACCCCCAGGGCCTGAAGGATCACATTGGAGTGCTCGAAGAGCTTGGCCTGATCGGGAGTGATCTGGCCGCTGTCGAGGAGCTGGTTGACCAGCGACTGATCGTGGGTGACCTGGGTCAGCTTGCCGGTGCGCCACAGGTAGGCCCGGCTGTCGCCGACCTGGGCGATGATCACCCGGCCCCGGCGCAGCCACAGGGCGGTGAGGGTGGTGCCCATGCCAGCCTTGGCCACGTCGGCGCAGGCGGCCTCGAAGATCTCCAGGTTGACCCCGAAGACCGCCTCGCGCAGATCGTTGGCCAGGCGCATGACATCCGGGGCGACGTCAGTCTCGGTGGGAGTCACCACCGGGAGGGTGGGGGCCTCGCCCACCTCGACCTCGGGCACGCCGTCATCGGCGGCGGCACGGGCTGGTTCTTTCCCGGGGTCTACCCCCTCGGAAGCGGGGCCGGCGGTCGGCGCTGCACCAAAGAGAGCCGCGGCCTGCTCGTCGCTCACCGCCATCATTTTTTCGGTGTCTACCCCCTCGAAAGCGGGGCCGGCGGTCGGCGCTGCACCGAAGAGAGCCGCGGCTTGCTCCTCGCTCACCGCCATCATTTTTTCGGTGTCTCGCCCAACCTCCTCAGACAGGATCACGGAAGGAAGCGAGACCGGCGTTTCCCCGGCGCCCCCTTCTGCCGCCGCCTTGTTCTCCGCCACGGCCGGCGCCTGCTCCGTCGCCGCCTTGTTCTCCGCCACGGCCGGCGCCTGCTCCG
>JBBRLA010000427.1:0-7575 GCA_038231615.1 Polyangia bacterium | reverse complement strand
GCCCAGCTTGATCACCGTCTCGGGCATCGCGCCCCAGGCCCGTCAGCACCACCGTGATGCAGCCCCTGCCTAAGACCTCGGCGGATGATGAAAAGGGAACAGATACGTAATCATTGTGAGTGCAATCCTTGAAAAAACGATGCTAGTCTACGCCAGGCCACCGACCGGGTCAAGGACCAAACGTCACCGGGAAGATTGGGAACCCGGGTTCGAAGCTATCCTTCCCTCTGATCGAGCTGATCGATTGAGCCATGCCACATAGGGGGCGGCACGGCGCAGCGGCGCGACGAGGCAATCGAGGCTATCTTGTTAGGTGGAACGTGGCGGCGAGGTGGCGCGAAAGGATCACCTTTGTACATGGACAAGACCATCCTGGTAGTGGACAGCGACCCGTCGGTGCGTGAGCAGGTGGCGGCGGTGCTCTCGGAGCGCGGCTATCGGGTGCTGCAGGCAGGCACGGTCGCGGAGGCCAGCCTCATCGAGGCCCGGGAGCCGCTGCATCTGCTTCTGGTGGATGACGAACTCCCCGACGGCGACGGAGTGGAGTGGATCGCGCGGCTGCGGGCGGCGGGGAACCACCTGCGGGTGATCTTCACCTCGCCGCCCCTTCTGGATTCGCAGAGGGTGGCGCGGCTGTATCGGCAACTGCATGTGTCGATGGTGCTGGACAAGCCGGTGGCTCCGACGCACCTGGGCGAACTGATCGAGGGGCTGATCGGCAAGGCGCGGCCAAAGGGGCAGCGGCACCCTGCGCTGGACAACACGCTCTCGATGCTGCGCAAGGAGTATCTGCTGCGGCTGCCGGGACGGCTTTCCGACCTGTCTCGGGCGGTGGCGGCGGCGCGGGAACGCCCAGGTGATCCGGCGGCGCTGCTTCTGGCCGAGGGGCAGGCGCACCGGATTCGTGGCACCGCGGGCACCTTCGGGCTGCTGGAGCTGGGCGAGGCGTCGCGGCGGATGGAAACCGCCTTGCGAGAGGCCCGTATAGGAACAGAAGGGCTTTATGGCGAGATCGACCGGTCGCTGGCGGCGATCAGGCGGCTGGCCACGGAGGGCGGGTTCCCTTATCCCGGAAGTCCTGGTCCTTCAGCGGAGCCGGCGGAGCCTTCGCCTGACCATGCAGGTGCGTCGGTCCCCTCTGCCGCGGATGACCCTCATCCCGGCGAACCTGCCGCTGCCCGGCTCCCGGTGAACATCGAGATGGCGCGGGTGCTCCTTCTGGATGAGGACGAGGAGCTTCAGGCAACGGCGGCGAAGGCCGCCCGGCAACGGCTGATCGAGGTCGTCCCCGCTCGGACCCCCGCCGAGGCCCTCGCTGCCTGCCGCGAGCGGCCCCCGGACGCGGCCTTGCTTTCCCTGGACCTGAGCGAAGGCGGGGCCGAGCGGACCTTCCAGCTCTCGCGGCAGATCCGAGCGCTGCCTCTGTGCGAGTCCCTGCCCCTGGCCTTCCTTTCGCAGGGGCCGGCGCATCAGGTGTCGGCATCGCACCGGGGGGCGTCCCTGTACCTGGTGAAGCCGCTCTCGGCGGAGACCTTCCTTTTGGCGGTGGACCAGCTCGTGGCCGCTAACCGCGACGCGCGGCCCAGCGTCCTTCTGGTGGACGACGACGAGGAGTTCGCCAGCCTGGTGGCGGGCATCTTGCGCTGCGAGGGAATGACGGTGGCGCTCCTGCGCGACCCGGCGCGGGTGCTGGCGACGCTGGGCGAGGTGCACCCGGACCTGCTCTTGCTGGACGTGAACATGCCGGGGATCTCGGGCTTCGACCTGTGCCGGGTGCTGCGGGCGACGCTGGAATGGCAGGCGCTGCCGATTGTATTCCTGACGGGGGAGACGGACCTTTCGAGCCGGCTGGTGGCGTTCCAGGCGGGGGGGGACGACTATCTGGTCAAACCGATCCTGAAGGAAGAGCTGCTGGCCCGGATCAAGGTGCGCATCGAGCGGGCGCGTCTTTTGCGCGAGCGGGCGGAGCGAGATGCACTGACGGGGCTGCTCCTGAGGCGCAGCTTCCTGGAGGGATTTTCCGTCCGCTTGCAGGCGGCGCGGCGCAAGGAGCGGGCGCTCTCGCTCTGCATCCTGGACCTGGACCGGTTCAAGGACGTCAACGATACGCACGGGCATCTGGCGGGGGACCGGGTGCTGGCGGCGCTGGGGAACCTGCTCTCGCGGCGGCTGCGGCAGGAAGACCTGCGCGGGCGCTGGGGCGGCGAGGAGTTCGTGCTGGCGCTGCCGGACACGGGGGCGGACGCGGCGGCGGCGCTGCTTTCACGGGTGCTGGACGAATTTCGCAAGGTGGTATTCGCACCGGATCGGGGGGAGCCGTTCCGCACCTCGTTCAGTGGTGGGGTGGCG
The DNA here is from genome assembly GCA_038231615.1 of Polyangia bacterium. Classification (GTDB taxonomy): domain Bacteria; phylum Myxococcota_A; class Polyangia; order Palsa-1104; family JAEUJZ01; genus JBBRLA01. The sequence continues at coordinate 5,226 of JBBRLA010000427.1, read as the reverse complement.
TGTTTCCCGGAAGACGGGCAAGACGTGGACGCCCTTTTGCGGGCGGCGGACCGGCGGCTCTACCGGGCCAAGGCAGGGGGCAGGTGTCAGGTGCAAGTCCACGGGCCGACCCCGGAGAGCGTAGGCTAACCGCTCTCACCCTGACCGGCCAGGAGGCGGGTCAGCGTCAGCAGATCCCAGAGCGCCCGGGAGGTCCTTCTGGGAGACAGGCTGCCGGAGAAAAGCCCCTTCACCCGCAGCTTGCCGGTCAGCACCATCGACAGAAGATGGCGCCCCGCGGGGGACAGGAGCCAGGGCAGGCCATAGCGCAGGGGCACGTCGGCGATCCGGGGCAGAAGCTCGGAGCTGCCATGCAGGGTCAGGTCGGGGGCCGAGAGTCCCCCCTCGATTGTGCAGCGTCCGCCGCCGAAGATCAGGGTCGCCTGCTGGCCCGCGTCCGGCGCGGAAATGCCGATGCGCGAACCCAGGCCCGCAAGCCGCCCGCCGTGGCGCTCGGCGCATTCGGAAAGCACGCCTTCCAGCATGATGCACAACCCGTTGTCTTCCGCATCGCGAGCCAGAGTCACAGTCTCCATGTTGAATAAGCTACACTCCGCGCCATGTCTTTTGCCATGCGTTTGAAGCAGATCGCGTCCCTCATCGCCTGTCTCGGGTTTCTGGCCTGCGCCGATCCCGTCCCCGAAGAGCCGCCGCTGCCCTCGTGCAGCCCGGCGATCCCTGCGGGGAAGGAGGTAAAGGCCGCCGATGCCGCCCTTCCTGCCCGCGCCTGCATCGAGGCCGGCGGCGCCGCCCTGACCCAGGGAAGCGGCCTCACGGTCGCCGGGTTCCACGCAATCGGGCCATCGGTGCTGCTGCGCCTGGACCAGGGGGTGCCGCTTCACGGAATGGACCTGACCCTGCCCTGCGATCTCTCGCGGCTCCCCCTTGGGGACAACCGGGACGTGACGACCTTCCGCGATCGGCTGGTGGTGCTGGCGCAGTTCGCCCACGCCCCGGCCCACCTGGCGCTGGTCGCCAACGTGACGGTGTCCAATGCCGGGGGCGGGCAGCTCCGCTTTCACTTGCCGGGTCACGACATCGGGCCGCTCTCGCCCGCCGGCACGATGGGCGACGTGGGCCTCTTCCAGGTGGCCCTGCCCGATGGGGTCGGCCAGAAGGTCAAGCGCCATTTTACCTATCGGGCCATCGGCGGGGTCTCGATGGGGGGCATCGGGTCGTCGATGAACTTCTTCCGCTACCCGGATCGCTTCGATGCCATCGGCGTCATGGGCGCGGACCCGGGGCCGGACCTGACCTACACCCAGGGGTTCATCCGCGACTTCTTCTTCGGCGGCTTCTGCACCGCCGAGGACGAGAAGGCGGGCCGGGGCAAGGTGGGGCAAAACTGCCCGCTCACCAGGCAGCCGCTAAAGGGGCAAGGGGAGGTCAGTGGCGATTTTGAGCACATGCCGGTCCAGATCGGCGAGGGCATCGGCCTGACGCTGAAGCGGAGCCTCTTTCTGCGGGCCAACCGGGACCTGGTGCGGGCCCTGTCCAACTGGGCCTATTTCAACCCGTTAAACCCCTACCTGCCGCCGGGGGTGCCGGACGCCTGGGCCCAGATGGACCCGCTGAAGGCGTGCGCTGCCGGGGCGCTGCCGGTCGTCGCAAAAGGCAAGGAGCACGGCGGCGCGCGGCCGTTCTACGACGGGCGCTACAACCCCGGCGGGCAGCACAACGTGATCGCCTTCTGCGACGGCGGCGAGGCGGACGGCAAACCGGGGGTCTATGACCCGGCCAAGCCGCAGCAAGACCCGGTGCAGATCTTCCTGGCGGTGGACGTGAACGGCAACGGCCTCCGCGACCCCGGCGAGCCGGTGATCTTGCAGGCGGGCGAACCCTACCGCGACGTGGGCACCGACGGGCTGCCCGACGCCATGGAGCCGGGCTACGACCCGGTCAAGAACCCCGATCCCAACGGCGACGACTACCATTATTTGAAGAACCCCGGGGGTACGGAAAACAACTGGCGCTACGATCAGGGCGAGCCCTTCGACGACCTGGGCGTGGACGGGGTGGCGGGCACGGCCTGCGCCCAGAACGGCGACGCGAAGAATGAGTGCGTGACGGGGTCCCCGGCCAACGGCGCCTGCTTTGACTGCGGCGAGGGCAACGGCAAGTATGACGTGAACCCCGGGCTCGCCCGGTGGCTGGCCCACGACCCGCACACCCTGATCGAGAAGATGGACTCGGCTCGGCTTCAGCAGCTCGACATCTATTATGACGCGGGCATCCGCGACTTCTTCAACGCCAACGTCTCGACCAACACGCTGATGGGGGTGCTGAACCAGCGCGGGCTTTCGGTGCGGGCATTCGAGGGCTTCCCGTCGCTCATCGGGGAGCCGGAAAACCAGGAATATAAGTTCAACGCAACCGGGGTGAACTTCCCGGCGCTGGGGCGGCGGACCTACGTGCGCTACGGCAACCCCGATTTCACCCAGGCGCAGGTGGAGTCCACTGGCGATGGGCGTCACGTGGGCACGCCGACCCAGGCCATCAACCGGGCCACGACCCTGTTCTTCTACCTGCTCTCGCGCTGGCCCGACGTGGACCGGACGTTGCAGGAGCAGGACGACGCGCGCCTGGTGCCAAAGGGGCTGGTGTTCACCCAGAAGAACGGCAGGCAGAGCCCCTATGCGATGATCCTGCCGCCCGGCTACTACGACCCGGCAAACGCAGGGGAAAGCTACCCGATCGTCTACTTCGGCCACGGCTATGGCATGAAGCCCGAGGACCTGGGGCAGTCCACCGGGGCCATCGTGCACAGCTTCATGACCGCGCCGGACGACAACAAGCGGCTGCCCAAGGCGATTTTGGTTTTCGTCGATGCGGTGTGCCGCCCGGGAGGCGAGGTGCAAAAGGGCCCGCTGCCGGCGCTGGGCGATCTGTGCGAGGAGGGCGGGTTTTACAGCGATCACCCCGAAGGGAGCTACCAGGGCGAGTCGCTGATCAAGGAGATGGACGACTACCTGAGCCAGACCTACCGGGTGCGCGCCCCAGCCGACGTGGAGGTGGCGCTATAGCCGCGCCCGCGCCCCGCCGCCGTGCTATAAACAGAAGCACCTGGACCGGGCATCTTTTGGCGTACCTCTCCCCCACGGCTTCGCATGCCCACGACGACTCGCGAATGCGAGTCGGTGGGGAGTGCCCCCACGCTTCTTCGGTCACGTACAGTAGTACGCTCCCTCAGTCGCTGCGGAATGGGCCCACGCGGCTGAGCGAATGCGAATCCGTGGGGAGCGCCAAAATCTGCTCCGGCCATGTGCTTCTTCTTGAAATGGCTCTTCATTAATGTGACCTGACATGCCTTCCATCGACCTTTCTCCCTATCTGAAGCTACACGCCGTCAGCGTCCTGCGCGACTTGGTGCGCAAGTGGTGGCGGCTGGAACTCTTCCTGGTGGACGCCACCGGCGAGCCTGTCGGCCCACGGCCCATCACCCGGGACAACGACTTTTGCCGCCTGTCCCTGCACGCCCCCCTGGGGGCCCGGCGCTGCGCCGACTCCTTGCGGGTGACCCTGGATCGCCTGCGGGAAGCCGGCCGGGGCTGCAAAAACGCCGTCCACGAGTGCCACCTGGGCTTCGACATCCCCGCCAGCGCCCTGTGGCTCGACGGCCAGGTCGCCGGCTACGTGGCCGTCTCGGGCTCGGTGCATGAGGGCTTCACCGCCTACGGCGAGGCCCAGCTCCTGCGCAAGGTCCGCGAGGTCGCCCCCGCCGCCGGACAGGGCACGGACCTGGAACGGGCCCTGCGCCGCGTCCCCTTCCTGGCCCGGGGCGAGATGGAGCAGATCGAAGACCTCTTGCACCTGTGCGCCGACGAGATCCAGGCCCATCATGAGGCCCGCCGAAGGGACCCGGCCCCCCAGGGGCCCGCCGGCCCAGATGCGCCGCCCGATGAGGGGACCATCAAGGGCGACGGCACCCTCCGCGCCGCCCTGGACGCTCTGGAGCGGGAACTGATCGAGAAGGGGCTGAAGCGCACCGGGGGCAACAAGTCCCAGCTTGCCCGGGACCTGGGGATCTCCCGGTCCAACCTGCAAACAAAAGTAGACAGGTATGGCCTGGAAGGGCCCACAACACCGGACTTTTAGGAAGCCCATGAAGAGCACGCAGGCCCACTGCCCCATCTGCCCGATCTGCTTGGGCGCCCTGCCCGCGGAGCCGAACGCCGCAGGCAAACAGGCGAAATATCTACCTTTCTGCTCATCTCGTTGCAAGACCATCGACCTGGGCAACTGGCTCGGGGAGCGTTATGCAGTGCCTGGCGGTCGGGTCATTGATGCCGACGACTCAGCCGACCAGGATGGGGGAAAAGACCCCAGATCAGGGGGGGACCTGGGACGATAAGTCCCAGTTGCAATGCCTTTGTTACCCAATGGTACACTCGTGTTCGCCAATCAGTTTTACGGCATCGGAGTAGCGTCTCATGACTTTTACCAAGAGCATCCCTGTGACCGCGGCCCGCGCCGCCTGGCCCCTCGTGAAGCACTTCAACCGCGCCTTCGAGCGGAAGAGCATCCAACCCGGTTGGGCGCCCGCGCCCCTTCCCAAGTCTCGTGAGAAGACCTTCCCACAGCTCGGCTGGCCGCGCACCACCGATTCTCTATGTCCCCGCTGCGTCAAGGAAGTTCGGGAGGACATCCTTTCGGGCAAGAAGGCCCTTTCCGAGCTTACCGAGGGCAAGCCTGGCGAGGTCAAGGCCCAGATCGTCGAACGGGACGGCAAGATCCTGATGGAGAAGACGTGCCACAAGCACGGCCTGATCTCCGACGTGATGGCCATCGACCCCGAGTTCCTGCAGCGCATCGAGCGCCTGTACCCCGGCCGCGACTTCAAGACCGCCGAGACCCCCTTGCGCAAGCACGGCACCTCGACCATCAAGTACGGCCGCGGCGCGGTGCTGACGGTGGACCTGACCAACCGCTGCAACATGATGTGCGACCCGTGCTTCATGGACGCCAATCAGGTGGGCTTCGTCCATGAACTCTCATGGGACGAGATCAAGAAGATCCTCGACGACAGCATCAGCGTGAAGCCGCGGCGGCAGATGAGCATCCAGTATTCCGGCGGCGAGCCCACCATGTCGCCTCACTTTTTGGACGCCATCCGCTACGCCCGCGAGGTCGGCTACTTCTCTGTGCAGTGCGCCACCAACGGGCTGCGCTTCGCCCAGGAGCCGGGCT
>JBBRLA010000426.1:0-7585 GCA_038231615.1 Polyangia bacterium | reverse complement strand
GGCTGGGCATGGCCCTCGGCACCGCCGCCGACGAGGCCAGGCCGCCGCCGTGGGCCTCGCTGCGCCACGCACGGCTTTATTTGGGCCCGGCAGCTCGCAGCGCGGATGACGCGCACGCGCTTCTGGCGGGGCTTTTGCGGCAGTTCCGTCAGGGCGTAGGGTTGGGGCGGGAAGAGGGCCGCACCAAGCGCGAGGGCGTGAGCCGCTGGCCCGAAGGACAGGTGCTGCGCGCCCTGCGCGAGGCGGATGCGCCGGGCATTCCCTGGGAGCACCCGCCGGACCCGGCCATGGTCCAGATCGCGAAGCGGCAGCCGGAACTGCTGAGCATGCCGCGGGCCGCCTTCGGGCTACCCATCGTCTTTGGCTTTATCGATCGAATGGACAAAGAGGCCAGCAGCACCCTGAATGCCGACTCGCAGCGGGGCGACCGCTTCGCATCGCCGCTGCGGCTGCGGCCCCTGCGCTGTCAGAAGGGGTTTGCCTCGTTGGTCATCCTTTATCCGAACCGCCCCACGGGGGTATGCGTTGTCATGAACGCGCGCGGCGCCCAGCGCAAAGAAATTTCACTGGGCATCAAGCGGAGGCACCCCCCAGCCACGCGGGCCGCTGTCGCCACCTGGCTGGACCGGGCCGACGGGGACGCGGCGGAGGCCTTCGTTCTGTACTTGCAGGGACAACGCTTCATCGAAGCCACCCGGAGGGGCCGATGAGCCAGGAGACCTACATCGCCGCGATTGCCCTGGGCCCCGTGGGTTCCTTCATCGGCGGGGGCCGGCGCAGCCGCGATCTATGGTTCGGTTCACGCTTCCTGTCGGAGGCGACGCGCTGGGCAGCATACAAGTTGTGGCTGCACCGTGAAGAGGTCACCCTGATTCTGCCGACCCCGGATCGCATCGGAAAGTCCTTCCTCGAGCCGTCGCAGGACCGGGACCGGGGACCGACCATCAGCAACAAGATCCTGTGCCGCATCAAGGCCCAGTCCGAGCGCGTGCGCGAATTGCTGGATGAGAGTCGGAAGGAGGCCCACCGGTTCCTGGCGGATGAGATTCGCAACCACAAGAAGCGGCTTGCGGAGGCGGGGATCAGCGACCCGCGGCAGCTGGAGCAGCACGCCGCCGCCATTGAAAACGGCGACTTCATCGAATTTTACGCGGCGTTCGCGATGATCGAAAAGGACGAGGAGAAGGCCATCGAGACGGCCTTCGACCTTCTGGACGGTCGCAAGGCGGCGCGGACCTTCGGCGTACCCCAGAGCGACGCCGGCAGACCCAAGTGCTCACTGGACGCTGGCTGGGATTCTGCCCTCATCGAAGAGCCATCAAAGGCCAAGTCGCTTTTCCTGTCCCGGCAGAAGCTCGGCATTCGCCCTGATGAGCGGCTCTCGCCCATCGGGCTGACACGGCGCCTGGCCGTGCTGCGCTACGCCGCCGTCGGCCTGCTTACCTTGCCTTTTCCTCCGCTGGCGCAAGTGGCGGCGGACGCCTGGCTCGCCGCGGCGCGCAAGCAGCACCCCGATGTGATGGGGCGCATCCACGCGGCTTTCCGCCAGCTATTCGATCGGGCCCGAGGCACAGATCGGGAGGCCGCGCTGGTCTTGGCCTCACCTGCCCGCAGGCCGGGCTCGCGAGGAGACGCAGAACCGGAGTTTGACGCCAGCATCTACTTCGAGGGCGCCCTGAAAGCGCGGCGGCGAGAGCTTGATCTATGGGGCCGGAAGCTGCATATCGACCCGAGCGAGTTGCCGTTCCGGTTGCTCGACGACATCGCCGAGCCAGTACATGATCTACAGACCAAGCTGGGGACGCCCTCGCCCTACTTCGTCCTGCTGGAGGCGGATGGAGATGGCGTAGGTGAGGCCATCAAAAACGCCCGTGGTGACAAACGCATCGAGCTGGCACAGGCACTTTATCTGTTTGCGGATGAGGCGTGGAAAATCGTCGATCGGCATTATGGCTGCACCTTCTATTGCGGCGGGGATGAACTGGCTGCCTATGTGCCGCTCGACCAGGCCCTGTCCGTGGTGCGGGCACTGGCCGCGTGTTACGAGCATTTCGTCCGCCCTCACGCGCCGCCCTCCCCGTACGACGGACGTCGGACCTCCCTGTCCGCCGGCCTGGTGATGGCCCATGCCCATGACGACCTGCGGGTCACCCGGGCCCACGCCAGCGACGCGCTGAACGAGGCCAAGGAGCGCCGCCGCGATTCACTGGACGATCAAGGTCAGGCTGATGAGCGGGGCTACGTCATGGTGTACCAGGAACCGCGGGGAGGCAGCCGGCGGTCGCTCTGCGGCCCCATCGAAAACGTGGCTTCGCGCGTGGCCGACTGCGTGGCGCTCTTGCGGGACCAGCGCATCTCGGTCAGCACGGCGCACGACCTGTTGAAGCTGTATGACCAGATTCATCCCCAGACCGAGCAGCGCCACCAGAAAGAGCAGCGCAGTTCGAAGCTGGGGTTGCACATGGGGAAGGCCGTGCTGCCCCAGAAGCAGCGCCGTTCGGGCATGGGCCCAGGGACAAAAACGGGCGATGGGACGCCCGAAGAACAAAAGAGCCGGGAGCGGCTGGACGCGCTGGAGCGGAACATCAGCGACTGGGGGGGCCTTCTGGACCTGGCCACGGCGCTGCTTCTTGCGACACGCATCCATCCCGTGGATACACTCCGCTGCGCCGCCGGAGAAACCCCATGAGCCGCAGCGAAGTCTGGTTCATCCGACCGCGGGACCCGCTGGTCCTGGGCGATGGGCGCGGACCCATCGCGTTCTTCGCGCGGCGGGCCTGGCCCTTGCCGCTGCCGCAGACCCTGGCCGGCATGGTGCGGGCCCAGTTCGTCCGCGAGACCTGCGATGTGGACCGCGGACATGCGCTGGAATTGCTGCGCGAGGTGCGAATCGAGGGACCGTGGCTGGTCAAACACACGGAGGATAGGACCAGGCAGGTCCAGATCACCCCATGGGCGTTCGCGCCAGCAGATGCCAGCCGCGAGGTGCGCAAAGACCCGGCGGGCTCCGGTGCGGATGCCCATCTGCTGCACCGGGACCGGATGCGGGATGTGCATACCGACGAAGGCGTCTTATGGCCCCAGGGGGCGCGGCCCTTGCCATCGCTGCTGGTGCCACAGACCAGGGTAGTCGGGCACAAGACCGTCCCCGCGTTCCCGTTCTGGCCGCTGTCGGACGTCATCGGTTGGGGCCTGGAGATGGGTGTGCCGATCCATGATCCCGGCTACAACAGACCGGTGTTAGACGAGCCGCGGGTCCACGTGGCCCTGGGCGATGACACCGGCACCGCCGATCCCGGCATGCTCTTCAGTTCCGCAGGAGGGCGCTTCGCCAAGGATTTCGGCCTGTTGCTCAAGGTGACCGGCCCTACCTCGTTCACCGCCAAGGGTCCGCACTGGCCGGGGGAATCCGACATGGTGGTACTGGGGGGCGAGGCCCGCCCGAGCTTCCGTTCCGTGCTGGACGGAGGGGCATACCCGACATTTTCGTCCCATCAGGCGCAATATGAGGCGGCGGCCAAGCAGGGGCGTTCCCCATGCGGGCTGCGCCTGCAACTGCTGACCCACGCCTGCCTCTACCCGCCCAGCGCGGCGCCGGGCGCAGAGGCCTGCTTTCCCTCGTGGCTCGGGCGCGATGGGGAAGGCGAACACCCGTCCATGAAGGGCCTGCGCCTGCGCCTGCGTGCCCTGCGCCTGGCCCAGATGGTCCCGGTGAGCGGCTGGGACCTGCAAGGGGGGGCGAAGCGGGCCCGCGAAGGCGCCCCCCGACGGGTGCGGCGGCTGGTGCCAGCCGGGACAGTGTATTGCTTCGACGTGCTGACAGGCCCGGACTGGCACAAAGACTTCTTTCCAATCTGCGAAAAACTCTTCGCCGCGCCGCTGGACCCCGTGAGCGACGCCATCGATCAGGAGCAGCACCAGAGCCATGCGAGCCATGACGGCATGGGTCTGTGCCTGCCCGGCCTCTTCCTCCCACCGCCGAAAAGCGAGGTAGCCCCTTGAACCCTGCGGGAAAGACCACCAGCCTGTATTTCCTCCACGCGGTGAGCCCGCTCCATGTCGGGGTCGGCGAGGGGCTGGGCGCCATCAACCTGCCCATCGCCCGCGAGCGCGCCACCGGCTATCCCTATGTGCCTGGCTCCTCGGTCAAGGGGGTACTGCGCGAGGCCGGGGAACTGGCCGCCGGGGAGAATGACCCGCGGGTGATCACCGCCTTCGGGCCCCCCACCGATCGCGCCGCCGAGGCCCGGGGCGGCCTGGTGTTCTCCGACGCGAGCCTGCTCTGCCTACCGGTGCGCAGCCTGCTTGGCACCTTCGCCTGGGTCACCGCGCCGGTGGTGCTGGCCCGTCTGCTCCGCGACCTGGGCGAGGCTGGCGTGACTGTCCCGGGCCTGGGCGCCCTGGCGTTCGAGGCGAGCGAGGCGAGCGAGGCGAGGACCCTTTTGACCAAGGACAGCCGACTGCTTCTGCGAGACAAGGACGGCAAGCCTTCGGGGCCACTTTACCTGGAGGAACTGCTGATCAAGGACTACAAGGGCGAGAGCGAGGAGGCCACGCAGTGCGCCACGTGGCTATCGGAGCAACTGTGGCCGTCCGCGGGTGGGGAGTCTGGCGGCCTGACCCGGGCCTTCTTCGTGCGTCGCTTTCTTCTGGTCTCCGACGATCTCTTCGGCTTCCTCAGCCGCACCGCCATCGAGGTGCGCAGCCGCGTCAAGATCGACGATGAGACCGGCACGGCCGCAGCGAGCGGTCCGTGGCTGGAGGAAGCACTGCCAGCGGAGACGATCCTGCATGGCTTGATCATGGCGCGGGCGACCAAGCTCTTCGGCATCCAGCGCGACAAGGACGGCAGGTCAAAGCCGCGCGGCGAGAGCGAGGAGGGCGAGAAGAAGACCGCGGCGCAGGTGCAGGGGGCGTTTCGCGAATTGCGAATCTCATCGACGCTGCGCTTCGGCGGCAAGGCCAGCGTCGGTATGGGGCGGGTGCGCTTCCAGGTGGTAGGGCCATGATGAAACAGGGGCTGGCCACGCGCGCCCAGCGCATCGTGGGCTATCTGGAAAAAAATGTGCGGGACTTACCGGAGGCAAAGCATGCTCGCCTGGCGCGGCTTTCGGGGATGATCCAGCGCAACGGTCTCTTGCAGACAGTGGTGTTTCTGGAGGCCAAGGCGAACAAGCGGCAGGGCAAGGACGCGGGATCGGACAAAGAGGCAGAGAAAGACGCGCGGCTCTTGAAGCATCTGCGCGGCGCCGTGCGGGCGACCCTGGATGTGCATGGGACGGAGGGGCCGCAGCTGAAGCGGGAAGACCTGGCGGCTTGCTCGCCCACCGAGTACCTGCTTCTGAGCGAGGTTGCTCTGGAGGTGGCCACGTGGATGGCCCGGCACGCTGATGCGCGTGAGACGCCGTGATGAATCCCCCGGCGCTTTCGCAATGGATCGACTGGTCGCGGGGGGACCTGCCCGGCCTCCGCAATGCCGACGAGGTCAAGGAGCGGCTGAAACCGCCCACGCCGCTGCCGGCCCATGTTGGATTGTTCCTGGACCGCTGCCTGATAGAGCCGGTACTTGAGGACGAGAACGAGCACCCGGGCCGCCTGGCCCTGTACCGGGCAGCGGTGGCGGCGCTGTGCCCGGAGACGCCCGCGGTGCTGAACTACCAGGAGGTGTTCGCGCGCTGGCAGGAACTTGTTCTGGCGCCAGCACCGGGGGTGCTGCGCCGCACGATCGAGGTCCGGGCCGAGTCGCGCATCCTCTTGCACCCGGAGACCGCGGGCACGGTGACGGAGTCGGCGCTGCTCCTGCACCACACCTACGGCGTGCCCTACCTGCCGGGGTCGGCGCTCAAGGGCCTGTGCCGGTCCACCGCGCGGCGGGCCCTTCAGCAGGCGCCGGCCGGTGTGACGGTGGCGGACCTGTTCGGGGATGCGCAAAAGGGTGACGAGGAGCAGACACGGGCGGGGCTCTTCGACTTCTGGGACGCCCTGTGGGTGCCGGACGGGGCCTTGAAAGAGGGCCCGCTGCAGATCGACGTGGTGAACCCGCATCACGTCGCTTATTATACTCAGGAGAATCACCCGGCGCCCACGTTCAGCGACGATCCGCAGCCGACGCATTTCCTGACGGTACGCCCCGGGGCCCGCTTCCTTTTGGTGGTCGAGGCGGCGGACAGCGAGGGGGGCCTGCTGAATCGGTGGCTGGAGCAGGTCATGGCCTGGCTGAGCGAGGCGCTGCGGGAGCAGGGGCTGGGGGCCAAGACCAGCGCCGGCTACGGGCGTCTGGCCGGGCCGGAACAGGCGGCGGACCCGGGCAGCGCCGCTTCTCGGACGGCGGCGAAACGGGCGACGGCAGCGCAGCCGGCACAGCCGGTGCGCGATGAGATCCTGGTCTACCTTTTGCGTAACAAGAGCGACGGGTCGCTGGTGGCGGTGGCGGTGACCGACCGGAGCGTGGCGGGGCGGGCACAGGGGGCGGCGGCCAAGCAACTGCACGAGGGGCTTTTGGAGGAGACCCGGCGTCGCCTGGACCGGGGCAAGGAGGTGCGCGTGCGAGTGCTCATCGAGGTCGAGGGCAATTTGCGGCGCATCGTGGCCATCCCGGAAGGCTGATCGGCGCAACAAACCTTGTGCCGGCCGGCGCCAGCGACTACCCTACCCATCATGTCTCGTCTGACGGCCCTGTCTGTACAGAACTACCGCTGCTTCCCGGACCTGACCACCCTGGAACTGCGCCCACTGACGCTGCTCTACGGCTGGAACGATTCGGGCAAGAGCGCGCTTTTGCGCCTTTTGCCGCTGCTTTCCGCCTCGGTCGCAGCGGATGCCACCAGCCCGCTGAATCTGTTCTGCGAGGCGAACCGGGGCGGCGGCTTTCACGACCTGCTGTGGAAAGGCGAGAGAGACGAGTCCGCCGACAACTCGCTGTTCATCGGCTTCGACTTCGCCGATGCGCCGCTGTCGCGCATCGAATACCGCATCGGCATGGAAAGTGATCGGCTCATCGTCAAGTCGTTGACTACTCATGAAGCGGGGGTAGTCGGTCTCGGCGTCACAATCGAACGACCTGGGCGGCTGGGGTTCCCCGGATTGGTACCGGATGAGAAGACCTCGGATAAAGGAATGCAGAAGATCCACGCGCAGATGAGTGGGTTGCGAAACGCGGTCCAGTGGCTTGGGGGGGTGCGTGAGATCAAGCGCAACTATCCAACTCTCGGTACCGCCCCACGCCGCCTGAGCGCCTCCGGTGTTGACGCACCTCACATGCTACGTCTAGATCAGACGCTACGGACGGCGGTGTCCGGCTGGTACAAGGATCGCACCAACAAAATTCTCGACTTCAAGGATCTGGATGGCGATTACCGGATTCTGCTGCGTCCCGAGGGCTCAGGAAAGATGGACATTGCCCTCATGGACAGCGGTGAGGGCATGATCCAGGTGCTCTCGGTGCTGACCGCGGTCGAGAGGGCCCGTCGGGGGGATGGCCCGCGCATCGTGGCGGTAGAAGAGGCCGAGTCCCACCTGCACCCGAACGCCCAGCGCGACCTGGCCGAGCAGCTATGCAAATCATTCACCAGCGAGGTTTCCGGTG
>JBBRLA010000425.1:0-7590 GCA_038231615.1 Polyangia bacterium | reverse complement strand
GGACTCCTTCAACCACCGGCCCGGCGACTTCATCCCGCCCGCCGACTTCGATGCCGCGCTGGGGGAGCCGGACGGTCCCTACAGCACCCATCGGGCGGGCACCAGGGCCTTCACCCGGCGCGACTCCTCGGCAGCGGCCATCGCCGCCGCCGGGCTGCTGGAACTCAGCTCGATCGAGGACGACCGGGGCTTGAGGCAGAAGTATTTCACCGCCGCCGAGAACATCCTGCGCTCGCTGCTGACCTATCGCACCGCCGACGGGAAGCTGGCGTACCTGGCCAAGGACTCCGTCCACCAGGGCATCCTGGCAGGCGGGTCGGTGGCCTGGGACCTGAACCAGGACACCAACTCCCTGATCTACGGGGACGACTTCTTCCTGGATGCCGTGCTGCGCTACAAGGCCTTGCCCTGACAGCGCCACCCGCTTGCGTTGAGCCCGTCTTTCGTCCTCGCCGACGTGCTCACGGCCAGTAGGCCGCTCCGCTCGCCGGCTCCGGGCGCGTCCGGGCTCAAAGCAAGCGGATATCGTCCTTCTTGGCCTCGATAATCGAGATGATGGGGACGATCTTGTGGACGACGCTGCCCGAGATCAGGAAGTCAGGAAAGCCGCTTAACCCCTCCAAGCCCTTGACCTCGAGCCGGACCTCCGGGAGCGTGGAGATCTGACCGGGGCGCAGCGCCTCCAACTCGCTGAGGACCGGATCGACGATGCGGTGGGTCTTGGCCCGTTCGTTGATCAGTCGAGACCGCTTCGCTCGTCGCAGGTTCTCGCGCAGCGTTGGACTGGGCTCGACTTCGGCGACCGCGCCGGAGGGGAAGAAGGACTCTCGGGCCTTTTCCTGGATTTCGTATTTCAGTTGGGTGCAGCTCTTTTATGTCGACTGCTCGTCCACCCTCGGATAGCGAGTCCGTCAACCTGCTCTTTGGGCGCAACCCATGCATCAAGCCTCCGACGAGTACCCTTTGAGCCTGTGCCGATGTTGCTCCAGGCCGTCCATACCTCCCCCGATCCGGAGCTGGTCAGTCGATCTGGCGCCCTTCACCCTCGACGGTGACGAGAGTCGACGAAAAAGAGCCGCACCCATTTCAGTTCAAGGATGTCCCAGGTCATCGACCGGACCGAAAGCGAATCGGCCATGTGCTGGTCTTACGCCATCGTTTGGTCGAAAGCTAGTTCCTGGACCAGGCCGAGCACCAGCTGCGATCAGGCTACGCAGACTGCCGTGGCGATCGCCTCGCTCCTGGCCTGGCCCTCTGCACGGGCAGATCCCCTCCTGGTTCAGGAGCGCCGTCATTTTGTCGTGCACAGGTGGCGCACGACCGGTGTCTAGGAATGCAAACGATGAAACCCGGCGGTCGGTTGATTTCGACCGGTGCTGGTCAGGTTCGACCGGGACGCACGACACACCCGTCGGTTTACGGGGTCTCCATGCCTTTTTTGTGCGATGCCGCATAGGGCGGCAAGTGGCACACGCATTGCTGTAGCAACCATCGCTCCCGGGAACGGGATGCCACCTGACTGGAGGATCGACTCATGAAGCGCCTATCGTCACATCTTGCCCGCGGCCTGGTCTTCGGCTTCATCGGCACTGCTTCACTGCTCGGCGCCGGATGTACCGACAGCGATAGTACCTTTCCGCCGCGTCCCAGGAGACGTGGGTCATGGGCCGCTTCTCGAAGCCGGGCACCGCCCGGTAGCGGCCGGGTTCATGGACCATGCCGAACGGCGGCCGGTACGATGGCCACAAGTCCACCAGGTCGATCTTGCCGTCGCGCACCCAGCGCTCCTCGCCGTTTTTCTCGTCCGGATCGGTCCGCAGCCCTTGCTGCTCGCTGAGCCACGCGGCGAACCGCTCGATTGTTACTTCGGTGGTATCAATTCGGTAAGAAGAGACCTGCACCCACCGGGCAGGCTCCTCCCTACGGAAGACCTCCAGAGAGCATCTCTTGGCCGCGTCCGGGTCCTGCCCCAGGCAGGCTTTGAAAGCGGCGGTCGCTTCCGTGTCGGTACTGCCCATGCGAAAGCTGATCCCGGGGATTCGCACCATGTCGCTGTGCCGGTTGGCCCACATCCGTAAGCCCAACCCCGTTCCGCCGAGCAGCGTCATGCTCAGGGCGACGGCTACCGCCGCCCGGCCGACATGCCGCACCTTCTGCCTCGACCCCCTTGGCGCCAACTCCTCCAGCGCCTGGCACAGGTCCTCCCCAGAGGCGAATCGCGCGCTCGGGGCCCGCCGCAGGCAACGATCCACCACAACTTCAAACTAATAGGCGATTGCAGGGCCTGAGCGAGAGGTATCGAGTGGGGTGAGCACATTGCTCGACGAGCGAAGGTCGTGCAATCGTCGGGTTGAACTGAGCCGCGCCCCCGCGCTGGCACAGCTTGGCGCTATGGGGATCTTGGAGGTTGGGAGCTGATGGTGAAGGGTAGGAGGTGCTGGAAATCGGCGGCGGGAGCCGATGGGCAGATGCCGGCGCAGGTGTGTACAGCGGGATCGGGGCAGCCAAAAGGGTGCCAGAAGGGCGAAAAAGGCTGCACGGGGACGGCGAGGGCAGACCCCACCCTGTAGGCGCGAGGCGCTTGAGCCAGGGCAGACAATAGGAGGGTGCGCTCGAAGAGCGAAGTCATGAGGTGGGGGCTCAATCAACATAACGATCGGCTCGGGTTCTCGTCGGAAGCTCAACTCCAGAAGCACACCCCACGTCCCCCGCGCATCCTTTGTTAGCTCGGCTTCTTGCCCGACGCGCTGATCGGTCTGGCCACCGGGATCATCCGCTTCAAGGGGGTGAATCAGAAGGACTACCGGCAGGTGCAGGAGCTGTTCTGCGCCTTCCAACAGCTGCCCTTCCGCTACATCTCGGAGCTGCCCGTCGGCGTGGGCTTCATGGCCTTCCTGAAGGTGAGCGACCCGGCCCTGTGCAACCGGGTCATCAAGGTCATCTTCCGCCCCACCGCCACCTGGGCCGGTGGCGAGACCATGCGGGTGGGGTAGAGAGAGGGAGCGGTCGCCACCTCACCACCCTGACGGAGCAAGGACAACGGGCTGGGTCCGGCGAGGGACCGGACGGATCGGCATCAGGTGAAGTATTCGCCAGGAAGATCCGGGTCATGGCCAGGGGAGCCGCGGAGTCGGAGATGCTCATATCGCGATGGTTTGATGATCGCCCTGGGCGGTTCCTGGCCGGCCGACTGCGCCCCTGCCCCTTCTTTGGGGCTTAAAACTGAGGCACCATGTGATCTACCGCACCAATGACAGACTGCCTCAAAGAAGACACGCTCGCGCGGTTCGTGGAACAGCACCTGTCTGCGGACGAGCTGGCGAGCGTCAAGGAGCACTTTGAGGGCTGCTCGAAGTGTCTGAGGCTGGCGACGGAGGTGGCCGCGATCTGCCTGGTCCTGCCTGAATCTCCACCGCCTGAACCCTCCTCCGTCACCCCGTCGGCATGGACCCCGCCGGAGACCTTCGACCAGTTCCGGCTCGTAAGGCTGCTGGGGCAAGGGGCTATGGGGAAGGTCTATGAGGGGCACGACATCCGTCTCGATCGACGGGTGGCGGTCAAGTTCATCGCCATGACCGAGCCCGACGATGCCTCTCGGGAGCGCTTCCTCATCGAGGCGCGCTCCATGGCGCGGGTGGCCCACCCGAACGTGATCACCGCCCACTACTGCGGCGAGGTGCAGGGGCGGCCCTACCTGGTCTCGGAATATGTCGCTGGGCAGGGGCTGGATTTGCTGGACAGACCGGTCACCTGGCAGCGGGCACTCGCCATCGGCATCGATCTGGCGCGGGGCCTGCGGGCTGCGCATCGATGCGGGGTCCTTCACCGGGACATCAAGCCGGCCAACGTCATCCTGAATCTGGAGGGGCAGGCCAAGCTGGTGGACTTCGGCCTGGCCAGGATGCTAGACATACCGCCTGAGTGGCTTGTCGCAAGGAGCGTGAAGGCCGCGGAAGATGGGTCCGCCTCCCTGACGGGCAATGGCGCATGGATCGGCACGCCCCTGTACATGGCCCCGGAGATTTGGCACGGCAAGCAGGCGAGCAGCCGTTCGGACGTTTACTCGCTGGGCATGCTGCTTTACGAACTATGTGCCGGCCGGACCGCCTATGCCAATGCCAACACGGTGCTCGAACTGAAGGCCGCGGCAGAGACCCAGGATGCGCAGCCGCTGCGAGAGTTGGCGCCTTCGGTGGACCTCGGGTTTGCCGCCGTGGTGGACCACTGCCTTTTGCGGGACCCTGCCGAGCGATTTGCTTCGGGGGAGGACCTGTGCCAGGCGCTGGAAGCGTTGGCCGACCGGAAGCCCGAGAGAACGGCAACCGCGGTCCGTCGACGCTTAGTGGTATCGCTGTTCCTGGGCATGGTCCTGCTTTGCGCCACGGGGCTGAGCGTATGGCTGTGGACAAATCAGCACACTGACATGGTGAGAGCCCCCGGGGTGGAGCACCGCGCGAAATAGTCGGGCTCAGAAACCGGTGCAGGGACGCCGTGCCTCCTCGTACTCGGGCTGGTGGCGCAGGAGCCTGCAAGCCAGGCGCAACGCCGGTCGGAAGTCGCCATCCTCCGGTCCGCCGCCCTCGGCCCCTTCGTCCGCCGTCTCGGTCACCGGCAGAAGCAGCTCGCCCCGGTCCTCGGGCACGAGGGGCCGTCCGGTATGGCCGTCCCACAGCCGCGCGGTGCCGTCGGTGCTGGCGGTGACCAGGCGAGTGCCATCAGGCGAGAAGGCCAGCATGGCGATCCACCTGCTGTGGCCGGGCTGCACGGACAGCGGTCGGCCCGTGTGGCTGTCCCACAATCGCACCGTCAGGTCGAAGCCCGCGGTGGCCAACAGGCTGCCATCGGGAGAGAAGACCGCCCCGCGCAAGTGGTCGCTGTGGCCCACAAGCACCTGCAAGGGGCGCCCGAGCTTGTCCCAGATGCGAGCTTCATTGTCCTTGCCGGCGATGGCGAACCGTTCGCCGGCGGCATCGGTAGATACGGACCAGATCTCGTCCTTGGGGCCGGTCAGGGTGGCCAGCTTCGCGCCACTCTCCGCGTCCCACAGTCGGGGGATGGCGTCGTCGCCGACCGTGACCAGGCGTCGGCCTTCATCCAGAAAGGCCACCGAATCCAACGACTTGTCGGAGTCTGGGAGCGCAAGGTGCAGCGTGCCAGTCGCGGTATTCCAGATCCGGGCCGTGCCACCATCGCCTACGCTGGCCAGCCGGGCGCCGCTCGGCGAAAAGGCCACGCCCTGGACCGGACCCTTGTGCCCCGACAGGATGGCTCGCAGCCGTCCGCTCTCAGCCTCCCAGAGTCGCACAGTGCGGTCGGCGCTGACCGTCGCCACCAGTTTTCCGTCGGGTGAGAAGACCGTGCCTTGCACAGTCCCGGTATGGCCGATCAGCACCCGTGCGACGTCCCCGGTTCGGGCATCCCACAGGCGCGCGCTGTGGTCGGTACTTCCTGTCGAGATCAACTGACCGTCAGGTGAGAAGGCGATGTTAGAGACTCGCGATTCATGGCCGCGCAGGATGCAGAGCGGTCGCCCGTTGGCCTGCCAGAGCCGCGCCGTCCCGTCCCAGCTCGCCGTTCCGAGCACCTTGCTGTCCGGCGAGAAGGCGGCAAACCAGACCACATCGCGATGGCCGTCCAGTACGTGGAGTTGTTCCCCGTTCCGCCCGCTCCAGAGACGCAACGTGTGGTCTTCGCTGGCTGTGACCACCACCTGTCCGCCAGGCGCGACCGCCACCTGATTGAGCGGGGCGAGGTGACCGCGCAGCACTGAGAGCTGCATCCCGGTGCGGGTGTCCCAGATCCGGGCCGTGCCATCGCGTCCCGCACTGACCAGACGGGTGCCGTCAGAGAAAAAGGCCACGGCCAGAACCGGGCCCATGTGCCCTCGCATCACGGATAACATGCGTCCGCTCCCCGGCTCCCACAGCCGTGCCGTGCCATCCCGGCTGGCTGTGGCGATGCGGGTACCGTCCGGCGAGTAAGTCGCGCCGAAGAGCGCGTCCTCGTGACCTCGTAAAACGGCCCCTTCCTTCCCGGAATGCGCATCCCACAGACGCGCGTCGCGTTCGCCGGAGGCCGAGAGGATATGTTGGCCATCCGGAGAGAAGATCGCCGTGTGGATCCGCTGGGTGGGGCCGCGTAGCGTGGCGGTCGCCTTGCCGCTCTCGCCGTCCCATAGGCGGAGGGTGTTGTCGCTGCTGCTGGTGAGGATCTGCCTGCCGTCCGGGGAAAAGGCCGCGGTGTAGACGTCGTCCGTGTGGCCCACAAGGCGCGCCAACTCCTGACCGCTGCCCACGTCCCACAGTCGCGCCGTCTGGTCTCTGCTGGCGCTGACCAGGCGTCCCCCGTCCGGCGAGAAGGCCAGCGCCTCGACGTTGTACTTGTGTCCCAGGAGCGGGGGCCCCAAAGACCGCCCGGTGTGGGCGTCCCACAGGCGCACGGTCAGGTCCTCGCCAGCGGTCGCCACGCGGGTCCCGTCGGGCGAGGCCGCCGCCGCCAGGACCTCGCCGACATGGCCTTCCAGCCGCGCCACCAGCCCTCCGTCTGTCGTGTCCCACAGGAGGGCCGGCGCATCGCTGGCCGCCGTGACTAGCCTCTTGCCGTCAGGAGTGAAGGCCAGCGACCGCACCAGGGTCTTGTGTCCAAAAAGACGCAACGAACGCCGCCCCACCGCCACTGCCTGGCGCAGTCCGTCCATCGCCTCCCTGGGGGCGCTTCCGCTCACCTTGCCGCCAGGGGCGACTGCGCGCACCCCCGAGAGCAGGGCCGCGACCTCCTGCCCGGTCTGTCGCACCAGGCTGGAGGCGCGCAGGCCCGCCTCGACCTGCGCCTGCCGCACGCGCTGGCGGCTCTCCCGCCGATCGGCGGACCAGCCCATGCCCAGGAGCGCGATGAGCGCAATAAGGAGCGGCGCGCCCGCGATGAGCACCCGACGGAGAACGCGCCCGCGGCGTGACCTCTTGCGCGACGCGGACAGGAAGACAGCCTCGGTCGCCGATAGATCCTCGGGCCAGACGGCGAGCAAGTCCACGTCCGCCATCTGGCGCTCGCCCCACAGCGCGTCAGGGGTACGGCCCAGCCGGTGCCACTCCCGCGCCGCGTCCGTCAACCGCAAAAGGGCCAGCCGCCGTTCGGCGTCGTGATTCAGCCACTTGCCCAGCGTCTCCCATCCGCGCACCAGGGCCTCGTGGGCAATCTCGTACTCTCCGCCGTCGCGTACGATCAGCAATCTTCCGCTCAAAATGGCGGCGAGTGCCGCCCGGTCTTCCTTCCCGGTGCCGCATAGCTCCGTCTCCGTGCGCCGCGCCCGCGTGAGGTCGGCGTTGACCAGCTTGCCCAGGATGCGGCGGGCCGCAGTTCGCTGCGCGGGCAGGAGCCCGGCGATCACCGCGTCGGCGTGCTGAGACAGGGCGCCGGCCACGCCGCCGAGTTCGCGCAGCGCCGTGAGCGGGATGCGCTTGCGGATTGGGTCCCGCCGCTGCCACAGTGCGGCCAGGGCGAACTGCAAGAGCGGGAGCCCGCCATCGCCCATCGACTGCGCCAGCTCATCGACCATCTCGTCCGGTTCAAAGGAGACGCCGTGGAGCCGCG
>JBBRLA010000424.1:0-7596 GCA_038231615.1 Polyangia bacterium | reverse complement strand
CCCTTCGATCAGGACCACCGGGCCCTCTTCTTCGGCCGCGCCACCGAGATCCGCGTGGTACTGGAACGCCTGCGCACCGAGCCGCTCCTCATCCTGGCCGGGGGCTCCGGCACTGGCAAGACCTCCCTGTGCCGGGCTGGGGTGCTGCCGCTTTGCGTCGAGGGAGAACTCGGCGGACAGCAGCGCTGGGCGGTGATCAGCGTGACCCCCGGCTCATCCCCCAGGCGGGCCCTGGCGGCGGCGGTGGCCCCGCTCCTGGACCAAAAGGAGGACGACCTTTTGGCCGCGCTGACCGACGATCCGGCTTCGCTGGCCCGGACCCTGCGGCGGCGCGAGCACGGGGCGGGGGTGCTGCTCTTCATCGATCAACTGGAGGAACTCTTCACCCTCTCGCCCCCCGGGGAGGCGGCCCTCTTCGGCGAGCTGCTCGGCGCCTTCGACCTGCAAGGGCCCTCGGTGCGGGTGCTTCTGGCGGTGCGCACCGACTTCCTGACGCAGCTTCTGTCCCTGCCGGGCATCGGGGCGGTGGTAGCGCGGGCCCTGCATCTCCTGCGGCCCCTGGGGGCGGACGGCGTCCGCGAGGCGGTGGTGGGCCCAGCGCAGCTCTGCGGCGTGCGCTTCCAGACCGAGGCGCTGGTGAGCACCCTGGTCGAGGCCACCCACCAGACCTCGGGGGGACTCTCGCTGCTCCAGTTCGCCCTGGCCGAGCTATGGGAATCCCGCGCCCCGACCACGCCGATTCTCACCGAGGCGTCCTACCAGGCCCTGGGCGGAGTGACCGGGGCCCTGTTCCGCCACGCCGACGGGGTCCTGAGCCGCCTGACACAGGACGGGCGCAACCAGGCGCGGCGAATCTTCGGCAGGCTGGTGGACCGCGGCGGACAGCGCCTGCACCGCACCCGGGCTGAACTGTGCCCCGACGAGACCGCCGGCACGGTGCTGGAGGCGCTGGTGCTGGGGCGCCTGGTGGCCGCCAGCCAGGTGGCCGGCGAGACGGCCTACGAGATCGTCCACGACGCCCTGGTGAACGAATGGGCGACACTGCGCGAGTGGCTGGATCAAAGCGCGGAAAGCCGTGCCGCCCGTCGGCGCATCGAGGCGGCGGCGGCGGAGTGGCAGAGACTGGGGCGCCCCACCGAGGCACTGTGGCAAGAACGGCAGCTCCTGGACGTGGCGCAGGTCCACGAGGCCGACCTGTGGCCCAAGGAGGCGGAGTTCCTTCAGGCGACGCGGCAGGCGCTGCGGCGGCGGCGCCGGTTGCGGCGGGCGGTGCTGATCAGCCTGCCGCTCATGGCCACCCTGGTCTATGGGGGCCTGCGCTTCGCATCGCAGCGGGCGGTCAACCGCGCGGTGGCTGACCACACGCAAAAGGCGCTGCCCCAGATGCGCCGGGGAAAGCAGGGCTGGGATCAGGGGCTTTCGCGCCAGTCCGAGGCCCTTTTGCGCTTCGACCGCGGCCAGAGCGCCGACGCCGAGACGGTCTGGGCGGCGGCGCTGTCCCAGTTCGGCCAGGCGGACGAGGCCTACGCCGTGGCCAGCCAGGAGCTGGAGGCGGCGCTGATCCTCGATCCCCCCCGCAGCGAGACCCGTCGGCTGCTCTCCGATGTCACCTTCTCCCGGGTGCTGCTCCTGGAGGCGATGCACCACCTGCCCCAGCGGGACGAACTCCTGCGCCGTCTGCCGACCTACGACGACACCGGCCGGCGCGAGCGCCTGCTTTCGGCCCCGGCCACGCTGGACGTGGACAGCCAGCCGCCGGGCTCGCCGGTGACCCTGTATCGCGCCGAGGGCGGGACCTTCCTGCCAGAACGGGTGCTGGGGACAACGCCGCTGCACAAGGTGGCGGTACCCCAGGGGTCGTGGCTGCTCTCCTTCGGGCCGCCTTCGGGTCCAACGCCGCCTTCGGGTCCGCCCGTCCGCCTGCCAATCCTGCTCTCCCGGAACGAGCGGCGCACAGTCTCGGTGTATCTGCCGGCAGAGGGACGGGTGCCCCGGGACTACGTCTACGTGCCGGCGGGAGATTTCCTTTATGGCAGCCCGGACGACGATGCCCTGCGCCAGGGGTTCTTGCATACCCAGCCCATGCATCAGGTGCACACCGAGGGGTATCTCATCGGGCGCACCGAAGTCACCTTCGCCGACTGGCTGATCTTCCTGCGGGCGCTGCCCCCCGCCGAACGTCGGCGCCGGACCCCGCAAGGCAGCAACCTGCACGGCCACCTGCGCCTGCAAGAGCTGCCCGGCGGGACGTTCCGGCTGAACTTCCGCCCGATCTCGATGGAGTACAGCGCCGTCGAAGGAGAGCCCATTCGCTACGGCGAACGGTCGCAGCGGCAGACCCAGGACTGGTTGAAGATGCCGGTCTCGGCGATCTCGTGGGAGGATGCGCAGGCCTACGCGGCCTGGCTGGATCGGACGGAGCGGCTGCCCGGGGCGCGGCTCTGCGACGAACGGGAGTGGGAGCGAGCGGCGCGGGGGGCCGATGGGCGGCGTTTCCCCCATGGCGATCGGCTGCTCCCGGACGACGCCGACTTTGATGAGACCTACGGACGCCGGCCCAAGGGGTTTGGTCCCGACGAGGTGGGCGCGCACCCGCGCTCGCAGAGCCCTTTCGGCCTTTTCGACATGGTGGGCAACGTCTGGGAGCTGTGCCACCAGGCGGGGGACGAACGGCGCACGGTGCTGCGCGGCGGCGGCTGGTACTACGACCAGATCACCAACTGGAGCACCAACCGGGAGATCCTTGATGATCTGCCGGTGCGAGACATCCTCCTGGGGTTGCGACTGTGCGCCCCGGTCCCCGGCGCGGCTCAGCCCTCGCCGAGGATGCGGTAAAATCCCGCCGGCGTGTAAAACAGGAACTGGCACTGGCTGATCTGCAGGGAGGCCCCATCGGTGATGATGACGGGCGCATCCGCGGGGACCGGCGTGCCGTTCATCTGGGTGCCGTTGCGCGAACCCGCGTCGACGAGGGTCCAGCGTCCGGCTTGCTCCTTGAGGTAGGCGTGCACCTTGGAGATCTTGGGGAAGGGCAGGAAGTAGGTGCATTCGTTTGCCCTGCCGATGCTCATGCCCTTTGCGCCGGGCGGCTTGATGGAGCGAAAGACCACGATGGACCCATCGGCGATGGCCTGCGGGGCGTGATCGCCCAGGGAGCCCATGGCGCGGGCCAGATGCATGTGGGCCTTGGCATTGTCCAGGCCCATGGACAGGGCAACGCCGCCGACCAGGCCGGCCGTGCCGGAAGCGCGAACCGCGAACTGCGTCTCGGCAGAGAGGCTGATGCCGTCGGGCTTCTTGAGGCGGTGGATCAGCACCGGCAGGGAATAGCGGTCGCCGAACGCGGCGGCGCTGAGTTGCTGGCGTTCTAACAAAATCTCGATGATGGCCTTCATTTGCGTACTCCGAATAAGGCATGACTACTAATCGAACGCGAGGGAGGCTGTCAAGGGCCCCCGACGCCCCCGCCCGCGATACAGGCCCGCCGGCAGCCAGCCGTTCTTCGCGATCCGGTCCCGATGCACGTGCTACCCTGTCGGAGATCCAACGTCCCCTCGGGAGCCCCCCTTTCGCCATGACGACGGCCAAACCTCTCGTTGATTCCTTGCCGGCCTCCTGGGCGGCCTTGCTGGCGCCCGAGTTCGACAAGCCCTACTTCAAGGAACTCGAAGCCTTTCTGTCCCAGGAACGCGCCACCACCACGGTCTACCCCCCGGAGGCCGAGGTGTTCACCGCGTTCAACCTGCTCCCCCCCGAGCGGGTCAAGGTGTTGATCCTGGGGCAGGACCCCTACCATGGCCCCGGGCAGGCCCATGGGCTGGCCTTCTCGGTGGCCCCCGGGGTGCCACCGCCGCCCTCCCTGGTGAACCTGTTCAAGGAACTGGTCGCCGACATCGGCCCGGCGGCGTTACCGACGCCCAAGAACGGGTCCCTGATCCCCTGGGCCCGGCGGGGCGTGCTGCTACTCAACGCGGTGCTGACCGTGCGGGCCGGCGCGGCGAATTCTCACCAGGGACGAGGCTGGGAAAAATTCACCGACTCCGTCATCAGGGCCCTCTCGGCCCGCCAGCAGCCGACGGTCTTTGTCCTGTGGGGCGGTTATGCTCGCAAGAAGGCCAAGCTCATTGATGCTACCCGGCACCGGGTCCTCGAAGGCACCCACCCCTCGCCGCTCTCGGCGCACCAGGGGTTCTTTGGCAGCCGGCCCTATTCGAAGATCAACCAACTCCTGGGCGAGCTGAAGCAGCCGCCTATGGAATGGACGCTCCGCCACGGGGCGGAGGCTTCGGATGGCGCGGGCCCCTGGCCAGTGGCATCTTGATCGCGCAAACTCCCATGAACGAGGTGCTCATGCTTCAGAACCGCGAGGGACAGCGAGTCCCCGATGTGACCTTCAAGACCCGGCAGGGCGACCGCTGGGTCGACGTGACCACGGACCAGCTCTTTGCCGGCAAGCGGGTGGTGGTCTTCGCCCTGCCCGGCGCCTTCACCCCGACGTGCTCGACCAGTCACCTGCCGCGCTACAACGAGCTGGCGCCGGTGTTTCGCAAGGCCGGCATCGACGACGTCATCTGCGTCTCCGTCAACGACACCTTCGTCATGAACGAGTGGCGCAAGTCCCAGGAGGCCGATCAGGTCACCCTGATTCCCGACGGCGCCGGTGAATTCACCCGGGGCATGGGGATGCTGGTCAACAAGAACAACCTGGGCTTCGGCGACCGCTCGTGGCGCTACTCGATGCTGGTGGAGGACGGCGTCATCAAGAAGATGTTCATCGAGCCCGAGGTGGACGGCGACCCCTTCCAGGTCTCCGACGCCGACACCCTGCTGAACTACGCCTCCCCCAAGGCCGAGAAGCCGCAGTTCTTCTCGATGTTCACCCGGGTGGGCTGCCCCCACTGCACTCGCGCCAAGGAACTGCTGCGGAAAAAGGGCCACACGTTCGAGGAGATCGAGCTTTCGCACGGCATCACCTCGCGCACGCTGCGCGCCGTCAGCGGCGGGACCACCACCCCCCAGGTGTTCCACGAGGGCAAGCTTGTCGGCAGCGCCGACGACCTGGAACGCTACTTCGCCAACGTCGCCCGCCCGAGCTAGCGGGGCCTTTCGGGCGGCCATGGGGCTGGATCACGTGGGCATTCTGGGCTTTACCCTGCTGGCTCCTCTTGGGGGGGCGGGGGTCCTTTTGCTCTGCCCCTCGAAGGGGGCGCGCGAGCGGCGGTGCCAGAGGATCGCGCTGCTCTTCTCGCTGGTGTCGCTGGTCCTGGCCGCGTGGATCGGCCTGCGCTTTGACCGGGGCTTCGGCGTGGGCCGGGGGAACTACGGGATGCAGTTCATCGTCCAGGCGCCACCCGCATGGCCGGGCCTGCCGCTGGAGCTGCATCTTGGAGTGGATGGACTCTCGATGGGGTTCTTGCTGCTGGCGACGCTTCTTTGGCCCATCGCGTTGGTCTGCCCGCGTCCGCCTGGTGGATCGCCCAGGGGTTATTACGCGCTGCTCCTTTTCATGGAGACCGGGCTCCTGGGCGTGCTGCTTTGCCTGGACGGGCTGCTCCTTTGCGGGTCCTTCGGAATGCTGCTGGTGCCGCTTGGCCTGTTGATCGGGCGACACGGCAGCCGGCCCGCGGCCTACCGGCTGCTCGTCACGGGCGCCCTGGGCCTCGCGCTGCTCTCGCTGTCGATCGGGGCGCTCTACCAGCGATCGCTGCCGGCGCACCTTCTGGATGGCACGCAGGTCTCGCACAGCTTCGATCTGGTGAACCTGACCTACCAGAACCACTTCGGAGATCTGACGGTCCTTGGGCTGCCCTTCGGCAAACTCGTGTGGATCGCGCTGTCGTTGGCCCTTCTGGTGCTGCTCCCGGTGGCGCCCTTTCACCCGTGGCTGCCGGAGATCGCGGTCGCGGCGCCGCCAGGGGTCGCGCTGCTGCTCTTCGGGGTGGTGTCCCGCCTGGGGATCTACGGCCTCTTGCGTCTGGCGTACGGCATCCTGCCCGATGCCACCCACTGGGCGGCGCCGGGGCTGGCGCTCTTCGGGGTGCTGGCCCTGCTCTATGGCGGGCTCCGCGCCTTGAATCAGGAGGACCCGCGCCGCTTCCTGGGCTTTGCCGCCATCGCCCAGGGGGGGATTTGCCTCCTGGGAGCGGCCAGTTTCACCCAGACGGGATTTGGCGGGGCGCTCTTTCAGGCGATTGCTCAGGGGCTGATCGCGGCGCTGCTCGTGTTCCTGAGCGATTCATCATCCTCACCGCGACGCTTGGCGCTTGGCGAACGTCCCCTTCTCCTTCCCGCCTGCCGCGGGGTGGCCATGATGGCGGCGCTCGGGCAGCCCGGGCTCTGCGGCTTTGTCGGCGTGGGGCTGGTGCTGCTGGGGGCGTTCCCGGTGTTCCGTCTGGCCACCGCCTTCGCTCTGCTCTTGCAGGTGCTCCTTGGCGCCGGCCATCTGCGGGCGCTGCGGCGGATGATCGGGAGCGTCCCATCCCATGACCTGGGCCCTGGCCAGGCGGCGGTGGCCCTGCCGCTCCTGCTCCTTTTGGTGGGGCTCGGGGTCTACCCCGGGCCGCTCCTTTCTCTGTCCGCCTCCGCGATGGAGGATCTCCTTTCCCATACCACCGGCCACACCGGCGCGGGGGCCATCGCCGGCCCGCCCCATGGACCCGCCTACCCCGGCGCCGCGGCCACTGATCGCTTGAGGCCCGCGACCAGCGCGGCCACGTCGTCGCCCTGCTCCGCAGCGTGCACGATGGCGCTGCCGACCACCACCGCGTCGCAACCCGGGATGCGGGCCACCGCCGCGGCCATCGCGCCGTCCTTGACCCCGAAGCCGATCGAGAGCGGCAGGTTCACCGCCGGCCGCAACGCCGCGGTGCGCGCCGCCACCTCGTGCAGGTTCAGGTGCCCGGCGCCGGTCACCCCGGCCAGTGCCACGTAATACGCAAACCCACCGCTGGCGGGCCCCGAGGCGATCTTCGCCGCCCGCAGGGGCGAGGTGGTCGGCCCCAAACGCGGTATCCGCTGGATGCCGACATCGAGCAGAGGCAGGTCCAGCTCGTCCGATTCTTCCGGCGGCAGGTCCACCATCAGCACGCCGTCCACCCCGGCCAGCGCCGCGTCCCTGGCGAAACGCGCCGGGCCGTAGCACAGCACTGGGTTGTAATAGCCAAATAACACGATCGGCACCGTCACCGAATGCCGCAGCTCGGAGATGACCCCCAGCACCCGGGACAGGGTGGCGCCCGCGGACAGTCCGCGCTGCATGGCCCGCTGGATCACCGGGCCGTCCGCCGTGGGGTCCGACCAGGGCACGCCAATCTCCAGCACGTCGGCCCCGCCTCGGGCCGCGTCGAAGAGCAGTTGCAGACTGCGCTCCCGGTTGGGATCGAAGGCCGTCAGGTACACGATCAGCGCCTTCTCTCCCCGGGCCCGCAGCATGGCGAAGCGCTCGTCAATCATGCGTCGGATGGGTCGCATCTGTTGGATCGGGCCGGCCATCACGCCCTCCCCTGCCCATTTTGGGGCATCCCCGGCAGGTGCAGAGAAAGGGCCTGCGCCGCCGTGTTCATGTCCTTGTCGCCCCGCCCGGAAAGCGACACGATG
>JBBRLA010000423.1:0-7597 GCA_038231615.1 Polyangia bacterium | reverse complement strand
GATGGTCACCTCATCGGTGTCCACCCGGGAGAGCAGGTTCTGGTCGAAGAGATAGATCCGCGCCACCGCCGTCGCGTCCCGCAGCTCGGTGAGCCGGCGCCGCAGGTTGCGGTAGGTGCGGCTGCCCTCGTCCCCCGGCGAGAGCAGGGCCACGCTCTCCTCCGAGATTTGCGCCGCCGCCGCCGCCGCGATGCCCGAGAGGCGCCGCCCGAGCTCCGCCTCCAGCGCCCGCTCGGCCTCCACGTGGCACAGAAAGCCGAAACCCGCGAAGGTCATCACCGTCGGAATCATGATGGAGGTAAGGAGCTTGCCGAGCAGCGAGGAAGAGACCACGGGGACAAGTATACGCGAGCGCCTGCTCTATGGAGGGGAGCGCGTGCGGTGACAGAAGACCAGGAACAGGGGCCGCCCCTGATCGTCCCGCCCCTTGGCCTCTTCCCCGGCGGCCAGGGCGAGCTGCGCGGTGTCAAACTCCGCCCGGATCGCCCCATCATGAAGCAGCAGCCAGCGGTCGGGATAAAGCGCCGCCAGAATCTCCCGCTGCCCTTCCAGCAGGGTCAACTCCTCGGGGAAACGCTGTCGGTGCTCTCGCTCCGCCTCGGCCTGGTCCCGCTGGATCACCATCGACTCGATGGCCTGACAGTGGTCGATGACCCGCCTCAGCCGACGCAGGTAGTCGTTGACCTGCAAGCCCAGGCGGTCAAACTCCGGCGACACGTAGCTGCCAAAGGGCATGGTGGACAGGGGCGCGTATCCGGCCCGGGCCAGCCGCACCATGCTTTCGTGCAGGCCGATCCCTTCCTGCCGGACGCCGCGGGCCCGCTCCGCCGAGGTGACCATCAGCGAGAGGGACTCCAGGCGCTCAAGCTGGACCTCGGAGTCGCGAAGCTGGTGACGAACCAGGGCGGGTTCCAGGAGGCCCGGGACTTCGGCAGTCAAGTGTTGCATCACCGACGATAGTAACCGTCTGGCCCCGGAGTGGCAAATTTCCCGATCCCGCAGCCCTTACAACGCATACAGGTGGAAGCGGAAGCCCGCCGTCGCCAGGAAGTGGAACCCGTGGGTGGCGCTGTAGGTGACCGACCCGGAGTTGTCGACCGTGAAGCCGTCTGAGCCCTTGAACAAGTAGTGGTAACCCACCGTGCCCAGCGCCTGGAATACGAAGTAGCGGTTGAAGTTATACTCCGCGCCAAACTGCGCCTCCGCCCCCAGCCCGTAGGTGGCAAGCTGGCCCTTGTCGATCGGCGGGTGCGGCGTATAGGGGAAACCGAAGATACCGCCTCCATAGATGCCCACCACCCCGGCCCAGCACGGCGTTGCCCGGCATCCGAAGCTGCCGTCCCAGCCCAGCATGAGCTGCACCGTGGAGCCAGCCGCACCGGTGTCGTTGAAGAACTGGTTGAACTGCACGTACAGGTCCGTATAGAGCAGCTCAATCCCCACCTTGCCGCCCAGAAGGCCCCCGCTCTGATCGTGGAAGAAGTCGTCCCCGTAGGGCCTCCCCAGGACGTCGGTGCCGGGCAGGGTGATGCCGGCGATCTTGGGCGTGCCGTACATCCCCCCTCCGTAGGCATCTACATAAAACTCGAAGAGATGGCCAGCCTCCGCGCGTCCGGCAAAAAAGAACAGGGCGAGGGCCACCAGCACCGCCCCGGCAGAGGATGAACTCGACTTTGACGGACGCATCATCCTATCTATGGTAGCAAAGATGTCGCGCATGACCACCCGACGATCTCTCGCCCGTGACCGGGGACCCGCCCGGATCCGCCACCCCCGCGTGTACCCTGCGAAATCCAGCGTCGCCTTTTTGCGACAACGTCCAGAACGCGACGCCGTGGGAGCGAGCTGACCCATGTCGAATGCGATCGCCATCACCGGCCTGGGGCTGGTCTGCCCCCTTTCGGCCTCCAAAGAGGGGTTCTTCGCGGCCCTTTCCAGCGGCACCAGCGCCATCGCCACCGAAAGCGAAGCGATCGGCAAGTGGGTGACCGCCGGGCACGACCCCGGCGGCCGGCCCATTCAGGCGGCCCGCATCGGCGACTTCGGCGCTCGCGAGGCCATCGATCCGCAGAAGCTGCGGCGCATCCCGCGCCTGGGACAGATGTGCATCGTGGCGGCTCGGCAGGCGCTTTCGGTCGACGGGCCGGATGCGGCCACCCGGGCCTATCCCGGCGATCGCCTCGGCGTGATCCTGGGCACCGGTCTGGGCGCCTTCGATCAGACCCTGGAGTTTACCGCCGGCTATCTCAAAAACGGGCCCGAGGGCGCCTCCCCGGCGATGTTCCCCACCACCGTGATGAACACCGCCGCCGCGATGGTGGCGATGGAATTCAAGCTGGGCGGCACCAACATCACCGTCAACCACCGCGACCTTTCCGTGCCGGAGGCCCTGGCCACCGGCCGCGACCAGCTCCTTTGCGGGCGCGCCGACGCCATCCTGGCCGGCGGCTTTGACGAGCTGGGCCCCTGGACGGCCCACGCCTGGGATCGCCTGTGCCCCCTTTCCCACCCCGATGCGCCGATGCGCCCCTACGACCGCCGCCGGGGGGGCATGTCCCTGGGCGAAGGCGCGGTCCTGGTCCTTCTGGAACGCCTCGACGCCGCCCGCCGCCGCGGGGCCCGAGTGTTGGCGGAAATCGCCGGGATCGGCAGGGCCGGCGACGATCGCCCGCGCATTGGCTGGCGCCGCCCGGGCAGCGCGCCCGAATTCGCCGGGGCCGCCCGTTCGGTGCAGCAGGCCCTTTCTGAGGCCCGACTGCCCGCCTCCGCCCTGGGTTACATCGCCGGCGGCGGCAACGGCACCGACCTCGATCTCATCGAGACGCTGGCCCTGCGCCAGGCCCTCGGCCCCGCCGCGGATCGGGTGCCGATCTCGTCCATCATCGGACAGATCGGCGAGTCGATGATGTCCCCCGGCCTGCGCCTGGCCGCCGCGCTCTACGCCCTTTCCGAACAGGCCCTTCCCGGTACCTCTTTTTGCGAGCAGCCGGATCCCGCCATCTCCTTGCACGGCCTGTGTCTTTTGCCGCGAAAGTCGCCGGTCGAGGCCGCCCTGGTCCCGGTCTTCGCGCAGGGGGGCGGCAATGTCTCCCTCATTCTCCGCCGCGCCTGACCTTTGACCCTAGATTCCTACCTGCAGGGCGTGCCGAGCGGTTCTTCCAGGCTGCTGGGAGCGTTGTTCAGCGAGCAGCGCCGCTTCGCCCCTTTCCCATCCAGCCCGACCTCGACCTCGACCTCCAGCAGGCACTGCTCGAAATCCTTGCGCGCCACCGACCGCACCCGACGCTGCTCCGCCTTCTGGCAGCCCTGCTGGAAGCTGACCACCACCTTCCCCTCCCGCAGCGTCGGCGCGGCCGGGCGATAGGTCGGGGCGGCGGGCTGGAAACGATCGCCGGTCAGGTTGAAGATCCGCGCCGGCACCGGAGGCGCAGCCGGCACCGGGCCCCGCAGCGCCCCATGCCCATTGTCTATCACCACCAGCCCCTGCCCCGCCCCATCCTCCACGGTGGCCACCAGCCCCTGGGCCAGGTAGGCCGGACGCAAGAGCCCCGGCAGGCGGAATCGCTGCAAAAGCTTGCCATCAGGGCCGACATCGAACACCTGAAGGGACCCGCGGGCGGCGCGGTCCTCCACCGCGAACTGCGTCCCGGTCGGGTCCTGATCGAAGCTGTCGAACGTCCCCGCATCCGAGAAACGAGTGCAGCGGCGGTAGCTCGGGGTCACCGCGATGAGCGTCGCCCGGTTCACCTCCCCGTCTTTGCCCGAGAAGCGCGTCGTCAGGCACAGCCGCCCCCCGGAAAGCAGCCGCCCGTTGCCATCATCGTTGTCCTCGTCCCGGGGCGTGCAATCCGGCGGTAGCAAAAGATCGGTGCTGCGCACCATCCCCGCCCGCGGCGCCAGCACATGGACAAAGCCCCGCTCGACCTCCTCGCTGCCTCCTTCCGGCGAGAGATCTTCTTCCTCCTTCAGCACCAGCACCTTGCCATGCCCGACCCGGCCGATCTCCCGGGGGTCGCCTGCCGCCGGCAGCGCCACGTCAAAAAGCGGCACGTCGCCGCCCTCGGTGCAGATGATGCCTAGGCGGATGACATCGTCATTGCCCCCCTCGCCGGCGCGCACCACCTGCGCCTCCTTGCCCAGGGTGGCCAGCAAGGGCCGCAGCCCGCCAAACTTG
Organism: Polyangia bacterium; assembly: GCA_038231615.1. Classification (GTDB taxonomy): domain Bacteria; phylum Myxococcota_A; class Polyangia; order Palsa-1104; family JAEUJZ01; genus JBBRLA01. The sequence goes on along the minus strand of JBBRLA010000423.1, from coordinate 3,423 downwards.
CCCCGGCCCAGCACCACCCGGAAGCGGTCCCCATGGTGCTCGACCCGCGGGTAGGGCAAGGGCAGCGCTGTCGGCAGCCGCAGAGCCGCCTCCAGCGCCAGCCGCGCCCCCTGCACCGAATCAAGGTCCCCCTGGGAAAGGACCACCACCTCGGCATCCGCCGGGACCTGCGCCGCCGTGCCGCCGCCGCCCGCAGGCTGCCCGCGGTCCCGGTCCTTGCATCCGACAAGACCCATCACGGCCAAGGAAAGGGCCAACCCTCTTACCCACATCGGTTCCCATCCAAGCACAAAGGCCGCATATTCAACTTATACCATGACCTCGTGGCCCGGCGGGAGCTCCATCGAAGTCGTCAGTGAGGCCGTTGGGCCGGCTCTGGCAGAGGGAAGCGAGGAGGCCTGCGGGTCGTCTACTGTGCCAAGACCCAGCAAGGAGTGAGCTGGATGCTGACGATTTATGCCAAGAAGGAAGGTACCAGGAGCCAAGCGCCTTTTTCGCTCGGGGCCCGCCCGTGATTGCGACGGCTAATCGTGTTCGTGTTCGCGTTCCCGATCGTGGAGCTTTAGCCGCCCGATCTTGTCGGCGCTGTGCTCGGTGAACCAGATGGCGCAATCGGGGCCGGTGATCAGATGGTAGGGGACCGACTTCGTGGTCGGAACGGGGAAGCGGTCCGTGACCACGCCGTCGAGGCTCATGCGCAGGATCTCATTGCTCTTGAAGCCGGTGAACCAGAGCGCGTCGTCGGGGCCGACGGCGATGCCGACCGGCGAGGTCCCGGTTGGGACCGGAAACGAGGTGATCGCTCCGTCCGTGGTGATGCGGCCGATCTTGTCAGCCGTGGCATCGGTGAACCAGAGCGCATCGTCGGGGCCGACCACCAGGCGCAGGACCAACCCCGGCCAGCTGAGCGGATACTCGCTGATGTTGCCGTCGGTGGTGATGCGGCCGATCTGGTGCCGGGGCTCGGTGAACCACAGGGCGTCGTCGGGCCCGAGTACGATCCCCACCGATGTCTTGGCAGTGGGGAGGGCGTACTCGGTGATCTCGCCATCGATGGTGATGCGGCCTGCAAAGGCGGCATTGCTCTCGGTGAACCAGACCGCTCCATCTGATCCGGCAGCGAACCCGAAGGCGGCCGTGTTCGCTCTTGGCAGCGGAAAATCGCTGAGGTCACTGTTCGTCGTGATCCGGCCAATCCGGTTGACCGGCTGCTCCGTAAACCAGATCGCATTATCGGGCCCGACCGTCAGGAACCCCTGGGTGCGCTTGTCCACCGGCATGCCCGGGTCCGGCAGCGGGAACTCGGTGAAGTCACCCTCCGTAGTGATGCGCCCAAGCTGGTTGCTCGGTCCCTCGTGGAACCACAGCGCATCATCGGGGCCCACGATGATCCCGTGAGGGACCGCAGTGGCGCTGGGCACCGGATACTCGGTGAAGCAGTCGTGGGTGCAGCTGGGCGGGCCCCGGTCGTCATCGCACGCCAGCCGATGCCGGTGACGATGCCGGCCCCGGTGCTCGCCCGAGTCCTTGCCGGCCCCGTGCTCCCCGGCCCTCAGCTGGCCGATCGGCGGCGGGTCGGTCCCCTGACACGCGCACAGCAGCGCCAGGGCCGAACACCAAATGGACTTCGATGCTTGCATTTCTCGCCTCCTTGAGTGATACGGACTGCCACCAGGGCTTCACCATCGAAGTCCGGGGGACAAACCCCAGATTGGTTTATCCGACTCTTGCACGGCTCAATCGTCGTTGGGGGTCGCGAGCAGCAGCAGTCCTTGTGCCGTCGTCGAGGATGGCCCAGGTGGCCATCTGTCCGCGATCGTTGAGGATCGCATATTCGATGTCGGCGACCGTGCCGATTCCCGGAATCACCGTCCCAGTGCGAACGACGAGCTGGAGTGTGCCGCGCCTGGGCAGAAGGTACAAGCCGGTATCGCTGTTGTCGAGTTTCGCGCGGAACACGACGTCGCCGTGCCCATTGATGTAGAAGTAATAGGGGAGCGCTCTCTGGATGAGAAAATTGCCTCCACCGGGAGCGGATCCCCCGGACGCACCACCTGCCGCGTGGTGCCGTCCGAAAAGAGGAAGAGCCCTATGCTCGGCGGACCCGGGACATCGAGACGGCCCGCGAAGACGACGTCCCGATGCTCGTTGAGGACCGGCGCGAGAACCCTGAGGAAAATCCCACCGCTGGGCGCCGGATCGCCGCCGTGGGCGATGGACACGATTGCGCCCCTGGCGTCGCTCTCGCCGTCGTCGTCGCCGCTGCGGCGCAGGTAGACGCCGGTGGTCCGGCACCCGAGGATGAGGCTCTGCGGCGGTTCCCGGCACTGCTCCCCGGTCAGGTGCCCGGCGAAGGCGATGTCGCCTCGACCGTTGATCCAGGGCCCGTTCACGTAGTCGAAGCTGCCGCCGCCGGGCGCGCCGTCTCCCGGCAAGACCACGCTCCGGATCGGCGCGTGGCCGTCTGCAACGAAGATGCCGACGCCGAGACCTAGGTAGGTCTCGCCGGGCACATGGACGCCGTTCGCGGTCGGGAAGATCCCGGGAAAGGCGATCCGGCCCGCGTCGTTGATCCGCGACGCATATTGTTCCGGGCCGTGAAACGTTCCGCCCGGAGGCGCAAGCGTGACGAAGGGCTGAACCACCGGCGTCGGCGCGTAGTCGGGCGCACGCGCTTGATACAGCGCCGCGTTGGTGCCGAACGAGCCATCCACGGCGGGCGCGAGCGAGAGGACAGCCGCCACGTCGCCGCGCTCGTTCATCCCTCCCTGCTCGAAGAAGGTAAACGTGCCGCCGCCGGCCGCCAGATCGCCGTTCTGCCCGATCGTCTTGACGCTCCCGCGGCGCGCGACGAAGAGCCCTTCGCCGGTGGTGTTGCCGTTCTGGTCGAGATCGGTATCGGCGCCGAAATACACATTGCCGCGCTCGTCGATTCCCCGGCGTTCGAAGTCGTTGACCAGGGTCTTGTTTCGGGGTGCGGTCTTCCCGAGTTGCGCGAGCACCTGGAACGAATATCCAGCCGCCGCTTCGCGAGGCCGGCCCGCCAGCGCGGTGGTCGCGATTGCGACCGGCGGATCGGCGCCGCGATCTCCGCACGCCGCGAGCAGGGACGAAATGTGAGGGCGTGCTTCGATACCGACACGGGCCCGTCGCCGGGTCCGGCGAGGCGCGCCCCCAGGCACACGGAGATGCCCAAAAGGGCCGGGCGCAGAGTCGTTGATGGTTGGTTGATCGTTGCCGGTGCCCTGGTTGACGATGACATGTTTTCCTCCAACAGTCATTGTGGCTGGCCAGCGTTCGGCTTCAACGTCAAAGGGGCTTAGGGGCTGGAACTAAATAACCTGATCATTATCGTCGCTGATCTACAGGATCAATGGTGTAGTTCAGCTTCGGAAGGACACGCGCGTGTCGTATTGCAATGGG
>JBBRLA010000422.1:0-7607 GCA_038231615.1 Polyangia bacterium | reverse complement strand
CTAATCGCGCTGTTCACCGGCCTTATGCACGGCAAGGGGACCAGCCCGGCGGATTTCGATCTGGTGCGGGAAGTGGCCTGGGCGTTCCGCCACCTGACCTACCGACAGATCATGGAGCTGGTGAAGGGGCAGATGTACGTCGGCTTCAAGAATTGCAGCGACCCGGCCTTAAGGGACAATGCCTTCCTGATGAACCTGCGCCCCAGCGCCACCTGGGCCGGCGGCGAGACGATGCGAGTGGAGTAGCATGACGACGCAGTCAGCCTTGTCCGAAAGTGCTGCTGCGCGTGGGCGCTACAGCCAAGGCCCGGGTGATCGTGAGTATCTCGGCTTCCAGCAGGCCAGCGACCCGCAGTTCAGAAACCGGGCCTTCTTCACCCAACTCCGCGCCACCGCCACCTGGGCCGGCGGGGAGACGGTTTCGCTGGTGTAGCGGGCGACAGGCCGTCGCGGCGCCGGGCCCGGGTCCTACAGATGCTGGTAGAGGTATTTCTGAAAGCCGACGAAGACCTGTCTGACCTCCTCGGGTCGCCCCAGGTCGGCCAGCGCATCGCTGATGGAATCGTGGTACTTGAGGCGCAACAAGGGTTTGAGCTTCTCCTGGTCCAACTCCTCTACCCCGACGGTGACGTAGTGCGATAGCACGAAGTCGAGAAAGCCCTGCTGCTTGCTGTCGTAATGGGCGCCGATGTCGAGACGGGCCTGGGCGGCGCGCTCCGCTCTGCTGACCAGGGGAAGGGCGTAGGCCACGTAGGCCAGCACATCGAACAGGTCGCTCTTCTCGCCGTCGACGAGCTTTTGCATCTCCGCCAGTCGTTCGCCCCCGAAGCCCTTGTCGGCCAGCCCCTGCAAGAGCTTCTTGCGGGTCTCCGGTTCGCTCCACAGGGCCCGCAGCTCGGACTCGTTTTTGAAGAAGTCCGGCAAGCTGCCAAAAAGCATCTGCATGAACTGCTGCGCCGACATCGGCGTCCCGTCGGGGTGCCAGAAGGTGGTGCTCATCATGTGCTGGATGGACCGCTCTTTTCCATCGGCCAGCTTGATCTTGATCCGGGTACCTTTGCCGTACTCCCCCCCCCGGTCCCGGGCCTCGTCCGATGAGGCCGGCGGGCGGGGCGGATACCCGGGCCCTTTCGGCTCCGGCTCGGCCGGCTCCCCGTCCCACTCCGGGTCGCTGAAGTGGTGATGGGCCTTGACGAAGTCGTAGATCGTAAAATAGTCCTTGCCCTCGTAAAGCCGGGTGCCCCGCCCGATGATCTGCTTGAACTCGATCATCGAGTTGATCGGGCGCATCAAGGCGATGTTGCGGATGTTGCGCGCGTCCACGCCGGTCGACAGCTTCTGGGACGTGGTCAGGACCGTCGGGACCGTCTTTTCGTTGTCCTGAAAGTCCCGCAGGTGCTGCTCGCCCAGCTCGCCTTCGTCGGCGGTCACCCGCTGACAGTAGTTCGGGTCCGCGCTGTGCTTGATCTGGTTGATGAGGTCCCGCACCGCCAGGGCGTGGGCCTGTGTCGCGCAGAACACCAGCGTCTTTTGTGACTGGTCGATCTGGTCCATCAGGATCTTTACCCGGTGGGCTTCCCGCTCCTTGATCTCGATGATCCTGTTGAAGTCCTTCTCTTCATACCGCCTGCCGGTCTGGATCTCGCCCTCGACCAGCTTGTCGTCCGGGGTGTAGACATATTCGTCCAGGGTGGTGGAAATCTGCTTCACCTTGAACGGGGTCAGGAAGCCGTCGTTGATGCCCTGCTTCAGGGAGTAGACATAAACCGGATCGCCGAAGTAGGCGTAGGTGTCCACGTTGTCGGTGCGCTTGGGCGTGGCGGTCAGGCCGAGTTGCACCGCGGGGGCGAAGTATTCCAAAATGCCGCGCCAGTTGCTCTCGTCGTGGGCGCCGCCCCGGTGGCACTCGTCGATGACGATGAAGTCGAAGAAGTCGGGCGGATAGCCGCCGAAGTAAGGCGACGGTTGGCCGTTCTTGGGCGGCCCGCTCATGAAGGTCTGGAAGATGGTGAAGAACAGGCTGCCGTTCTTCGGCACCTTGCCCTTCTTGCGAATGTCCTGTGGCGCGATGCGGACCATCGCGTCCTCGGGAAAGGCCGAGAAGGCGTTGTAGGCCTGGTCGGCCAGGATGTTGCGGTCGGCCAGAAAGAGGATGCGCGGCCGGCGGGTGGGGGCGCGGCCCAGGTTCCAGCGGCTGTGGAAGAGTTTCCAGGCAATCTGGAAGGCGATGAAGGTCTTGCCCGTGCCGGTGGCCAGGGTCAAAAGGATGCGTTGACGGTCCCCGGCGATGGCGTCCATCACCCGCCCGATGGCGATGTCCTGGTAGTAGCGGCCCGGGTGGGAGCCGCCCTTGTCCTCGAAGGCGACGGCGGCGAACAGGTCGCGCCATTGGTTCGCATCGGCGAAGATCCGGCCCCACAGCTCGTCCGGGGTAGGGTACCTTTGCAGCTCGCCTTCGGCTCCGGTGTGCATGTCGATGGCGTACAGGCCCCGGCCGTTGGTGGCGTAGGCGAAGCGCAGGGACAGCTTGGCGGCGTAGTTTTTGGCCTGGCCGACGCCTTCGGTCAGCTCCTTGTCCCACGCCTTGGCCTCGACCACGGCCAGCCGGGTGTTGCGATACTCCAGCACGTAGTCGGCGGTCAGGCCCTTGCCGCGCCTGCCGGCGCCCTCCAGGCGGCCGGGGGAGATCTGGTATTCGCAGCGAATGCGGCTGCCTTCGACGACGCCCCAGCCCGCCTCCCGGAGTGCGGGATCGATGTGCTCGGCCCGGGTCTCGGCTTCGTTCATTTTGGCCCCGGTAACCATACATCAAAACCGCTTTGGTTGCACAGGCTGTTTGGTTCGCCCCCTTTGAGCCTTGCTCACCCGCTCTGGCTGGGGCAGGCTTCAGGTCGTGGGCCCAAACACCGCTCTTCGCTTCGATGACGACGGCGACGCCTCCGATGAGGCCCAGGCGGTGCTCGGAAGTCAGCGCATCACGCCGCCCGGCTCATCCAGTTCTCGATGCGGAGGCCGAACGGACCAAAGTGCTTCACGTTGTCGGTGACGACGATGAGATTGTTCACATAGGCCACAGACGCGATCTGCCCATCCTCCAGCGTGGGCTGCAGGCCCATCTTCCGCAGGCGGACCTCCTGCTCTGCCCACCAGCGCGCGGCCTCGGTCGTGAAGGGCAGGATCTACATCTCGGAGATGCTCTCCAGATAGTCCTCGATGGTCCGGCGCTTTCTGCCCTTGGGCAGGTCCAGTGCCCCATACCACGCCTCGTACCAACAGATGGAGGCCGTGGCAATCTGCGCCTCGTGCTCATTCCACTTCTGCAGCACGCGCAGATCCGGCTGCGGCCGGCCGGGGTTGGTGAGGATGTTGGTGTCGAGCAGGTAGACTAGGTCCATGGGCTTCTATGGCGTCCGGGGGAGCGCTGAGGCACGGGCCAGTCCTCATTGCTCATCTCGGCAAGCACCGCGGCGTTGCGCTCGCGATAGTCGCGGATCTTGTCCACGATCCGCGGAATTCCAGACAGGCGCCGGTATTCGTCCAGCGACAGGACCACGGCCACCGGCTTGCCACGGCGCGTGATTTCGATGGGGCCGGTCCCGGTCTCGTCAAGCAGATCGGAGAGGTGGTTGCGGGCCTGGGCCACAGTATAACTCGACATGAGATGTACATCTTACTACGTTGTCGTCTGCATGCAATTGTCATATCGAGAAGTGTTGAAGATTGGCCGCAAGACCGTGTCGGTTTTTTCCCCTTTGCGCAGCGAGGCTTCGTTCGAGGCGGACAAGACCGAGGTGGGGGTGATCCGGGGATCAGCGGGCCCCGAGGTTCATCATCGCTTTTAGCAATCTCAACGTCAGGCCCGTGTCCAGGGCGCGAAACGTCACCGAGACCTCGATCAGAAGGAGCAGGAACCTGACGAGGTCGAAGTGACACCGCGGGCAGAGCAGCCCGATCAGGTCCTCGTCGAAGTGGGATTGGCTGCCTTTTCGACGATGGCACACGCAGCACATGGTCATGGATATCTCCTTGCGGCGACGACGACGGCGCGGCCTCGGGAGACGGTGAGCGGTACCTACCGGGGCGGGATGACGATCCCATCCGTTTGGAGGCGGGCGATTGATTCCTTGATTGCCGTCGCGGCGAAGTTTGAAACGCTCACCTTGAACGGCAATTTTTCAAGAAATTCGTGCAGTTGCGCCGCTTCGTCCTTGGGTAGATAGACGGTCAAACGTACCCTGTCGCCCGCAGTCCGCTTTGCTGCTTGCTTCCGTTTCATATCCCGTGGCACCTTTCCATGGTCCACGGGCTCACCCTCGCGGATACTGGCCCCCTTGCTCCTTCGGGAGACGGTGTGCAACCACCGTGGGGCCTTTTACTTTTTGGGGTTGTGCTCCGTGGTGGGACCTCCTGTGCACTGGATGTTCATGCCCACTCATGGTGTTGTCAAGCGTCATTTGTGGGTACTAATGGGTGTGAGGAGAAATCATCGAGGCTGGCGTCAGGAGGATTCGGGCGCGATGGACATCACTCAGCACTAATCCCCGCAACAAAGTGCCCACCGCGGGTCCTATCGGCTGCGGGTTTCCCCCCACCGCTGTGGCGGCGGGCCCACGCGGACTCGCGAATGCGAGTCCGTAGGGAGGTCCCCCCCTACGCCGCCACCCGCTGCTGATCACCAATTTAGAGTTGGCCAGTGAAAGCGTGATGCAACAAGGATTTCTTCAGGGCGTCCAGCGCGACGAGTTTGCGCTGGTAGATGGAGACGAGGCGTTGGGTCTCCTCGGTCAACGCGTCGAGTTTGTCAACTAACAGTTCCTGCTCAGCGATGGATTTTGGAAACGAAATTTCTATCGTCCTGAGAAGACTGGCTTTGATGCCCTTTACCGTTGCACCCGTGCCCTTCGCTAGTATGCGTTGCTGTACGGGCTGAGAAAGAAGCAGGTATTTCAGAAAGGTACTGTCGAGCCTTGAGCGGTCTGGTTGCATAGTGATGATGCGCTGCGCAAAAACAACCTTCTCGTCGGTGTCAAGCTGGGCAACATTCGCAAGTGGAGCTTCCGTAGTGAAAAGTACATCTCCGAACCGGGGTATGCCCCGAGTCATCCAGCTCTCGTATGACCCAGGCGCCACAAACTCCATCGGGGTTTGCTGAAGATATCCCATCTTCACATTTTTAGCGGTGATGAGCCGTATGCCGTGCTCGGTCTTCACGGGTGTCTTTCCTCGATAGTCAATGAAGTGGATCTGCTGGCCGATAGTTGTGTCCGTCCACCCTGGACGGGGCTGGGTGAACGTAGATTGAAGGTAGCTTTTAAAGAGGGCGCGGGCGTTTTGGAGGTTCTTTTCGGCGTTGGCTTTGGCCGTGGCAATGCCCTCAAACGTTTCATCGAGGATGCCGACGATTCGTTGCTGTTCTTCCAACTTCGACGGAACCACCACCGTCAAGGCACTCCACTTTGACTTATTGATGATAGGCAGAGTGGCTTGCCCAGAATTCAAGAGCACCTTTCTCTGGAAGGTTTCCGTGAGCATCTGATAGTAGAGAAATTTATAAGATACGTCGCTGAACGGCGTGAATGCATTGATTTGCTGATTTGTCGTTATGTCGCGTTCGCAATAGCCACATTTTCCGATGGTCGCCCCGATGCAGACCATCAACACTGATCGTGCAGCGACTTTGCGCGCTTCCGACAATCCTTTCACTGTGAGACCATCGTTTTCGTAGTCCAGCGATCCGTCTACGTTAAAGTCCGCCGGTTTCACGAACGGAATAAAATCGCCGTAGTTGTCTCTTTCAGAAGTCATGGGTGTCGATCCTGTCTGCGTCCTTCCAATCTCCTCAAGTCGCTTCTCCACCCATCCCACCGTCATAGTAGTGCCCTGACGTTCTCCAGCACTTCCACGCTCTCCGCATCCAGCGCTGCGATCTCGTCCATGATCTCCAGCGGGCCGCGGTGAATGACTTCCTCGCCGCCGTTGGGGTTCTTCGCGGAGAGGTCGAACGTCGTCTTGTCAATGCCGCTAACGTCTACACTCCAACTCTTGGGCGAGTCCGAAAAGGTCTTTTGCAACTCCACGAACTCCACCAGATCCCCGTCATTGAGCGAGTTGGTCTTCCCAAGGTTCCGTCCCGGCTCAAGCTGATAGAACCACACCTTCTTGGTGGGCGTCCCCTTCTGAAAGAAGAGCACTACCGTCTTCACCCCCGCCCCCTGGAACGTCCCGCCGGGGCAGTCGAGCACCGTATGCAGGTTGCAGCTCTCCAAAAGCAGCTTGCGCAGGCTGACCGAGGCGTTGTCGGTGTTGGACAAGAAAGTGTTCTTGATGACCACGCCGCCGCGCCCGCCGGCCTTGAGCATCTTGATAAAATGCTGCAAGAACAGAAACGCCGTCTCGCCGGTGCGAATGGGGAAGTTCTGCTGGACCTCCTTGCGCTCCTTGCCGCCGAAGGGGGGGTTGGCCAGCACCACGTCGACGCGGTCCTTGTCCTGGATGTCGGACAGGTTCTCCGTCAGCGTGTTGGTGTGCAGGATGTTGGGCGCCTCGATGCCGTGCAGGATCATGTTCATGATCGCGATCACGTAGGCCAGGGACTTCTTCTCCTTGCCGTAGAAGGTGCGCTCCTGAAGCAGCCGGTCCTGCGCCACGGTGCGCTTCGGATAGGTCTGCTTCAGATAATCGTAGGCCTCGCACAAAAAGCCCGCCGAGCCCACCGCGCCGTCGTAGATGCGCTCGCCGATCTTGGGCTGCACCACCTTGACGATGGCGCGGATCAGCGGGCGCGGGGTGTAATACTCGCCGCCGTTGCGTCCGGCGTTGCCCATATTTTTGATCTTGGCTTCGTACAGGTGCGACAACTCATGCTTCTCGGACTGGGAGCGGAAGCGGAGGGTATCGATCAGGTCGAGGACCTCGCGCATGTTGTAGCCGCTGACGATCTTGTTCTGGATCTCGCCGAAGATTTCCCCGATCTTGTACTCGATGGTGTTCGGGCCGGTGGCCTTCTGCTTAAAGCCGTGCAGGTAGGGAAAGAGATTCTGGTTGACGAAGACGCGGAGGTCGTCGCCGGTCAGGGCCCGGTTGTGGTCGACCTTGCCGTCTTTGCCCCTGGGCGCGGCCCAGCTTTCCCAGCGGTAGGGCTTTTCCAGGATGTAGCTGTACTTCTTGCCCTCCAGCGCCGCCGCGTCGGCCAGGTCCTGCTCCAGCCCGTCCAGGTACTTCAGGAACAGCGGCCAGGAGGTCTGCTCGGTATAATCCAGCTCGGTGGTGCAGCCCGCCTCCTTCCACAGGATGTCGTCGATGTTCTTGAAAGCCTGCTCGAACATGCGCAGCACCCTACCAGCCCCGGAGAAACTCATCAACCAGATTGTCAAAGACCTGACCACGCCGGGGCAGTACCTCATCGACCGGTTTAAGAGCCCGGCGCCTCTGGTGGGCCTGATGGAGGACTCCCACCGAGGGCCGGAGAGCATCCTGGGCCTGGTGATCGCGATGATCGGGGCGCTGGGCGCGCCGATGCGCGATGGGCGGATGGACCTCATTCGCTGGTACATCTTGTACGAATTCGGCAAGTCGGCCATGGTGCAGCGAGTCGCTCCATTCATGGT
>JBBRLA010000421.1:0-7618 GCA_038231615.1 Polyangia bacterium | reverse complement strand
GTCGCCACGCTGCCCCGCGCCGTGCAGGAAGAGCACCAGCGGGACCGGGCCCTTTGGGCCGGGGCCAGGCGAAAGCAGGCGGTAGGGGAGTACGGCGTGAGGCAAGCCGGCGTGTGGCCCGTAGGTGAACAGGCAGGCTTCGAAGTCATCGGTTGGGGCTTGCATGGGCGGACTTTAGCGCGTTCCCGGCCCGGCCAGTCGAGGCAAAACGTCCTTGAGGGCGCCGGGCAGGTGAATAAACTGTCCGTGGAGGTTGGCCAGCGCGGCCTGGTAGCCCAGGTAAAGCACCAGGGCCACGAGGATCATGAAGGGCAGCGACTGTCTTTTCACGCCGGGCACGGCGGGGTTCTTGCTGAACAGGCGCCGCAGGATCACGACCAGCGCCTGCGCCAGAAGGAGCCCGACAAGGAAAGGGGCGGCCAGAAGCAGCGTGGCGGAGAAGAAGCGGCCGACGATCTCGAGGATCGGGGTGGAGGATACCCTCAGGGGGACGCCCAGCGGGATCACCTCATAGCTGGTGGCCAGCGACTTTAGCAGCGCCAGCGGGCCGGAGAGCATCGCGAAGATGCAGAGCGCAAACGTCAGGAAGATGTGGGACAGCGGGCCGCTTTCTTCCCGGTCCATCCCCAGGCCGGCGACGTCCAGCAGCAGGCCCGCGTTCCGCGCCGCTACGAAGGGCACGCTGACGCAGAGGGCCAGGGTGGCCCCGACCAGAAGCTCCCTGCCGAAGGTCAGCGGCAACATCCACACGTCGGGAGAAGACTGGCTGGCGGCCCGCGCCAGGCCTTCCGCCGGTCCTTGCAGCAGTGGATAGAAGAAGGCGGTCGCCAGCCCGAGCAGGATCAGCCGCAGCAGAAGAAAGCCGCGACCCGGGAACAGATAGAGGAGCGGGCCGATTCTGCAAGCTGCCAGAAGGCCCATGAACAGAAACGCCATCGCCTCCAGTGTAAGCCGCTGGCCGCGAAAGACCACAGCTCAAAGCGATGCAAGGGGGAACGGCCCCGAAGGGAAATCCAGATGGGCGCGCAGGCTTTGTGGCCGGGCCCGGATCTCCTTTCTATAGATCGCATCCTGCCCCAGGCGCAACCGGCGTCGCCATCGCCATGTGAATTCAGGGGGTTGCCTTTGGCCCGGCGGATGCAATGGCCTTTCTGGGAAACAGGAGGCAGTCATGAAGTTCCTTCGCCCGATCGGAAAATTCTTTGTTCGTCTCGGTTATCTCCTTCGCGCCGTCCCCTGGGCGGTGGTCCTGGGCCTGATGGAGATCCTGCGCAGCGAGCGCGGTCGCCGCATCCTGGCCGCGGCGACCCTGTGTGGCATCGTAGCGCTCATTGTCCTGTCCCATCCCCTGCGCACCATCGCCCCCGGGGAGATCGGCGTGCGCTTCAACCGCCTGACCGGGAGCATGAAGGTCGAGACCGAGGGCTTTACCGTGGTGCTACCCGGGGTCCACGAGCTGCACCGCTACTCCCTGCGGGAGCAGATCTACCGCCCCACCGGCAGCGCCAAGTCGGGCGGCGACGCTCCCTACCAGTCCGTCGAAGGGCTGTCCTTGGGGGTCGAGGTGGCGGTGCGCTACGCCCTGGACCCGACCCGCATCGGCGCGATGGCCCGGCAGCTTCCCGATGACCTGGGCGATCGACTGGTGAATTCCGTGGTCGATGGGGTGCTGCACCGCACCTTCGCCAAACACACCGTGCGCGAGATATTCTCCACCCATCGCGCCGAGATCCAGCAGGCCGTGACGGATGAGCTGCGCGGCCTTCTTGCCAGCGATGGCATCCTGGTGCGCACGGTGTTTTTGGGCAACGTGGACCTGCCCGCGGAGTATCGCGCCGGCCTGGAGGCGCTGCTCTCCGAGGAACTGCACGCGGAGAAGATGCGCTACACCCTGGAGCTGAAGGAGAAGAAGGTCAAGGAGTCGGCGCTGGACGGCGAGGCCCTGAAGGTCCAGCGCCAGAAGGCCGCCGAGGCCGCGGGCAGCGAGGAGATCATCGCCGCCAAGTCCAAGGAAGAGGCGATGCAGCATGTGCTGCCCTTCAAGCAGAAAGAGATCGAGCAGCGCCGCCTGGAGGCCGAGGCTTCCAAAGTGCAGCGGGTCAAGCTGGCCGAGGGCGAGGCTGACGCCCGGCGCATCGAGGCCGGTGCCGAGGCGGATTCCCGGCGCAAGCTGGCCGATTCGGACGCCTACCGCATGGAGATCACCGGCAAGGCCGCCTCCGAGCAAATGGCCCGGGAGTCGGCGCTGATCGCCAAAAACCCGCTCTTGATCCAGAAGACCCTGGCGGACAAGCTTTCGGACAAGATCCAGGTGATCATCGCCCCGCCCACCGCGGGCGGTTTCTTCGCCGGGGGTTTGCTCGGCGGCGGACAGAAGGAAAACAAAAAATCCCATAATGGAAAGAAAACCGGCGACGACGCCGAGGAAGGGGAATAGTCATGCTGGCGATGCTCTTGACGGCGGCCATCGTGATCGACGATCAGGCGGCGTTGCGGGCGTCGCCCCATGACACCGCCCCGCGACAGGCGGTGATGTGGCGCGGCGACTGGCTGGAAGTCCGGGGTGAGAAGGCGGGGTTTGTCCAGGTCTACGACCATCGCCGGGAGCGCCCGGGCTATGTGCGGCCCTCGCAGGTGCGCACTTATCCACTTCAGGCGTCGAGCGCCCCAATGCTCCACGCGGTGGTCGACTTCCTGCGCGATACCCCCGGGGCAGAGGCCCTGGGGATCGGGTACGCCGCCCTGTACCTGAAGGCCGCCCCCGCAGGGGCGGTGGGGACGGAGATCTTCGACGCCTTGGGGACCATGGCCGACCGGCTGGCGCGGCGGGCCTCGGCCTCCCGCTCCACCGGCGCCCCGGGAGAAGCGGCCCTGGCGGCGCACCTGGAGGTCGCCACGAGCTACGGCGTGGTGATGAAGAGCATCGAGGGAAAAGACCGGGCGCGGGTGTGCTACGACGGCGAGGCGTTCCGGCGGGTGCTGGCCCTGGGCGGGGACGCGGCGGAGCGGGCACGGGCGGCGCTGGCCCTGGCGCGGCCGGGATGCGAACCGCCCAATCTTCGCGAAAGCGAAGCGCAAGCTCTGCGGGAGTGGCGGCTGGGGGTGCTGGCGAAGGCCGACCCGCGGGAGGTCCCGGCGCATGTGGCGAACAAGCTGCGCCTGCGTCGGGCACAAACCCTCTCGGACCTGACCTACCACTACCAGCGCCGGGGCGATGGCAAGGGGGCCGCGACGGCCAGCGCGGAGGCGGTGAAGGAACTGGCGCTGATCACCCGGGCGGATGTGCTGGATGAGGACGCGGAACTCTATGAGGAGGTGGCGGTGCGGGTGGGCGCCTCGCGCTGGGCGGGAGAGCCCGCGGGGCCGCTGTCCACGCCGAAGCCGGGCGTGGCCCTGCGGATTCGGGCGGGAGAGCCGGGGCAGACCTGCGTGCAGCTCATCGAAGATGCGAAGGCGGCGCCAAAGCTTTTGCACTGCACCTACGGCCTGGTGTGGGCCGCTTCGTCGCGGACGGCGCCGCGGGGGACGGCGCTGACACTGGCGGTGCAGCCACTTTCGGGGTGGGTGGAACTGTGGGTGTTCCGCAAGGCGCCCGCAGAGGAAGGCGGCTGGCGGATGGACATCCTGGCACCGGCGCCGGTGGACCCGGAGCTGGGGTATGTGGAACAAGCCGGCTGGTCGCCAGATGGCTCGCGTCTGCTGGTGGTGCGCGAGGCCCTGGTGAACGGATCGGTCCACCGCGACTTTCAAGTGCTGCGCCTGGAAGACCTGACGGTGGAGAAAGAGGCCCGCTCGCCGGATCGGCTGATGAATTTTCGCAACTGGCAATCCGCGGACTGGCGGACCCGGACGATTGCGCTGCGGTAGCCCCTGTCTTGACATTCCCTCGATCGCGCTTAACTTGAACCCTCCGTTTCGGAGGACCTCATGATCAACATTCGCAAGGCACACGATCGCGGCCATGCCGACCATGGCTGGCTGAACAGCTACCACACGTTTTCATTCGCCGGCTACCACGATCCGCGCTTCATGGGCTTCCGCTCCCTGCGGGTGATCAACGAGGACCGCGTCCGGGGTGGCGCGGGGTTCCCCACTCACCCGCATCAGAACATGGAGATTATCTCCTACGTGCTGGAAGGGGCGCTTTCCCACAAGGACAGCATCGGCACCGGATCCGTGATCCGCCCCGGCGATGTGCAGCGCATGAGCGCCGGGACCGGGGTCTCGCATAGCGAGTTCAACGACTCGAAAACCGAACCCGTTCATTTTCTGCAAATCTGGCTCTTGCCGGAGCCGAGGAGCATCGGCCCGGGGTATGAGCAAAAGGCCTTCGGCGAGGAAGAGAAGCGCGGCAAGCTGCGCCGGGTCGCTTCTCGCGACGGCCGCGACGGTTCGGTGACGGTGCACCAGGATGTGAACCTCTACGCCACGCTGCTCTCCCCCGGGCAGGAGGTCCGCCTGGAGCTTTCGCCGGGGCGCCACGCGTGGGTGCAGGTCACCCAGGGCGAGATCTCACTGAACGGGAGCGACCTTTCCGCCGGGGACGGCGCTGCGCTGAGCCAGGAACCGATCGTGTCGTTGACTGGCACCGGCACCGGCGACGCAGAGGTGCTGCTCTTCGACCTGGCGTAAGGTGCCCCGGTCACGGAGACTGGCTGGGACCCGATGGACGGCTGGCCCTACGGCAAGAACGTGGGCTACCCGCGGACGCTCTACCTGTTCTCGAAGCGGTGAATGCGGTCATCAGCGGTGGGAATGCGGTCATCGACGAGCCGCCCAGGAACACCACGCTGGGCTCCAGCAAGGTCCACCGGAATGCCCAGATCCTTGATCTTGGCGGCCAAGCCCGGGGCCCGCAGCCGGGCGTGGGCCACCGACTGGGTGTTCATGTTCAAATGCAGGGCCTCCTGGACCACGTATTCGGCGGAAGCGGCCTTGGTCTGGATGGTGATGCCGTCCTCGGCCACGCCCAGGATCAGGCCGGCCCGGGGAAGGCGCCAGAGACGCACCCCGAGTGGGTGAGGAACCCACTCGAAGTGGATAGGGAACCCAGTTGGAGTGGGTGGGGAACCCAATGACACGGACTTCGGCCGCTTTCCCAAATTGCGCTGGGTAAACCCGCTGAGAGCGTAGGAGAAGCGAGGCGGGTTTGGCCCCGGGCAGGGAGTGTAGGTCAATCGTGCCCTTGCCAACACCGGGGCTTCCGAGCTATGTAGCCACCATGCCCATCGCCAAGAGAAGCAAGAAAGCGCCGCTCGCCACTCAGGAAGCCGTCCATCAGGCGCCGTCGGTCTTCGATTCCGTCGAGGAACTGGAGGCCTATCAGGAGTTGATGGACCAGGCCCGGCGCAAGACCCTGTCCATCCCGGCCGACCTGCTGGTGCGGCAGGTATTGGCCGTTTGCGTCGGGGGGGACTGGCCGGTGCAGCGGGCCGCCCTGGATGCGCTCCTGCGGCGGATCGGCTCCGTCCAGAAGGACCGGCTTCAGATCGCCGCGCGTCCGCCGGGCGGGCGCGTTCTGGGCCGCTATCAGACGCGACGCCGCGGAAAGGGCGGCGGGGTGCGCCCCTACGTCACTCTGCTCGAAGGGGTGCGCGCCGGCTCTCCCATCGGGCGGTGCGGTTGCCCGGACTACCTCAAGAGTTCCATGGGCCTGTGCAAGCACCTGCTCACGCTGCTAAACGGAGTCCATACCCACCCGCGCAAGCTCGCCGCGGCCCTTGTGGAACACGAGAAGCGCGCCGCAGCGGTGCGGCCAGCCCGGCTCCTCTTCGATCCGGTGCGTCCGCTTTTGGGACCCGGAGACCTGCTGATGCAGGTGCGCTGGGAGAGCGGGCCAAGCCCGGAGAACAATGTGCAGCATCGCCGGGCGCGGCGCTGGTTCCCGAGCGGCCGGACGGGCACGCTTTCCCTCTCCGATGCCCACGCCAACGATCCGCGCAAGCGCCTGGCCCTGGTGGGCGATCTCTTCGTCTTCCTCGATGAACGCGAGCCCGATTGCGACCCGGCACTGGTCACGCTGCTGGCGGAAGAGAAAGAGGCGCTCTCGTCAATTCTTCGGGATGCAGAACTCCCGACTCACCTACGCCGTCATCTGCGCGATCTCAAGTGCCCGCTCTATCCCTATCAGGTCGAGGGCGTGGCCCGCTTCCTGACCCTCGGCAGACTGCTCCTGGCGGACGACATGGGCCTCGGCAAGACGGCGCAGGCCATCGCCGCCGCTCATGTGCTGTGGCACGCGGGCCGCGTGCGCCGCGGCCTCTTCCTTGTCCCGGCCAGCCTCAAACCGCAGTGGCTGCGCGAGTGGCAGCACTTCACGGACACGCCCCTGGTGATGGTGGAGGGGACCCGCGCGGAGCGGGAGGCTCTGTACAAGAAGACCCAGACCGGCTTCCTGCTCGTCAACTACGAGCAGGTACTGCGCGATCTGCCCGATATCCACCGCTTCGATCCCGACCTGGTGGTGCTGGACGAGGCGCAGCGCATCAAGAACTGGGCGACCAAGACCGCGACCTACGTGAAGACCTTGAAGGCGCCCTATCGGCTGGTACTGACGGGGACGCCGATGGAGAACCGGCTGGACGAGCTGGCCTCCATCCTGGACTGGGTCGCGCCGCTGGCCATCGAGCCCAAGTGGCGCCTCGGGCCATGGCACGCGATGACGGGCGACAATGGCGTGGGCGGGGCGCGCCACCTGGACACCCTGCGGCAGCGCCTGTCGGGCTGCATGCTGCGCCGCGTGAGAAAAAAGGTTTTGACGCAGCTGCCGGCGCGCACCGACACCCGCGTCCCGGTGGAGATGACCGGGCAGCAGCGCGAGGCCCACGACTCCCTGATCCAGCACCTGCGCCTGATGATGCTGCTCACCACCCAGCGCATCATCTCGAACGGCATGGCGCAGCTCCAGTTCCCCGAGGTGTGGCCGGCGATCCGGGACGCGGAGGCGCCCCATCAGGCGCTGCGCGAGGGGCTCTTTTCCCCCAAGCTGGAGATGCTGCGCGAGCTGGTGCGGCACTTGGTCATCGACCAGGAGCGCAAGGTGGTGATCTTCAGCCAGTGGCGGCGCATGCTGCGTCTGTCGGACTGGGTGCTGGGCGACATCTTGCGGGAAGCAGGGGCGCGGGCGGTGTTCTTCACCGGGGGAGAGAGCGGGAAGCGGCGGACGCAGAACATCGTCGACTTCCACGACGATCCGCAGACGCGGGTGATGTTCTTGACGGATGCCGGCGGAGTGGGGCTGAACCTGCAACGAGCGGCCAGCGCCTGCATCAACCTGGAGCTGCCGTGGAACCCGGCCGTCCTGGAGCAGCGCATCAGCCGCATCTATCGCCTCGGGCAGAAGCTGCCCATTGATGTCTACAATGTGGTCACGGAATACGGCATCGAGGCGCGCATCGCGGAAATCCTGGGGAGCAAGAGGGCCCTGTTCACCGGCCTCTTCGACGGCACCAGCAACGAGATCCAGTTCGAGCGCGGCAGTTCCTTCCTGTCCCGCATGGAGCAACTGGTGCCCGAAGCGGTGCGCGAGGCCATGGGCCGGGCGGATGGCGAGGACTGCGAAGGGGAGGACGAGGCCGCCGAGACGTCAGACAGGGACTTCGGCCAAGGACTACTCAAG
>JBBRLA010000420.1:0-7624 GCA_038231615.1 Polyangia bacterium | reverse complement strand
GGGCCGGCGCGGTGCTGCACGGCATCTACGGCACCGGCAGCACGAACCTGTACGCGGTGGGTGACTTTGGCGGCACGACCCAGGGGCTCTTCTTTCACCGGAGCGCCGGCGGATGGAAGACCTATGCGGGCCAACCCAGGCCGCTGCGCGGCGCCTGGGCCTTCGGCCAGGAGGTCTACTTGGTCGGCGACGATGCCACGTTGCTACACAATCCGCCGCTGTGAATCCATCTTGCGCGACGACTGCGTCTTTTCCACTTGATGCGAGAGCGGGTCTAGTGCGCGACGACGCCGTCCTGGGCGTCCGTCTGCTCCCACGCCCGCAGCGCAACCCGTGCATGGGCCCGCCAGCGTTCGCACATCTGATGGTCCGCGCAGCGCAGGACCAGCCAGTCGGTGGACTCGCGGTATTCGTAGGCGGTCTGCTCCTTCGTCAGCGATGCCCCGCAACGCTGGCAAATCAGCCAGCCAGGCGTCTTGCGCGGGGTCGGGTTGCCCGGGCCCGGGCCGAGGTCGAACATGAAGGACACCTGGGACCCCAAGGTCTATGATCGCTTCCGCGACGAGCGGCGGCGGCCTTTCTTCGATCTGCTCGATCTCGCGAAGCGGGAACCACCGGCCCCGCGCGTTGTGGACCTGGGCTGCGGTACGGGCGAGCTGACCCGGCAGCTGCACCAGCATTTGGGCGCGCGGAGCACCCTGGGACTGGACCGATCCGCGGCGATGCTTGCCCGCAGCGCCGCGGCCCCGGGCCTGCGCTTTGAGCAAGGCGACATCGCTACCTTCGGGTCCGGGGCGGACGGGCCCTATGACGTGATCTTCTCGAATGCCGCGCTTCACTGGCTGCCGGACCACGAGGCCCTCTTCATGCGGCTGACTGCGGCCCTTTCGCCCGGGGGGCAGTTGCTGGTGCAGGTGCCGGCGAACTTCGATCACCCCTCTCATGTGGTGGCCGCGGAGGTGGCGGAGGAGGAGCCATTCCGGCAGGCTCTCGCCGGACAGGCGCAGCCGGCGGCGGTGCTTTTGCCCGAGGCCTATGCTGAACTGCTGGATCGCCTGGGCTACGGGGAGCAGACGGTCCAGCTCCGGATCTATGGCTGCCGCCTGGACGGCCCCGAGGACGTGGTCGAGTGGGTCAAGGGCACGCTGCTCACCGAGTACGAGCGGCACCTGGATCCAGGGCTTTTCAAGAAATTCGTTGACCGCTATCGCGATCGGCTGCTTCTGCGCCTGCCCCGGCGGCGGCCCTATTTCTATGCCTTCAAACGGATACTGCTGTGGGGGCGCCGCGAATAGCAAGAACTTGCCCGGGAGGAGGCGGGCCCCTTACGCTCGATGGCGATGCGTTGCTATCAAAGCTTGCTGCACGTCGGCGATAGCCACGAATCGAGGTCGGTACGATGCGAATGTTCATGCTCCTTCCCCTGTTCCTCGGGGCCTCTTGCGCGGCGACGATCCACGGGCCTGCTCTTCACCGGGCCGGCTTCAGCGAGGTGGAGGTCAGCCTGGGCGGCAAGACGGCTCAGCCTGGATAGGAGGTGCGCCTGGTCCGGGAGCTGTGTCGCCCCAGCACCTCCCTGGAGAGCCCGGTGGTGCCGGGCCCGGCCCGTTTCTGCCAAAAACGGGACGTGGCCCGCGGCGAGATCGCCCAGGTCCTCGGCGAGGGCCGCGCGGTCGCGCGTTTCCCCGGCGGCACTCTCATCGAGCCAGGCGACCAGGTCGAGCCGGAATAACAACGACCAGGGACCTGACGGTGCCGGCGCCACCACCGTCACCGGTAGGAGAGCTGAGACAACGACGCCGGCCGCCGGCCCGTCGGAACTGCCGAAGCCTGTCGCTGCGCGTCGGGCTGCCCGCGTACAGGGTCGATCGCATCGAAGCAGGGCTCCACTTCGGCCTTACGTCCCTTACAAGAAAGTAAGGACGCCGACGAGCTGGAGCAGTTCGCCGGGCGGGTGGCCCACGACATCCGCGGGCCGCTCTACGCCGTGGCGCTCTCGATGGATCTTTTGCGCCGCTCGGAGGTCCTGGACGAGAAGCTGCGTCCGTCGGTGGAACGGGGCAGGAGCAGCCTTTTGCGGGCCGAGCGCATCGTCGCCGGCCTCCTGGACTTCGCCCGCGCCGGTGCCCGCCCGGAGCCCGGGGCGCGCTGCGTCGTCTCCGAGGTGCTGGACGACGTGATCTCGGAGCTGCGGCCGGTAGCCGAGGAGGAAAAGATCGCCCTGTCGGTGGCGCCGGTGCCGCCCGGCGAGGTGGCATGCGCCCCGGGCATCCTGACCAGCCTGCTCTCGAACCTGCTGCGCAACGCGATCAAGTATATGGACGACATGCCGGTGCGGCGCATCGTAGTGCGGGTGGAGCGCCGCGAGGCGCAGATATTAATCGAGGTGGAGGACACCAGGCCGGGGCTAGCGCCGGATGTGCTCGAATCGGTGTTCCAGCCCTACGTGCGCGCCGGGCGGAAACTCCAGCCGGAGATCGGCCTGGGGCTGGCCACGGTGCGGCGACTTGCCGAGGCCCACGGGGGCCGGGGTGCGCTCGCAGCCGGGACAAGGCAGCCTCTTCTGGTTTGAACTGCCCGCCGCCGGAAACTAGCGGATAGGTTCCACAGAAAGCATCACCTCTCGCGTCTTTATCGGCCTCGTGGTAGTGTCCGCGAGAAGTCGCTGCGAGCCGATCTTCAAAACCCAGCTTCAATGAGCGAGAGAGAGGGTATGGGTCCCAGCAAGCAGAACTGTCCCGAAACCGGGCCTGCGATAGAAGGTGTCTCTCTTTGGAGCGCGGCGCTTTGCGATCGAATCAAGCCTCGGCTTCGGCCGCGACCTGGATGGACCGCGGCGCCTCACCATCGACAGAGAACCGCCTCCTGGGGGTGGCTGGCATCGTGCCTGGCCGCGATCCTTCTGGGCCCGGCCACGGCGCATGCCATCGGCAGCGCCGCCCCCATCGACCTGAATCGCTTCCACCCGGCCCCCGGCAACGCCAAGATCCTCACCCTGGATTTGGCCGACGTGGGGCCGCACCTCGGGCTGGTACCGCAGATCTTCCTGCATTACTCGGACCTGCCGCTGGTCTACACCCTGGGCGGCTATCCCGCGGCGCGGCTCGTGAAGCACCGGGTCACGGCGGACGTGTCCCTGGCGTTCTCTCTGTGGAACCGGGTGCAGTTCAGCCTGGCCCTGCCGGTGACCGTATACGAGGGGGGCGACGTGGTGACCTACCCCTCTCTCATCGACAACAACAACCCGGGGAAGCCGCTTCAGACGCCCCCGCCCGACGCAGTGGCCGGGCAGGAAGACCTGCGCTTCGGGGTCAAGGGCGTCATCTGGCGCAACCACCCCGAGAGCCAGGACCGCACCCACTATGGCATCGGCGCCGCCGGGGACCTGGCCGTGCCCACCGGCAACGCCGACAGCTTCCTCGGTTCGCGCCTGCCAACCTTCAACCTGCGGCTCCTCGGACATCTTACCTATGGCCGTTTCACCGCGGCGCTGAACGTGGGCTGGCTCTTCGCCGCCACCGAGCAAGTGCTGACCACTCGCACCGGCATGGGCCTGACCTACGGCATCGGCGCGCAGGTCGAAGTCTACCGCTACAAGGATGTACCGTTCACGCTGCTGGCGGAATACTACGGCCTGGCCCACGATCGCTTCGACAGCCTGCGCGAGGCCCCGATGGAGATCGATGTGGCGGCCAAGGTGGGCTGGCATGCGTGGAACTTCTTTCTGGGGGCCGGCCCGGGCCTGACGCAGGGCTACGGCGAGCCCAACGTGCGGGTCTTTGCCGGGGCCACCTGGGCCTGGCAGTACGTGGCGCCGCCCAAGCCGCCCTACGTGCCGCCCCAGCCGCCCCCGCCGCCGGAGGTGCCGACGTGCGAGGGGGATGACTGCCCGGACGATACGAACAAGCCGGTGCACGTGGTGGTGAAGCCGGGCAAGCTGGACCTGTCCGAGCGGGTGTTCTTCGACTTCGACAAGGACACCATCAAGACCATCAGCTACCCGCTTTTGGACGAGGTGGTGAAGGTGCTGAAGGCGCGGCCCGACCTGGGGCGCATCCGCATCGAGGGCCATACCGACGGAATCGGCGGCGATGCCTACAACCTGGACCTGTCCAAGCGGCGGGCCAAGTCGGTGGTGCTCTACCTGCTGGAGCACGGCATCGAATCGGCCCGGCTGAGCTACGAAGGGTACGGCAAGCGCTGCCCGTTGGTGCTGAACGACACGCCGGACAATCGTGCGCGCAACCGCCGCGTAGACTTTATCATTCTAGATAAGGATCAAGAGCTGGCCCCACCGCCCGGCACGTGCCCGGTGGTGCGGCCCTAGGAGCCAGACCATGCGGACGTCGAATGAACGCCTTGTGTTTCGCGGGCCTGTTTTCGCCGCCCTGCTGGTCTGCGCGGTCCTGGGATCGTGGAGCCAGCGTGCGCGGGCATCGGACTCGATGTGCGGCGCCCCGCCGCCACCCCTGACCTGCACGCCGCTGCCGCCGGATCGGGGCGAGTGCTCGGGGATGATGCTGATGGGCGACCGGAACTGCAACGGCGTGCCCCGACAGGTCGAGTCGGATCGGTTGCTGCTGCCAAAGATCGACGACTGCATCGACGTGGTCAAGGACCCCCAGTGTGTCCCAGACCTGGGAATACACAACCGGAAGTGCGATGACTATTTGGTCACTCCGAACCTGGTGCCAATCCCCGGTATGTGCGGGTACACCCAGCCCAACCCCAAGGTCTTCGGGACGTGTGGCGCACTGGCCCCGGACCGGGACGGCGACTGTTGGGGCGACGGCTGCGACAACTGCCCGGATCGCTTCAACCCCGACCAGAAGGATACGGACTGCGACGGCATTGGCGACGCCTGCGACAACTGCCCAAATGTGGCCAATTCTGATCAGAAGGATAGCGACTGTGACGGCATCGGCGACGCCTGCGACAATTGCCCCTTCGTGGCCAATGCACCCGTTCCCCCCAACAAGACCCAGATGGACACGGACGGGGACGGCATCGGGGATGCGTGCGACAACTGCAAGCTGATCGCGAACAAGGACCAGAAGGACACGGACTGCGATGCCGTCGGCGATGCGTGCGACAACTGCAAGTACGTCCCCAATCCGCCTATCCCGCCCAGCACAACGCAAAGCGACCGGGACAGCGACACGGTCGGTGACGCCTGCGACAACTGCCCGGACATCGCGAACATGGACCAGGCGGACATGGACCTGGATCGCGTAGGCGACGTGTGCGACAACTGCCCGTCGATCTTCAACCCGAACCAGAAGCCGTCGCTCTCGCTGGTCGACTCGGCCACTCACAAGCCGATCGGCCTGGCCTGCGAGCCGGGCATCCAGGGCGGGGCCGGCTGCTCCGCCGTGACAGGAACCCAGAAGGCCGTAAACCCGCTGGGGCCGCTTCTATTCGGGCTGGCGATGATGCTCCTGCTCTCCCTGGGCGCCAGCCTGGGTGCGCGGAATCGGCGGAAGCAGTAGCGATTTTTTCCTTCGGACTGTCTTGGTCCCGTCGGCGGGGCTGGTCAGATCACGTCGCGGCGCCACCATGCTCGCTGGTCGGATCGGCGCTGCGACGGCGCCACAGGACCAGCACCAGCCCGCCGGTTAGGCACAGGAGCCCGGCGAGGATCGGCAAAAGCCCCATTTCCTTGCGCTGCATCCGGCCCTGCGCCCGATGAAGCGCGGCGGCGACCCCGGGCAGCGACGGATCGGCCTCCATCGCCAGTACATAGTCCGCCTGGCCGTCCGCCCCGGCCTCCTCCGCCTGTTCCCCGTCCAGCAGGTGGACCTCGGCCATGATCCGCCGGGCCTCGGGCATCGCCGGGTCCAGCGCTACCGCCTGACGCAAGAGCCCCAGCCCCCGGGACTGCGTCGCGTGCCGCGCGGAACGCTCCTTCTGGGTCAGCCCCCTGACCCCAATCAGGACTTCTCCCAGGCGGCGGTAGGCCCCGGCCATCTCTACGCGGCGCGGGTGGTCCGGCTGGTTGGCCAGGATCCAACTGAATTCGTCGACGGCCCCGCGCAGGTCGCCGCCGCGCTCCTTCTGCTGGGCGCTCTCGAAGAGGCGTGCGAACTCCTCCTCACGGCGCTGGTCGAAGATCGAGAAAAGCTGCGTGGTCATGTCCTTGGCCGAGAGGCGCGGGTCGGGGACCTGGCCCGATATCTCCTTGAGGGTGCGGGCGATCTCCAGGGTGGCCATCTCGCGGTAGTTCAGATAATCCTCCTTCTCCTCGGCCTCCTCCTGTCCCCCGGGGAGCTTGCGTTTGCGCTTGGGGGCCGGGGGTGGCGGCGGCCCATCGACATAGCGCATCCAGGTCCAGCGGGCCTCGCGGCGCACCCGGTGAGATGCGGCGTCCACCTGCTTCAGCACCGCCTCGACGGCGTCCAGCGCGCGGGCCTCGCCGTAGGCATGGATGATGTCGGCGCGGGTAATGTCGTCCGGGGCGGTGGCAATGGCCTTGTTCGGGCGCAGGCGGTCCATGCGGTCGAGTTGATAGCTGGCGTAGCGCCGCATCTTGGCGTTGCTCCTGGTGCGGTCGTTGTAGGTGCGCACCAGCGCCGGCACGGCGTAGCTGTCCATGCTGCGGATCATCCTGCCGCACTCGTCGCGGAAGAGCCCCTCGCGGACAAAGGCGAACTCGAAGAGCGGGTACACTGCGTCGCGGCGCCCGCTGCGGCCGGCGGCGGCGATGGCGCGCATCAAGGACACGCGCAAGAGGGCGTCGGCACGGGCGGCGGCGATCTCGGCGGGAGGCTGGCCCTTGACCAGCGTCAGCGTCAGCGTCATCTCCTCGGTGGCCAGGTCAAGCTGCGCCAGGGCGGCCTGCCAGTCCACGGCGTCTGGGTCATGTTGGGGCGGGCGCCTGGCCCGGGGTTGGCCCTTCACCCGAGGGGGCGGCACCCAGCGCGGCTCGGGCCGGGTGAACCACATGGACGGGTCGTTGCCGGGGCCCTTGGGGTAGTCGGGGTTGGGGTATTGTGCCCAGATGCCGTGGATGAGCGCCCGCAGGACCTCGGTGCTGGCGAAAAGGGGACGGCGGAGGCGCTCGACATACGCCGAGTAACCTTCGGGGCCGGCGGTGGCCACTGCCTGCGCCGCGGCCAGGCGCCGGGAGGAATCGGCGGTCAGCATCTCCCGCTCCAGGCGATCGAGATCGGCGGCGGAGAGGGCCGCGGAGGCCGCCGGGCGGGCCGTGGTGGTGAACGCGGGGTCCGCAGCCGCTGGGGCCGGGGACGCCGCGGCCAACGCGCAAGGGGGGGAAACACAGAGCGCCCAGAACAGCGCAGCCGGCAGGAAGGTCGAGGTCCGGGTCAGCGCAGCCAGGGCCAGGGATACAGCCATGGGGCAAGAATGCGACACCCCAGGCCGCCGCGCAAAATTTTGCGCCCGGGTCCTGGATCAATAATTGGGGAATCCCCCGGCTTTGCCGGGCGACTCGCAGAGTTTGACAGTTCCAGGAGTCGGCCAAAGTCTCCCTTCCCGTGAACCGCTCAAAGTCACACGAGAAGGGAGGTCGTCATGGACGACCTGAGCAGCATTGCCCACACGAAATGGGAGTGCAAGTACCACGTCGTATTCATCCCGAAGTACCGGAGAAAGGCATTGTTCGGCG
>JBBRLA010000419.1:0-7639 GCA_038231615.1 Polyangia bacterium | reverse complement strand
CCGTTTCCTGAGTTCCCGTAGCGGGTAGCGCGTGCCCTTCAGGGCGCTCGAATACGGAAAGCCGAGCCGGACCCCATTGAATTCGACCAGCGCTATCAGCCACCCCGTCAAATCCTCAAGTGAACGTCCGCATCGTGCAACTCACCTTTTTTGTCGGTGGCAGTCCTCATGCATCCCCGGCCTCCCGCTGTTCTGGGGGCGCTGATGGGGGCGGAGGCCGGCGCTGATGGGGGCGGCGAGGACGATCTGATCATTGCCCTGATCCTGCGGCTCAATGGTCCGACAAGGCGACATAATTGTTTCTGTCGGCAAGATTTTTGAAATTTATATCACGAAAAAATATTCCTCTGCGCGCACCTCCGCACTTCCTGGTTGGTGGGGTCCATCGCCGACGACGAAATTGCCAGATGCTGCTGAAAACGAGGACCGAGGCGAGCACAGCCATTCATTTTGAAATAAGGCTGCTGGTGGGTGTCGTCGCTGACCCTGAAATTCCGCCTACAGCTACCCCCTCCCAAAATACCTCCCTGGAAGTGATCAACAGCCTCGGCCGTTTAGCCGCCCATTGACGGTATTGACAATCAGTCTCACCCGAATCTCCGTCGAGATCCAAAACAGAATCGGCTTTGCTCGGGCCGAACTGGACTCAAATCGATGTTGAATGAAACTCGTCCTTGAATGAAGATTGCCTTGCCATGCTGCGCACAGACTTGGTCGGCCAGACCATCGCCGGCACCTACCGTGTCGAGAAGCTGCTCGGCAAGGGAGGAATGGGAGCGGTCTATGCGGCGAAGCATCTGCGCCTGCCCACCTCATTCGCTATCAAGGTGCTGCATGCCGAGGCGGCCGGCAACGACGAGATCTTCGCTCGCTTTCGACGTGAAGCGCAGATTACATCCAGCCTGAAGCATCCGAACATTGTCCAAGTCGTCGACTATAATCATATGGATGACGACACCCCCTACATAGTCATGGAGTTACTAGAAGGGGAAGACCTACAGGCCCGACTGAAGCGGAAGGGTCGGCTGTCCTACCCTGAGACCGTAGAGGTATGCCAGGCTGTCGGGGCAGGCCTTTCGGTTGCCCACAAGAGCGGGGTTATCCACCGGGATCTGAAACCCCAGAATCTCTTCATCGCCCGTTGCGAGCAGGTTGACATTATCATCGAGACGCTAAAGATCGTCGACTTCGGCATCTCGAAGATCAAGCATGCGACCACCATCTCATTGGAGACAAATGGGCTGCTTGGTACCCCAAACTACATGTCCCCAGAGCAAGCCAGCGAAAAAAACGGGGAAATCGACCAGCGCACCGATCAGTGGGCTCTAGCCGCCATCCTGTATCAGTGTCTCACTGGGCGGGTGGCGTTTTTGGGAGATTCGCTGGCGAAGATTATTTTCCAAGTAATCCTCGGGGAGCCTCCACTACTGCGAAGCCTAGCACCGGAGGTTCCCGAGGCCGCCGCCGAGGCCATCGGGCGAGCGCTCAAAAAGGAGCGCGATCAACGTTACTCTTCGATAATTGAGTTCGTGCACGCATTCTCGAACTGTCCAACGGGAGGAGGCAGGCAGCCGCAGCCGTCTACCTCGGAGCCCGCAGTTCAACTAGTCGACCATCAAACGCCTAGAGCAAGCTTCGACGCGATAGCGACAGCCGAAACGGTCGCGAAACCGGCGCAAGTCCCCGAAAGCGTTTTTGATCCCATTGCCGACTTGCCAAAAGCACAATCCGGGGAGCGGCCCATCACAGAAGTACTCAGCTCCTCCCCCGAAAAGGACGAGAGGCTAGCGCAGCCAGCGGTCTGGTCGCCAGAGCCGCCTATGGCGGCGAGCGGAAACAAGTTGCTTGCTCTTGCATTCGAGTCTCGTCGGAGACTGAGACAATTTTGGGCATATTTGGGCCTTGTGCCTATACCCAGAAAGGAACGATGGGAGCTCTTAAGGGGACTCTCAGTGGCCTATATGGTCCTGGCCCTGCTGGCCCTGTCCGCTATCTGGGTCGGCCCGTCGGTCCTCAAACGCCTCCAAGGCAGCTCATCGACAGTATCGTCGCCGGGCCAAGCTCCGCCTCGCAGTCCGACGATTGGGCCTCCCGGACCAGTCACGGATGGTTCCAGGGAGTCAGACGAGGCCCGGTTAACACTGTTGACACCCAATCCATCACCGACGCCATCCACGTTGCAGCCATCGCCCGCGGCCACAATTCAAACATTAAAGGCTCCCCCCAAGGAGAGCGCCACGGTCAAAGCGCCACGAGACGGCAATAAAGCCACCTCCTCGTTGGCGGCACTGGGATTGAACGGCATCAAGCCGATCGACCCCTACCACGCCAAGCTGAAGGTCGAGGAGGCCCGCCTGGAGATCAATAGCGGGCGTCTCGAGGTGGCCATGCAGCGCTGCAAGGACGCCGCGGGCAACCAAGAGGTGCGCGGGCTAGCGTTCACCTGCATGGGCGAGGTGGAGTTCGAGCGGCACTATTACGCCAAGGCGCTCCACTGGGGCACCCAGGCCCTGAAGGAGAAGCCCGGCAAGGACGTCTATCGTTTACTTGGTAATGTATATTATAAAATAGGAGACTGCCGCAAGGCGACTAAATATTCTCACAAGGTTCTAGAGGCCGACTCCACCGACCCCATGGCTCAGCAGTTGATCGAACTGTGTGATCGACCACGCTGACAAGGCGATCTACCGCCGCCCCTGCTCATCACGCAGCCACATATCATGATCTCGGCCCCGAGTCGCTCTTGCGGGCTACCGTTCAGCGGTTGGCGTAATCGACATAACAATCCGGCCGGCTCTCGTCGAAGGCTCCTCACGAGAAGCACACCCGTGGCGCAGTTCTATCGCGCCTGGCGATGAACAGAACCATCCTCCCCTTCTTGGCGCTGCTGGCCGGGACGCCGCAGGCCGCCGCGCAACCGGCCCCTGGCGCTGCCCGCAACGGGCCAGTGACGCGTTGCCCCTCTTGCGTGGTGACGCCCTGGGGGGCGCCTTTTTGCGCTTGCAGACGGCGCCGTGAAAACGTCGCGCTTTTTCCCCGCCATGGCTGGATTTGGTGGCGGCGGTGTTTAGAACCTCCTCATGAGACTCGCACGATCTGAATTCTCTGCCGTGCTCGACTCGATCTTCCAGGCCATCGACGCCTTGGCCGTGCAGTTCGAGCCGCGGTAGTACCTGACCGTTCTCCTATGCAGATCAAACACTTTTTAACCGTCAGAGGAGTCGCAGTTGCTGCGGCCCACGCTGGATCGCATGGAGCGAGAGCACGCAGCGGCCAGTGCCGCTATCGACCGTTCACTTTGCAGGATGCGGAAGAGCCCTGATGTTCGCCATTGCATACTCGACATAGGATTGGACTGTAGTATAGTGGCCTGAATGAACCGGGTTACTCACCTTGACTTGCAGACGCTGCACAGCATTTGCCGTCTGCCCAGAGGGATGGTAGACAATTTTCTGGAGTCCGCTTCTGTCATGTTGTGCCGTTTCCATCTGCCCCCGCCACCACCCACCTCATTGACAGTTCAGAGAGAGCGGGAGAGCCTGCCGGCAACCATTTCCTGGAATGCACCCACGCAGGAGATGATCGAGGGCTATGGCAACATCAAGGACGCCACGGAAGACGGAGCCTGTGCCCTGGCCATCGCGGCGGTCTACGCCACGGACCGGTTCATCGTCAAGCGCCGCCTGCAGCAGGGCTCCGGGGCAGACTTCATGATGGTAAAAGAGGGCGAGGCCGATGAAAGCTTCACCAAGCTGGAGGTTTCCGGCATGGCGACTCTCCATTCCGCCCAGACGAGGCTCAGGCAGAAGATCGCCCAGGTCAGCAGTGGCACGGTCCAGCGTCCTGGGGTCGCAGTAGTCGTCAAGTTCCCCAACCCCTTGATCACCATGCGGAGGAGCTGATGGGCACACAACCCTTTGACGATCCTCGTGGTCACCAGAGCGAACTCCTCGCGTACCAGGCCGAAAAGGCTGTGCAGCGGGGAGATGCGCAACGAGCGACGATGCTCTATCTTCAGGCAGCGGAGTTGGAGGAGCAGGTTGCGCTGAGCGTCCCCGACACATCCCCGCGTGTCCGCGGCGCACTGGCCGTGAGCGCCACAGCACTTTGGTACAAGGCCGGGCAGTATCTCCGGGCAGAGGCACTGGCCTGCCGATTTCTCGGGGGCGAGCCAGTGGCACCTGATGCGA
Organism: Polyangia bacterium; assembly: GCA_038231615.1. Lineage (GTDB taxonomy): Bacteria > Myxococcota_A > Polyangia > Palsa-1104 > JAEUJZ01 > JBBRLA01. The sequence continues at coordinate 3,449 of JBBRLA010000419.1, read as the reverse complement.
TGGAAGAACTGCGTCGTCTGCTAGCCCGGTGCTGGCGAGAGTCGGAGGTCGAAGCGGCAAAGGCGCCTGGAGAATTGTGGATCCCCCTGGAAGTCACGCTCGATGGAGGGAGAGTCCGGCCGGGGTTGGCCCCAGCATCGGTGGTGCGGGAGCGCCAGCAACTCACCAGCACCATGCTTACGCGGGTAGCGGAGTTGCAGCTTGGCGAGCCTCTCCGGAACCGCGGGGAGGCGCGCGGGCGGGTCCACAAGGTGGCGCGAATCTTCGAGGCCCCTGCGCAGGTTCACAGCTATGGGGTGCAGCTCTACGTGGTCTCCAGCCAGGGGCAGATGAAAGGGACACCTGGATCTGGGCGCCTCTCGGCCGCCTCCGTCGTGAATCAGTTTCTGGAGTTGGCGGAGACGGCTCAGCGAAATCCCCGAGACCTGGCCAAATTGGTGAAGGACGGCGCCTATCAGCGGGCCTTCCTGCTTGGCTTCCGTGATCTCGCGCCAGATGGTGAGCGCGTGGCGTCTGTTTCCTTCTCAGGTGCAGGATGCCTTGTGAGGGCACCGAGCGTGACCTTTGAACCGATGGATCGGACGGCCATCACGGCCGCTCTTGAGGAAGGGGGCGAGCATGGCACCATGGAGGTTGAGGGCATCCTGAAGCACCTCAAGCTCACAGGGAAATCGCCGTCCATCGCCATCGAGGTCGAGGGGCGGCTGATGACCTTCCGCATTGCTCGTGGGAAATTCGACGAGACCATCGGCCCAAAAGTGAACCGGCGAGTCAAGATCATCGCCCAACGTGCAGACATGATGGGAGATGAGCCTCTGGCGAGAGAAATCCTGCTCTCGGGAAGTTGAGACCGGTGCAAGGAGCTTCTGCTGGCACCTGGAACTCGGTATCCCGGCGCTTCGTCCAGCGCTGGACAGGTTGGTACTCATCTCAGCCGATAGGGGGCAGGCGCAGGCGAAGCGGGTGGTCGGCGTAGGGCTGCCCATCGGGCAGGTTGTCGGTGTCGGCGCGGAATGCCTTGTTCTTGTCGGACCAGTGCGGCGGCCAGATGCGGACGTGGAGGGCGTTGCGCACCCAGGCGCTGCTCTCCTTCTCATCGGCCAGCCAGCCGCCGCGGAAGGGTGGTGGCTCAGCACCATCGCCAGCTCGTCCGGCTCCGGCGAGGCCAGCGCCTGGGCCAGTGCTCCCTTGCCCAGGCGCAGCTTGCCGTGGTCCTGGTCGTCCGCGGCGAGGAAAGCGGTGTTGAGCCCGATCAGATGCACCTTCAGGCCGCCTCGGGCGGTCAGGCAATGCTGCCACCACAGGTGCGGCTCGGCGGGCGCGCAAACGCTGGGTCGAGGGGCGGTGAGAGGAGGGGACCATGGTGAGCCCAAAAGGCCGAACAGGTCGCCTCGTTCTCTTTCTTCCAGTGCGGTGCGTCCAAGTCGACGCAGCGCAGGCCGGACTGCTTGGTCAGCCAGTTCAGGTTGGGATAGTCGGGTCGTGAGGCGCACAACACGAACACGCTTTTGCGACACCCTACCAAGCAGTTCGCCCAGTCGCCTCTCGGGCGCGCTGTTGGGGGCGGCCAATGCAGGGTAGCGAGCCTCCACTTGCGCCGCCAGGCTGGCGGCGATGCGCGCCGGCTGGTCCCAGCCCAGGATGCCGCGGCGAATGAAGTGGTGCGGCCAGCGCGGTGCATCCAGAGGCCCGAGCCAGCGCGAGAGCAGCGCGCTTTTGCCCAGTCCGGGGCCGCTCTGTACCAGCAGCCATCCGCTGGTGCGGTGAACATCCAGCAGGAAGGTGTCCATCTCGGCCAGGATGGTTTCCCTGCCGAAGAACTGACCGTGCCGGGCGCGCTCGTCGTAGAAGTCGATCAGGTCGCGCGTGGTCCCGGGCGCGGCGGGCCTGCTGTCGTGGGTCCCCGTGTCGCTCATTCGATCAGCCCCCGGCCGCTTGCGCGAGGTTGTCGATTTTTTCTTGGCAGAGTGGCCCGGTCAGGTCGCGCAGCACGCGGACTCGCTGGCCCAGCCAGGTCAGCTCTTCGGTGGTGATGCGGTAGTGCTCGTTGTAACGGGAATCTATGTAGGCTTTCTTCAGGAGCTTGAATCGGGTCCGCTCCTCGGGCGTGGTCCGCGGGAACGCCACCCGGAAGCCGGCGTGCTGGCTGCACACCTGCTTGTACAGGGTCTCGATGTTGTGGATGCGCGGCTTGTAAGCCGAAAACACCAACAGGACGGTGGCCAGGTAGCGTTCCGTGGCCTGGTGGAGGTTGAACGCGGCGATGTTGTGGCGGCCCCGCTCCAACATCAGCTCGTACGCGAGCAGGAAATCACCGGCGCTCTCGAACCACTTCTGAAAATCCCGCTGCGCCTGCTCCCGCCGCTCGCGCCCGGACAACTCCGCCGGCTCCCGCGGCGCGCTGAGCACCAGCCGCTCGCTGTCATGCAGCAGCACCCCCTCCTTGATGATCTCGCAGAAGAAGAACTGCCCCTTGCTCAGCTTCTTGTTCACGCACTTGATATCGTGCGCGATGATGCTTATCTCGGTGGCCATCCCGGGCAGCGCCTCGGCGCGGTTCTCCACGGTGCTCCACACCTCGTCGCGTTCCGCCACGGCGTTGCTCTGCACGATGACCAGGATGTCGTAATCCGAGCGATACCCGGTGACCGCATCCTCCACCCAATCCCCGCGGGCGTGGCTGCCGAAGAGCACGATGAGGTCCGCGGGCGCCGCCTTGCGGATCAGGCCCGCGATGGCCTGGACCTGCTCCTGCTTCTCTTTGGGCAGATGCAAAAGGTCATGCTTCATCCGCGCCGCATAGGAAACCGCCCCCGGCCCTTCGCCGGCCTCGGACTCGGCGGGTGCCGTGAGCTCGAGAGGGGCCGAGGCGACGACCTGCAATCCCGCGTCCTCGGGCGGGCCCGGCCGAGTCACAGGTTCACCGGGCTCTGTCGGAGGCGGCAGCGGCGATACCGGTGACACCAGATCCAGGGGCTCGGCCATGCCGCCATCATACCCTCAGCCGCCGCGCTCGCCTACCTCTGTCCCCCGTCATCGAGATGTACCCGTTTGGCGGTGCGACCCTTAGTTTTGAAGAGGCGGCTCTTGCCGGGGAAGAGCCGCCTCATGGTTTGGAAAATGCGTCATTTTCCAGAGGAAGAGTAGGCAGTCCAGCAGGCCTACGGGTCCGCGCTGGTCCACCACCGTCTCTACGAGCAAAAGGGGCCGGATTGTGCCCGGGGGCCCACGGCAAGGTCCTTTTGCGCTTGCAGACGGCGCCGTGAAAACGCCGCGCATTTTTCCACGCCATGGCTGGATTTGGTGGCGGCGGTGTTTAGAACCTCCTCATGAGACTCGCACGATCTGAATTCTCTGCCGTGGTCCGCCAGCGCTTCGCCCGCATCAAGGATAGAATCCGCCGCCTCTTGCCGCAGTCGCAGCCTCAAAGCCAGGCGGTCCTTGCCCTG
>JBBRLA010000418.1:0-7651 GCA_038231615.1 Polyangia bacterium | reverse complement strand
TAAATCCGAAGCGGAAGCGAAGCGGTGGACTCTTTCAGCCCAGCGCATCCAGCAAGCGCCGGAGTTGACCGCACAGGTAAAGTGGCAGTGAAAGCAGGCGCAGCGGGATCTTGACGCCATCAGGGAGCGTGGCCTCGGTAATGAACAGCGATGGCGGGGCCGCGTCCAGGCGCACACCCAGGCTGCTGTGCTTTTCACGGAGGAACTGGTGCAAGCTGCGCAATTGACCGGTTGTTCCCGCCTTGACCTCGATGGGTACCACGGCAGATCCGTGCTGGAAGAGATAATCCACCTCGGCGTTGGCGGTGCGCTGCTCGCGGGCCCAGCAGTACAGGGCCGGTTCCTGGTAGGGTGGCCGCGCGGCGCGGAGCTCCTGTCCGACGAACTGCTCGGCGAGCTGTCCGCTGTTCACCAGCGATGGGTCGCCTCCGCCAATCAATGCCGTCGCGTCGAGCCCGCACAGGGCTGTGTAGAGTCCCACGTCCAGCAGGCACACCTTGAAGTACGCGTCATCGACCTGCGCGCCCAGCGGCACCCCGTTGCCCGCGCTGCGCCACACGGCAGTGGCCACCCGCGCCAGGCAAAGCAGCCGGAAGGCGTCCTTGACGGCGGCGGCCTTGTCCTCGCGGTCAATCTGCGCGGCGACGAACTTGCGGCCCACCAGCCGCGGCAGCGCGGCGAAGATCTTGAGCAGCCGATCGCGGTTGACCCGCCGCTGGTACTTGGCGAAGTCATCACGCACCGTGGCCAGCAGGTCCTGTTGCACGCGCTGCACCTCGATGAGAGAGCCGCTCTCGACGAAGACGCGGACCGCTGCCGGCATGCCTCCGCAAAACAGGTACTTGCGCAGGAGATCCAGGAGGCGGTGATGCAGGGCAAAAGGCACCTCTTCCCCGGGTAAAAACCCCAGAAGCAGGGCCTGTAGGCCGTCTTCTCCACAGGCTTGGAGGAACTCCTCGAAAGTCATCGGCTCCAAGTGTAGATAGGAGATGCGGCCTACTGGCATCGAAAAGCTATGGTCCGAAAGCGTGAAATCCAGGAGCGAGCCCGCGGCGATCACATGGAGATTGGGTAGCTCTTCAGCGAAGTAGCGCAGCTTGGCGAGCACCACTGGCGCGGCCTGCACCTCGTCCAGAAAGAGCAAGGTCTTGCCCGATTGGATAGGGACCCGCGTGTGGGCTTCAAGAAGGCGTACCGTGTCTTTAGGATCAGCGCGATCGAAGAGCCCTCCGAGCAGCGGATCGCGCTCGAAGTTGATCATCGCCAGATGTTTGAAGCGCGTGTGCCCAAAGGTCTGGCACAGGTGGGTCTTGCCGACCTGGCGAGCGCCGCGAATGACCAAGGGCTTCCGTTCGGGCCGGTCCCGCCACGCGTCCAACTCTGCCTCGGCAAATCTTTTCATTGGAGCGAAGATACCATGGAATTTTGTCAGTCACTCAGACATTTATCCATGGTACATGGTCCGAAGACGCCGGATTCTCTGGAACCGCGCCCGGGTCCGCGAGGGTATCTGGCGTATTCTGCCGGCCCCCCAGTTCGGACAGGACCTCCCTTTCCCCGTCGCCCAGACGGACGGGGCCTCATTGAAGCTAGAGTTTGCGACGCCCGCGGAGCTATTCGCCGAGGGCCCTTTCACCGTCGCTGAGACGGGGCCTCATTGAAGCACTTGCGCTCCGAATAGGAGTGATTAGAATGGAGGAAGTCTGTCTCGTCGCTGAGACAGGGCCTCATTGAAGCGAGATCATAGCCAAGGCTAGACCCCAACCCATCCCCGTCGCTGAGACGGGGCCTCATTGAAGCGACGGAATCGGCGTCTCCTGTGAGGATTGAACCAGGATAGGCACCATGGCGAGACCCATTCTTCCAACTCCAGCACTCGAAGGCGAAGACGCTGAAGCCCTACTGAACTCTCTCCAAGACGTTGCGCCTCCAGATGAGCAGCGCCGTCGTGATGAATGGGCTGAGCGTTACCTCGCAGAGGTCATGCGACCAAAAGAGAGTGGTCACAAGACCGCGAAGAAAAAGTAGGCCCGCCCCGCCCCGGAATGCTGACAGCTTCTCGGTCGCATGTTATACGGCCGATCCATGGATCCAACGGGTAATCTTGCCATCAATCCAAAGCTGCTCTACATCCGGGAACTGACGGCACAGGACATGGGGGCAGCGGCGGACTTTTCCTGCGGCGACACTGATCTCGACGACTTCTTGCGGAGTGATGCCCTCCGCCTGCAGGAACAGGACGTTACTCGGACCTTCACAGCGATGTACACCGGCGAACTAGCTGGCTACGTCGCGCTGCTGGTGGACGCGATAGAGTTGAAGTCCGGTGAACGCAAGAAACTGGGCCTCAGCCATCAAGATCATCCAGTGGTGCCCGCACTCAAGGTGGCCCGCCTCGCGGTCGCGATGTCTTTGCGCAATCAAGGTCTGGGCAAGGAATTGATGCGCTTCGCCTTGGCCAAGGTGCGGCTCCTCGCCAGGCATTCAGGATGTCGCTTGCTCACCGTCGATGCATACCCAGACGCCATTGAATTCTACCGCCGTCTGGGCTTTGTTCCTAACCGCGCAACCCGGTATCAGGACCGCTTGAACCTTAGTATGCGCTTTGATCCGCGCACGCCGCATCTTCCGGCCTGGGTGATCGGTGAATAGTCGAGGCGCTCAGGGTGATTGCGGCCGGAACTCAATCATCTTGGGTACGGACGCCAGGGCTGGCTGTCCGCCGGTCATGTATTGCATCTGGTGATTGTTCAGGGTGCAGTAGAATGCCATGCCTAGAGACATCAGTTTCGTCGCCCCGGTGAAATCGGCGATCACGTCTTGGTTGGCAAGCTTCTGCTCGACCAGCCCTGTGCTGTAGATTGCCGCCACGGTGTCATAGGTCGCTTGCGGATCAAATCCGTCCACCGGCGGCATCACCGTGACAATCATCCCTTTCTCTCTGTACTTCTCGGCCAGCTCGTTTGCATAGGCCTGTGATTTCGCCGAGCAGATCAGCCAGCACCAGTGCAGCACGGGGTTCTGGTCACCCGCTCTCTTGCGCCGGTGGTATTCGATCGCCGCTTCGGCAGACTGGCTCTCGGGGGCCTCTCCCTGGCGACCAGGCCCCAGGAGCAGGATCAGCGCCTTCATCTGGGGCGGCCTCTCCTGATGTGTCACCATCTCCTGTGGCTTGGGTCGCATAGCGCGGCCAATCAGGTAGATGACCAGGCCCACGGTGACGATCATCAGCAACGTGTAGACCAGGCCGCCGATCGTATCCCCGACGTATCGTTTCAAAATCTTCAGGATGATGTCTTTGAGCAGTGCCACGATGACAGCCACGAGAGGTGCTGCAAATGTGGACCACTTCCGCCTGAGGAGTTGGACAAACTTCATGGGCTAGCCCTCCAAGGTCAGCCTGGCGGGAACGGCGAGGCCATAGGCCAGATGCAGGACGTCCGTGCCGCGAGACCGCAGATCCTGGCAAACTTCGATTGACAGCACCTGGTCCATGGGGATCGCTCGGCCTATGATGGGCCGCCCACCCACCTGGCGCAGGCAGGCTCCTGGCCGGAACATGACCAGGGGACGCTTGAATACGTTCTTCAAGCCGAAATCCGGCCCGAGCTTGCCGTACTTGATAAAGGACTCCCACAGGCCATCGGTGGGGTCCTGAGGGCCTGGTTGGAACGTTGACAAGGACACCGCAACATCGCCACCGGCGCCCGCTTCATCAAGCCACCCGGCAGGCTCCAATCCCGGGGAGAGAATGGAGAACTGCCCCTTGCCGACCGTGGCGTCTTCCCCGAAGCCGACCTTGGCAAGTTCGTCAAACAGGGACATGAAGCGCTCCTCGAACCCGCTGGCAATCCTGGTGTACACGGAAAGAAAGGCGTTCGCCTGGGCCCCCAGCGGCTGCGATTTGAGCGCGGTCTCGGTCCTGGCGAAGAGCGAATCGGTGGCCCCCGTCATATCGCTCGTGCGGCTCAAGGTGTTGCGTACCTGCGTGTGGTAGCCCAGAGACTCCTCCGGCAGGAGGTCCGAGGCCGCCAGGCGCGCACCTTGCTGGCAGCGTTGGAAGGCCTGCGCCCCCAGCCAGCGGGCCTGCTTCATTTTCTTGTGAGGCTGATCGGGAAAATCTTGCAGGCGCAGGGCCAACGGCAACGGAAGGAGGTCGCCTGGGAAGGCGTCGGACAGGACGAAGGTCGGCTCGCCACGTCTGGCTGGATCCAGGATCTCTTGGCGTAGGACGTCGCTCCCCTCTGTTCGGGCGCAGGCCCAGCAAAGCATGCCCGCGAGCGTGTCAGCTTGCCATGGAGTCAGCCAGGGCGAGAGGGGCTCAAGGCGAAGTCGGTAAAGCGTCACGGCGGCACTCACAACGAGAACGATACGCCATCGAGCTTGAGGTCACGCAGTTCCACTTCTCCGGAGCCCTTGCTCACGCCGGATCCGATGCCGGTGTTGATGATCTCCCGCAGGCCGTCCTTGACGAACTCCACCAGCGCCTCGCCGCCTTGGACCTTGTTGTAGAGGCACTTGTCATCCAGGTCCCAGATCTGGATGCCGATCTTCAAGGTGAACTCCGAACCCGCCACCACGCGTTCGACCTTGCGCGGATGCAGGGCGGTCCCGGACCTGCGATCGATCACGTTTTCAGATTTCAGCTCCGTCTCGCCTCCCTGGAGAAGCTGGGAGTCGCGTACGATGATGCGCGTCGGCCCGAGGTTGTGTTTGATATTCTTGTGCGGGCCGAATACCCGGCAGACCAGGCACTCGCCGCAGCCGCACGGCTCGTTGTTGTCCCTGCCGCTGAAGCGTTCGAGCTTCTTCTCCATTTCGGAGCGCATTTTTCCCTTGAGGGAAGTGCCCGGGACATAGGGTTTGAGTGTAACGGGGTGCTTGATGCAAGTCAGGTCGGCGCCGCCGATCTGCAGGAGTTCGTCGCTGCCACCGACGCGCAGTCCGCTGATGCAGTGGATGGTGCCGGTGATGGTCCGCTGTCCGATCTTCTTCATGGATCTAACCCCTGTCCCGAAAGTATTGGGCGCCAAAGCCAATGAGAGCCTCGAAGTGAGGAAGGAAGCCCTTGCGAAAGTCATCCCCGTTCTTGACTGCCTTTACATTGCGCTGAATGAAGTCATGGAAAAGCCTGGGGATCTTGGATGTCGACTTGCCCAGCGCGTCCGACGCAGCGATGTCGAGCATCATGAAGGTGCCCCGCTCCTGTTCCCAAGACGACTTTTCGGGATCCCGCAGCCTGGCCTCGATGGCACGACAGTGCTGGAAGAAGCGGCGGGCCTGGCTGGAGGTCAGCTCAGGCTTGGAGTACTTCATCGCCTTTGCCAGAGGCTCGACCCGAGCGCGGCTGACCAGTTCGGGCCAGAGGTTTTTCTTTTCATCGAAATACCCGCTTTTCAGGTAGTCCGGCCAGAGCTCATCCAGGCTGCGCTCGTCTTGCCTCGTAGGGAACGAACCGCCCCCGCCACCGCGGCGGGGCCCGCCCCCACGCCCGGGTGGCTGGCCCCGATGTCCTCCTTGGGGCTGCATATCAGACCTCCTCTTTCTTGCTTCTGGTCGCAGCCAGGGCGTAGCGCGCGATGGCCGGCAGGTAGATGGTCATCATGGTCTTGTGGCTGTCGAAGTCCGCGACCAGGCTGTCGGCCCAGCGTCGCATGGCGGCCTTATCCGGGTCCCGATCATCCAGACGCGGGTAGTTCCTGGCGACGTGGTACGCGAGTCGTGATGTCGCCAGCAGCCTGCTGGTCTGATCTCCTTCGGGGTCGCGCACGCCGTCCTCTCGGGCCTCGGCCAGGACCAGCAAGGTGTGGATCCACCCGCGCTGTGCCACGCCCTTCTGCACCCAGCGGGTGAGGTCCTTGGCGGCCTTGATGATGGCATCGTGGTCCTGCCACTTCCAGATCTGGCCGAGGGTGGCACACTGGTCTCTGGAGGCCGCTGCACCACGCGCGGCGACGTTCTTGGCCTGGTACAGGAGCCTCTCGGCCTCACTGGCGGCAGGCTTGATCGGGTGTCTGGGCTTGATGAGTTCCATGCCGGCACTGAGCGTCAGTCTGCCATCGAACTCCTTGTGAAAAAGCCGGTGAACATGGCCGGCATAGTCAAGGAGGATGTCCCACGGTCCCACCAGCAGGAGGTCATCGCCACCGGCAAAGACGGTATAGATCAGGTTCCACTGGTTGTTATTGAGTTCCTTGTCGAGCGTCTCGGCGAAGAAGTCATCCAGGCGCTTGCTGAAGTCACCGAGCGGCTTGAGATCGGTCGACTCCACGAGCAACTTGTGGATGGCGACACCCAGGGAATCGGCGTCCATCTTGAGGATACCAAGCAGCTTGTCGCCCGTCGCCCTGCTGGCGAGGTCTATGAACTCCAGGGGCTTCCCGCCCTCTGCTGGCACATGGCGAGCCAAGCGGCGGTCAAGGAAACGGTCCCGGGGGAGACCCTTGGGCCCTGATCCTGATCGTAGGTCGCTCCAGTAGATCGTTGCGCCGTCAATCCTTGGCTCCCCCCCGTTTTCGAAGAAGACCCCCAGGCCGGCCACGCCCACCCACTTGTCCTGGGTCCCGCCGAGTGTGTCTCGGATCACCATCCAGCGAGCGTCCAGAAGCCAGCGGCCCATACGGCGGTCGTCATGACAGCGCCGGCAGACCATGCGTTCCACCCCGGTATCTTCCTCGGGATCATTGACCTCGGCCCGGCGATGGCGACAGAGGGCGCAGGGGGTGTCGAGCGGGTCGAGCACCAGATCCTCGCCCCGCCAGCGCCCGGTCCCTGCGGCGACATCATGCCAGGCACGGAGCTTGTCTCGTCGCAGGCTATCTGACTGAGGGTGATTATACGGCCACTTATCAGTGTCGGACCCTGGCCTGTTTCAATGCCCTTTAAGGGGGCTATCTAACTGAGGGGGCACCGGCGGACCCTCATGCGGAGCCGGGCCCGCTCTTGTTTCAATGCCCTTTAAGCGGGCTATCTGACTGAGGGCCTTTAGAGGAGTCCGCATGTACATTAATGGTGATGATGTTTCAATGCCATTTAAGCGGGCTATCTGACTGAGGGTAGGTAGATAATGACCGCTAGCGCAATCGTCGCAGAGACGTTTCAATGCCCTTTAAGCGGGCTATCTGACTGAGGGATCAATCCGACCGTTCGTCAGATCACCGAGCTGCAGCGGGTTTCAATGCCCTTTAAGCGGGCTATCTGACTGAGGGGTGGCGATCCATCATGTTCAACAGTTCAGCGGCATCTGTTTCAATGCCCTTTAAGCGGGCTATCTGACTGAGGGCCGGTTTTCCAGCAGACGGCGGAACTGTTTGGCGGCTGGTTTCAATGCCCTTTAAGCGGGCTATCTGACTGAGGGGGACCCATGGAAGATTGAACGGCTGTGATGTTATGGCCGTTTCAATGCCCTTTAAGCGGGCTATCTGACTGAGGGGAGAAGGAGAACCCGTCATGAAAGAGGAGCGTTTCCCATTGTTTCAATGCCCTTTAAGCGGGCTATCTGACTGAGGGGGCCAGCTCGGCTGGACCCTCCTCGATAAGCTCTGTCTGGTTTCAATGCCCTTTAAGCGGGCTATCTGACTGAGGGCCAGACCGATCCGCGGCATTGCGGAATTTGCGGGAGCGTGTTTCAATGCCCTTTAAGCGGGCTATC
>JBBRLA010000417.1:0-7681 GCA_038231615.1 Polyangia bacterium | reverse complement strand
TTGCCCCGAATCAGACCTGAGAGGAGCGCTTCCCACCCCTCGGTGGTCTTGTGAGCGAACACGACTGATCCGATGCCGTCATCCCGAAGAACACGACGGCCCTCGGTGAATGCTGCATGCATCTTGTCTTCGTACCAGCCTGTGGATTTTTTGGGCCGGCCGTCGAGATGAGATTGCTCGTCCCGCACCGCCTCGCGCGTTTTGGGCGTCAGCGGGTTTCGAGGATCAAAGGGATCTCTCAATAACGGATGTTTGGGCAGGAGACGCCTCAGCCAGACGAAGAAGTAGTCAGACAAGTCGGCATACGGCACGGCGTCATAGTAGGGCGGGTCGGTAAACCACACCCCTACCGAATCGGACGGGAGGGGCGATTCTGCCGCGTCTGCAAGTTGGACCTGTCCGATACCGGATTTGGGCCATGCTTCGACAACATTAGCTATCCACTCCAATGCACCTTCATATCCGCCAGTGGCGGATGACAGTGGATTACCTTCGCTGAAATCCCATACAATTGGGATTGCTTGGCGCGAGAAAACTCCTTGATGATTCTCACGCGAGATGTCCCAACGGCATAGCGAGCAACCGGCATTTGCTGTGCGAGTGAGCGCAAGCCCCAGTAGTTCTTGGAGAGTTTGGCTGGGAGCTTTTTGACTAATGATATTGCTCAATGTCACCAGTGCCAGTTTCTGCCGTTCGGTGAAAAAATCTCCAAATCGAAGAATGCCATACTTTCTGGTCCGATAACCGCCGCCGACGCTTCCTGTTCCATCCTGAGGAGTAGGTTCATCGGGCACAATCGAGAGTCCCGAACCTTCGAGCGTGCTGACCTTTTGTCGAAGGGCCTTCGATGCCATTCTCATGGCGTCATAATCACTGCTGTTGGCAATCCGGTAGTAACGCCCCGTTTGTCCGGGTCTGAGCAAGACCACTGAGAGAAGCCGCGCCCCACCGATCCGACGGCCCTCTTCATCAAAGACCACATCTCCGCCGCCCTTCCGTTCTCGAAGCTGTGAACGTACCCGCTCCGCGGCAAGAACTATGTTGCAAGCGAGGCAAGTCGCCTTCGCCAGCTTTACGGTCCCGGGTTGGATCTCGCGGTCATTTTCCGGAGCAAAGACTTCAAGTTCGATCTGGGGTTGCTCGCCTCGCTGCCTTTCAATGCGAAAGCGCAGCGCCCGCTTTCGTCCAGGCCTCTTGGCCAGCCAGAATGACCGCACGAGCGGAATCTCAGCACCGCAAGCCGGCGCCTCGCAGCGCACGGTCCTGGCCCACAGAAATGCGATCGGCAGAGCGCCATCGGGATCGTTGGGATAGATACCCGCCAGGGCCTTTTCTGCTGCTGCCTTCACCTCCGCCCCCTTGAGCTTCAGTTCTTCAGCGAGCGCCGGCCCACTGCGTGGGATGTCTTCCAGCATCACCTTGTCGATCAGACAAGCCACTGGATTTAAGTCGCTGGCGAACGCCTCGCAGCCCAGGCGCAACGCTTCCAGAGGAATCGATCCACCTCCAGCGAATGGATCCACGACCAATGGCGGCTCTTCGCCGTGCGCGGCCTTTATTAGGCCGCGAGCAACTTTTAGATACAAGGGATGTGAGGCTGTTTCCCAATTCGAGAAGTCGCCAATGAACTTGAGTAGCGCCCCTCGCAGGTCTTTGTCCGCCTTGCCGATTGAGCCCAGGACATCGGGCAGCAGAGATCGTGCTTGCTTCTTGAAATCAGAAGGGCATTTTGCTTCACAATGATCTGGCAAGAGTAGGGCCATCAGCATGGCCCGGCATGCTGCCAGTGGTCGGCGAGCCCACCACATGTGCAACGTCGCTGGATGCCCATGCCGGATGGTCTTCTCCTTGACCGCCCACTTCGATACCACGGCGATGGGAAAGTCCACCTCGGCGAGCCGCTTGCACTCCTTGGGGATCATTTCCTCTCTCCGTAGGGCGGGCGTTCCTCTTTGAGCGTCATGGGCTCCTTCAATGCATCCACCGCGAGCCTGTAGTGCTCGATCTTCTTCACCTCATGCCAGGGGAAGCGGGCCGGGTCCTTGATCGGCGACTGGAGCGTGGGCGTAGACTTGCAATGCGTGACCACGTAGAGCCAGTAGCAGTCGCGCCGGTCCTCTGCCACGCGACGCTCGTTCGGGGTCAAAAGGACCATACCCTTCGCGGCCCCGATCCCCTTGACCTCGATCAGCCGCAATTCCCCGGATCGCAGGTCCAGACTGGTCAGGTCGTAACCCAGGTTTTTTTCATGGATGTCCTCCACCTGACGCCCTTGCGACTTCTCATACTCGATCACAACCCGCATCGCCGTCGCCTCCGTCTCGGGATCGGAATGCAGGTTGCGTACATCCGGCGCGTTTCGTTCGGGGTGCGGCAGCACCAGCACGCTCGCCATCCGCTCCACCCCTTGCAGCGTGAGCGCCCTCTGTTGCAAAAGCTCTTGCCTTCGCCGCTCCCGCCGCTGAAGCAGATCCCCGTGGCGGGCCTCGGCCTGGACTAGGCGTCCCTCGGCACCCTGGATTGCTTGCTCCAGCTCCTCGCCCGCTCGTCCGATCTCCTCGTCCGCCTTCTGCAGCAGCTCGGTCAGGGACAGCTCGATGTGGTCCGACACCCGGCCCAGTTCCGCCCCACGCTCCTCGCGCACCTCTTCCAGGAACGGAGTCAGCACCTGAGCGGCGAGCCAGTCGGCCGGCTCCGAGACTCCCGCGACCGCCGGTAGCATTTCCGGACGAAGCGCAGGGGTGAAATTGCCTAGCACCGTCGGCTCCTGGATGCGTGGCGCTTCGTCGTCCATCAGTTCCACTGCGAACATCCGTTCGTGGACAACTTTTCCCATGCCGTCCACCACGCGCGCCCGGTAGAAGTCGATCCGGGCTGGCTGTTCATGCTGCAGCGAGTAAAAGCACGCACCTTTGCCGAACTCTTCCCGAGCCAGGCCCAGAGCATGCCGGCGCAGCGCCTCGAAGAGCGGGTGTCCCGGCGTGATCCACTCCAGGCTGTTGTCAGTTGCGGTCTGACGATCCGTCGAAGATCGCGGATAACGGATGGCAACCGGCAGCAGCCGCCAGTCAGGGTCTTGCTCATGGCGTTTCAGCGCAGTCGGCGTCTTGCCGGGCTCAAACGTGTGCAAGAGCGAGGGCACCGCCTTGCAGGCCAGTCCCGCGTACCCCGCTGCTTCCAAGATGAAACGCGCGATGCTCTCCGGGACCATACGCCGCTCTTGTGCCCGTGCACGGCGCTCGATCAGCATCTCCAGGTTCAAGGTCTTGGTGGCCAGTCCTTCCAGTGCGTTCTGGCAGATGGACCGGAAATGTCCCTCGTCCACGTTTCGCAGGAGCCGGTCCTCCAGATCAGCGTCCCCCATCTGTCCTGCATAATAGTCCCGCAGTACCCGCTCGATGTGTGCGGCAGGCAGCACCTCTCCCACGACGTTGAAGACCGCGTCGTCCTCCAGCGCGTTGCGGATCTCCTGCAGCTTCTCCAGCAGGCGTTGCAGGACGCGTCCTTCGATGGTGTTGACTGCCACGAAGTTGAAGATTAGGCAGTCCTTCTCCTGGCCATAGCGGTGGATGCGGCCCATGCGCTGCTCCAGCCGGTTCGGGTTCCAGGGGATGTCGTAGTTGAACAGGACGTGGCAGCACTGAAGGTTGATGCCTTCGCCAGCGGCTTCGGTCGCCACCAAGACTTGGATTTCACCCTCGCGAAACTGCTGTTCTACATAGAGCCGGGTGTTCGGCTTGTCGCGCAAACCGGGCTCCATGGAACCGTGGATCGAGCCAGTGCGGAAGCCCCAATCGGTCAGACGCTTGACCAGGTAGTCGAGTGTGTCCTTGAATTCGGTGAAAAGGAGCAGACGCTGCTTCGGATCAGCGAAGAACCCCTCCTGCTGCAACAGCCCCCGCAGGCGGACCAGCTTGGCCTCTGCCCGGTCGGTTTCCGCCTTGCCGTCCGCCAGCGATGCCTCGACGCGCTGCGCTTGCCGGGCGAGCCGCTGCAAATCGGCGACCTCCTCGTGTACCTGGTCCGCGCTGCCGGCCAGCGTGATGGCATCCAGGTACTTCTCCAATCGCTCCCGCTCCACCTCTTCCATTTCTTCCAGCTCGTCAGCATCGGGCAGGTCCGGCGGCGCCTTCTGTACCAGGTCGTGTGCCCGCTTGAGCCCCTCTTCCAGCCGTCGGGCCCGGTTCTGCAGGGAGTGACGCAGTGCGTAGGTGCTGGATGCCAGGCGCCGCTGGTACAGGGACATCAGGAACCCGACGGCGCGCGCCCGAGGGTCGTCCCCACGAGCGGCGGCGCGGGCGCTTTGCTGCTTCACGAAACGAGTGACGTCCCGGTAAAGGTCCAGCTCTGCGCCTTCGATCCTGAAGTCAACCATGTGCGGGATCCGGCGGGTAAAGATCTTGCGGGCCGTCCAGGTGCCGTCTTCTTGGCGCTCCGGGAAGTGGACCATGGCCTCCTTGGTGCGTCGCAAGTAAAAGGGAGCCTTGCGGCGCTCCATCGCCTCCTGGATGGACTTCACGTCAGCGTAGGCGTCCCGATCGAGGAGTTGCAGGAAGAGACTGAAGTTCACCGGATCCCCCTTGTGAGGGGTAGCCGTCAGAAGCAAATAGTGATCGCTGGTGTCCCCGAGCATCTCGCCGAGCGCATAGCGAGCGGTTTTGCGGGCCGGCGGTGACCACGACATCCGGTGGGCTTCATCCACGATGACCAAGTCCCAACGCACTTGCCGCAGGCCGGGCAGGATCTGGTCACGCTTCGCCAGATCCAGCGAGGTGAGGATCTGCTTCTGCTCCAACCACTGGTTGACGCCGAACTGCTCGCGGATGTCAGAGCCACGCAGGACCAGGAATTTCTCGTCGAACTTCTCTTTTAGCTCCCGCTGCCATTGGAAGGTCAGGTTAGCGGGGCAGACGATCAGGATCCGCTCGATGAGCCCGCGCAGCTTGAGTTCGCGGATCAGCAGTCCGGCCATGATTGTCTTGCCGGCGCCTGCATCATCCGCAAGCAAGAACCGCACGCGGGCGAGCTTCAACAGGTGATCGTAGACGGCGGCGAGCTGGTGCGGCAGCGGATCGACGCGGGAGATAGACAGACCGAAGTAGGGGTCGAACTCGTAGGCGATGCCAAGGGCATATGCCTGGAGGCCGAGTCGCAGGAGGGCGCCATCCCCATCATAGGCAACTCCATTGTCGAGAATCTTCAGCGTCGCCAGGTCGCGGGCGGTCAGGTTGACATTTCGGAAACGCTCGGTCTGAAGCCCAACCAGGCCTGCAACCCATGTGTCCGGCCCGGTCGTGCGGATCGTCTCGACCCGCATCGCCTCATTGAACAAGGGACCTGTGAGGATCTGGCCAGCGTGAACAGGAGGATTGTCAGGCATGCGCGAGTCTTGCTTTCTTATCTACTAGAAAGCTATCGGGGCAGCCTGACATCTATGGGTTTCCTCCGACGTATCAGCAAGCTCGACGAGGCCATGGTAGAGCACCTCTGGCGAATGTAAAGAGCCTAACTTCTGGCCGCCGACGATAGGCTCGTCGGAAGGCGGCTCGTGGAAGCTTCTGCCAACCTGAACCTTAGGAGCAACCTGAGTGATCGTCTCGTCACGCGTCGCTCTGCGCTCTCTCGTGGCCCTCAAGGAGGGCATATGCCATACGCAGAAGCGTAGCCGCTTCTTCACCGCGTTCATCGGAAAGGTTCTCAAGCCAGGAGGCGAGTCGATACAGATGATCAGCCCAGCAACCGCCTGACTGCATCCGGGACCGGTTCTCCGGCAGCCTCTGCCTTCCTGGCTTCCTCACGGATCGCCATTCCCAGCGCCACCCGAATCGCATCGGATAGCGTGTAGTCGGCCGTGTCCGCGCTTGATAGCCGCGACGCGAGCCATTCGACGCCCAGCCTCTCTTCGTCAGTCAGCCGCACCGGCGGCATCTTGTGGGACCTTTTGTTCTTATGTCGCGGGTCGAACGATTGCGCCATGGGGTACCAGCCTGGTAGCACCATCGGCAGACATCTTGTTTGTCCTTAGCGCAAGGCGATGTGGTATGTAAAAAAGAAGCTTTATTAGTCTCTGATTTGTGATACATTTCATCTCAGCAACGAAAAGAACACGTATGAAAGTAGCGTACCTACATCGGCTTACTGGTGCGACAAAGATATGAACGCGCTGATCACCCCCTTCACGCGCGAGGACCCCATGACCCCCCACCCCTGGGCCCAGACCCTACGCGCTGCCCGCGAGGCGGCTCATCTGACCCTTCCCCAGCTCGCCCGCCGGGCCGGCCTTTCCGCAAGCACCCTCAAGAACTTCGAGTCCGGTCGCCGCCTGCCCTCCCGCTCCAGCCTGCATCTTCTGCTCGGCGTGCCCGAGCTTCGCCTGCATGGCCTTTCGCCACAGGACCCCGACCCCGCCTTTGTCCCGAATTGCTGGCTCGCCCCAGAGTTCGACCCCATCAAGATGGCCCGCGAGCTGGAGCGGCAGCTCAACGGCCGCGGGGGACATCTGGACCAGACCCACCTCTATTTGGACCCGCTGTCCGCCGCGTGCTGGTGCGCCCTGGCCGAGGAGGAAGGCTACCTGGCCGCCCGTGCCGAGATGCCGCTGGATCGCGCCGCCCTGCAAGCGCGGCGCTGCGCCGGCACCGCCGGCTTGGATGTCATCGGCCTTGGCTCCGGCGACGGCAAGGACGAGGTGCGCCTGGTCCACCTCCTGGCCCGGCAAGGCGACCTCGACGGCACCGGCGCCCGCGATCTGCGACTCTATCTGCTCGACATCAGCCAGCCGCTGCTGGGCGCGGCCTATCGCCATGCCGACTCGCTGCTCACCCCATATGGGGTCACTGTTTTCGCCATTCAAGGGGACTTTCATAACCTGTCCCGCTACACTCAACTCCTGTGGTCCCCCGAGCGCAGCCACCGCCGCCGGCTGGTGTGCCTTTTCGGGAACACGATGGCGAACTTGCAGAACGAGATCCTCTTCGTGCGCAACAGCTTGATCGGCTTCGCCCCGGGCGATCTGCTGCTGCTCAATGTGCCGCTGGTCTGCGCGCCCGCGGACCAGCCCGAGGAGGTGCTGCGCAAGGACCCGCGGCTCTCGGGGCGGCTGCCCGAGTCGCTCTCGGGCATCCAGGGCCGCTACGAGGAGTGGCTGACGGGGCCCATCCGGCGCTACTGCAAGGGCGTGCAGGAGGTGAAGCTGAGCACCCATCTGGACACGGCGTCCTGTCCCGTCCCGGGCAGCTACGCCGCCGAGGTGCGGGCCACGGTGCGGCTGCAAGGCGGCGAGGAAAAGTCATTCTCGCTGATCTACCTGAAGCGATATGACGTGCTGAAGCTGGTGGAGTGCATGCGGCAGCAGGGATGGGCGCCGGTGGACGGCTGGCAGTACGCCGAAGCGCACCACCCGCGGGTGCTCTACCTGTTCCAGAAGCAGGGGTAGGGACCTGTCCGGGACCCCGACGAAATCCGGCGGTCTGTCCGGGTGGCGGACGAAGCATCGCATGCGTCCGAGGGTGCTTCGGTGAAAAACATCTCGACCTGCGCGAGCGGGCCGCCCTGCCGGCACAGCGAAAGCCCCGACAAATGCTGTCCGTGCTGTCCGAAAGCCAGAAGAATCAGGCACTTGTGAAAAGGCGTTGCCGTCCGCACTGCTGTCCGTCCGTGCCGTCCGCGAGGGTCGCCTGCC
>JBBRLA010000416.1:0-7755 GCA_038231615.1 Polyangia bacterium | reverse complement strand
GGCAGGTTGGCGTCATGCCAGTAGATGGAGGCATTGGGCGGCAGGTGGGCATTCAGATAAGGGAAGAGGCCGCGCACGGAGTAGCCCCAGAACTGGCGGTTCATGCCCAGGTCGGCGGCGCCCGCGGGGCCCCCGGAAAGGGCATTGTAGTCGGACAGGCCGTAGGGGTGGGAGCGGCGGACCTGAAACAGCGGGGGCAAGAGCAAAAGCGCCAAGAGGGCCGCGCCCAGGGCGGCATCGGCGCGGCGGGAAAGCGAGAAGCTTTGGGCAAAAAAATCCCAAGTGCGGGAGAGCCCCAGGCCGGCGAGAAGGGCCAGAAAGGGCATGGCCGGCAGCCAATGTTTTTCAGAGCCGAAGATCGGAGTGCCGGGTCGAGCGATGAGCAGCATGGGCCACAACACCCCTAGGGCCACCAGCAGCCCGGCCGCGCCATCGCCGCCGGGGTCGGAAACGCGCCAGGTGATGGCGGGGGCGGAGGAGTCGGCCGCTTTTTGGCGCAAAAGGAGCCAGCCGGTCCCCAGGAGGGCCAGCAAAAGGGTGGTCACCGGCACGGTCATCGCGGTGGTGACGAAGACGTAGTGCCAGGGGAAGGGCGGTTTGTTGTAATTGGTACCCAAATACTGGATGTTGTAGTAAACGTGATGCAGGTGGAAGCCGACGTACTCCCCGAAGCGCCGGACGGTGCCATACCACAGCCAAGGCCACAGAAGCAGGTAGGTCGGGATGGCCAACACCGACATGGCGGCGACCCATGGGGCGAAGATCCAGCGCAAGAGCGCCCGGGCCCGTCCTCGGGGCAGTTCCTGCCGCAAGAGCCCCCGCCGGACCCACAGGGAGTGGCCGAGGAGCATGAAGGGCAGGAAGAAGGCGTTGTGCTTGGTGGCGATGGCCAGACCCGCCAGCACGCCGGTCAGAATCAGGTGGCTGCGCCGGCCGGTCTGCTGCAAAAGGTGGTACGCCGCAGTGGTCAGGAAGATCATCGCCGCGATGGGCGCGTCGAAGCAGGACAGCTCGGCGTGGAAGAAGTGCCGCGGCATGAGCAGCGTCAGCCCGGCAGAAAGCAGACCCACCCGGCGCCCCCACACCCGGGCGCCGAAGAGATACACCGCGGCGCAGAGCAGCCCCATGAACAGGTTTGCCGGCAGGCGCATCGCCTCGCCCTGGGAGAGCAGCCCCAGGGTGCGGTGGCGCTTCGGGTAGTCGATGGGGTGCAGGCCGCGCTCCTGCGGGCAGTGGCAGCGGTGCAAAAGGCGCCAGGAGATGCCAAAAAGGGTCTTCATGAGAGGCGGGTGCTCGCTGTTGTAGCTGAACCAGCGGTCGATGATCCGGCGCTCGGCGAAGGCCAGGGGATGCCCGCCGGTAAGGCCGGTGAGCGCCTCTTCGTAGTAGGCCACGTGGTTCTCTGCCGCCTGGAAGTAGTAGCCCTCGTCCCGGGTGAAGCCCTCGCCGCGCCCGGCCAGCAGCAGCGCCACGGTCGCCGCGATCAGGATGGCGCCCGCCACCAGGCCGTCGCGGCGGTCGAGATGTCTGCTGCTCATCAGCCGATTCGCGCCGCTCATCGGCGCACCTGTCCGGCGAAGCCCAGGTTGCGTGCCCTGGCGTCTTTTGCCGATACTTCCAGCCGCAGGACACCGGGCCCGCCGATGGGTATGATGATTTGCTGCCAGCCGCGATCGGGGAACACCTGCACCGGCACGCGGGTGCGACCACGGTTCAGGTCTACCATGACATCCACCGGTCCGCTATCGGTTTTTCGGGCGTAGTAATCGTGCAGGCCGAACCACAATACCAGCCGGGCCCCGGCGCTTTCCCTGGGCAGCGCGTCGGGGAACTCCAGCGCTGTGATGCGCCCCGGCTCCGCGGGCACTACGATGCCGTGGCGGGGGCGGTAGTCGATCTCCATCACCCGGCGCTCGATGCGGCTGGCGGCGCAGTGGAAGGCGCCGGCCTCGCCCCGGGGGGGGGCGCCGTCATTCTGGGCGGGCACCGGCCCCACAAATGGGCAGTGAAGTTCCCGGCCCAAAGGTGCGCCCAGCGGCGCCTGCGTCACCCGCGCCGTCAAATAATGGGCGGCCAGGTCGTACGTCACGGTCACCGCCTGCTGCCGGTAGCGCGAAAGGCTCACCCGCCCATGTTCCTCGGAGAACTCCGGGTGCAGGGCCGCGGTGTCCTCGGCCCGCTCGCCGCGGATCGACACCTCCCAGATGCGCCCATAGGCCAGCGAATCGGGCCGCCCCACCATCCAGGCCGGCATCAGGTCGCCCATCTCCCGACGCACCGACGGGGCGATCCAGGGGGGCGCGCAGGTGATGAGGTCCCCCTGGACGAAGCCAGCCCGTACCATGGCCGCGACGGCCTGGTAGTCGGCCTCGGTGGGGGCGAGGTGGGGTGCGCGGACGGCGGCCAGGGCCTCCCACAGGGCCACTCCAATCACCGCCGCAAGCATCGCCGCGGCCCGGGCTTTGTCCCCCATCTACTGCAGCTCCGGGTCAACAGGTGGGGTGGGCGCCAGCATCAGGCTGGGCACGGTCTGCGCTCCTTCGAGGGTCCGCGGGCCACGGAAGTGCTCGACGACATGGTAGAAGTCCCGCACCGCCGGCCAGTCGCTCCAGGTCCCCTGGATCTTGTCGTCGAAGATGATGCGGGAGAAGCGCTGCTCGCGCAGGGCCTCGGTCAGCCCGCGCACGGGCCCGGCCATGGTGTCGCGCACATCCCATACGCCCATGCGATGCAGGTAGGTGCGCTTGCCCGCCAGGTGGGCGTAGAAGGGGTGGAAGGGAATCAGCACTTCGCCCGGCGCGTCGCGCAGCCTGGCGATGACCTGGGCGCCGGCCTGGCGGTCGGCGGCGGTGGGCAGGTGTGCCGCCGGGTGGAAGGATCGCAAAAGGGAAAAGAGGGAACCGCACAAGAGGATGAATACCAGCGCCCGACGGACCAGCGTCCCGGAAGCGACCCCGGGCGGACGCTCTTTCTTGCCGCCGCCGCCGCCACTCAGAAGGCGTCCGCCAGCGGCGCCAATGGCGAGGGCCGGGAAGAAGAGTCCCGGGATGAGCGCGTTCACGTGGGCCCACTGGGTGCCGAAGCTGATGCAGGAGGTTATCATTCCGCCGAGTCCGAGCCAGGCCAGGAAGGGCAGCCCGCCGTGGTGCCGGCCCGAGGCCAGTGCCCAGGGCACCAAAATCAGCGCGGGTCCCAGCGCCCGGATCAGCACCAGGGGCGTCTCCACGTAGGCCCGCCTGGGGAAGAAGGGGTGCGCCTGATGAATGCGGAAGATGTAGGTCCAGAACCAGCCCAAAGAGGCCCGATCGAGCAGGTACAGGGCCAGCCCGAAGAGCAGCGCGCCGCACAATGCCAGGGTGAGCACTGCCCGGCGCCCGGAGAAAAGCGAAGGCAGCAGCGCCACCCCGACGAAGACAATCAGGGGCGCCGCGGTCTGCTTCGCCAGGAAGGCCAGCAAGAGCAGGAGCGCCGCCAGCACCGCCCGCCCGTGCCGCGCCCGCCCATACCACGCCACTTGCGCCCCCAGCACGGTAAGGAAAAGTTGCAGCGAATCGCTGCGGGCAAGATCATACCAGCCACCGCTCACCGGGAAAGCGGCGATGGGCAGGGCCAGCGCGCACAGGGCCACCGATGCCGAGCCGCCCTCGCGGTAGGCCCACTCCACCCCGATGGCCACGGCGCCCAAGAACGAGAGCAGCGACACCGCTCGGGCCAGGGGATAGGACACGTCCCCGGCGATCCACCCCAGCCCGGCGACCACCGCGGGGTAGAGCGGCGTGTACAGGTGGGGGATGAAATCCACCGATGGCAGCGCGTAGATTGGCTGGCCCTGCAGAAGGCGCAGGGCATGACACAGCATGCCGCCCTCCATCCACTCCAGGTCGTAGGGGTAGGCCAGGCGTCGCGCCGCAACATAAATGAACATCCCGACCGCCACCGCCGACAGAGCCAGCGCGGCGACGCGCAAAAGCCCGACTGCGAACCGCCCAGCGGTGGCAAAGGACTCACCGGGCCCACGCTGTGACAGTGCCAGCCGTGACCTCACCGTACCTCCACCGTGGCCACGCGGACCACCCGATCGGGCGGGTTGACGAAGGGCGCGAGGCCGCTCACCGGGGCCCGCTCACCCGCGTGCCCAACGTGATAAAGGCCGATGTCCACGAACGCCGGCCCGGTGGGGAAGTCGGCGGGCAGCGGGATCTTCACCACGTCCCGCACATACTGCCCGGGGCGGATGCGCGGCGGCGGCAGCAGCCCCTCCAAGGGGTCGTGGTCGGCGTTGACAAAGGCACCCTTCTGGCTGGTCAGGTGGGTGAAGAGGCGCCATCCGGTCTCGCCCCGGGCAATCCCCTTCAGCACCACCACCAGTTCGGCGGCGTCGCCACGGCTCACCTGTGCCCGGCGCACCCCGGCGCTCTCGATCCCCAGCCAGCCGCCCAGGACCCCCCGGATGTTCTTCTGCCCCGGCTCCAGCGCGGGCGGCGAGGTGGACAGGTTGCCCGCCACCCGGCGGCGGAAGTCAGGAGGGATGGCGCTTTCGTCCATCCACTCCGCCAGGGCCAGGGACAGGTCTCGCTCGGCCAGCGCGGTCCCCGGCAGCCCCTGCTGGTCGTGCTTTTCGTCGGCGTCCGCTTGCAGGTCATAGAGTTCGCCGGTGCCGTCGGGGATCACGTTGCGGATGTAATGCCAGCGCCGGGTGACCACCGCCTTGCGCTCGGTCGGCCCCTCGTACATCACCTCCTGAAACACCCGGCGGGCGGCGCCATCCTCCTGTCCCAGGAGCAACCCCAGAAGCGAATGCCCGGCCAGGCGCGGTTCGTCCTGCGCCTGCCCCCCGCACAGGTTCAGAAGGGTCGGCAGAAGGTCCACGTGCCCCACCGGAGCGTCGATCTCCCGAGCGGGGCCGAGGGCACTGCCGGGGACATGGAGGATGAAGGGCACCTTGGTCTGATTGGCATAAAGGTGATAACCGTGGCGCCGGTCCCGGGGGATGCCGTGCTCCTCGAAGCCCTCGCCGTGGTCGGCGGTGATGGCGATGACGGTGCGGTCCCAGGCGCCGCTTTCGCGCAGGGCCGCAAGCACACGACCGATGTGCTGGTCGGTGTAGCGGATCTCCCCGTCGTAGAGGTCCTCTTCGTTCTGGCCGGTGCCGAACACCGGGATCCCCGGGTGGACCTCGTAGCGATAGTGGGGGTCGTAGAAGTGCACCCACAGGAAGAAAGGTTTTTCGGGGTACTGCACCTGGGCGGCGATGCGCCCGATGGCCAGGTCGGCCAGCTCCCGGGACGAGGTGCCGCTGGTCGCCGCCGGGTCGCCACCCATCGAGTGCAGCGTCATCAGGTGGACGTCGTAGTCGTCGAAGCCCCGGGACAGGCCCC
The DNA here is from genome assembly GCA_038231615.1 of Polyangia bacterium. Classification (GTDB taxonomy): domain Bacteria; phylum Myxococcota_A; class Polyangia; order Palsa-1104; family JAEUJZ01; genus JBBRLA01. The sequence goes on along the minus strand of JBBRLA010000416.1, from coordinate 2,377 downwards.
AGGTGGGCTCGAAGTAGTGATACGAGAGGAGCGCGATGGTATGATAACCGCGCGCCCGCAGCATCTCGGAGATCAGGCGGTTTTCCGGCAGGACCTCTGGGGGCCAGTGCTGCATCGGCGAGCCCCAGGCGAGGGTCGAGGGGTAGCGCCCGGTCAGGATGGCCGGCACGGAGTAGCGCGTCGAGGGGGCATGGGCCCAGCCGTTGCGGAAGAGAAAGCTTTCCCGGGCCAGGGCGTCCAGTACGGGGGTGGTCGGCCGGGGATAGCCGTAGACCCCGACGTGGTCGGCGCGCAGGGCGTCGATGGTGATGAGGACGACGTTGGGGCGATCGGGCAGGCCCGGGGGACGCGCCGGCCAGGGGGAAAGGGTCTCGCTGGGCAGGGTCGCCTGGTGGCCGTTGCAGTTCTGGTCGATGCCGTCGTCGGGCCAGTCGAAGGCCCCGGGGTGGACTTCGGGATCCAGGTCGTCGCAGTCGGTGCCGCCGGCCACAAAGCGGGAGGGGAAGCCGTCGCGGTCCAGGTCGAAGACCTGCTGCATCCCGCCAAGCAGCGGGCCGGCCAGCGGGGCCTGGGAAAGGGCGGCCTTGCGCACCCGGTCGCTCCTTCCGAAGAAGTGGGCGCCGGACCACAAAAGCTGCTGGAGCATAAGCAGGGCCACGGCGCGGCGGTGCCAAAGAAGCCCACTCGGGTTGGCCGAATGGGCCGGTGCCAGGCGAGCGGCCCTGAGTCGCGCGGCCACGAAATGCACGGCGAGAGCGACGATCAGGGCCAGGAGCAGGGACGTGATCGGCCGCAGATCGAGGATGCGCAGGGTGTCCCAGTAGGCCAGCAGCACCCCCAGGACCGGTAGCGTCGGCACCGCCAGCAGCACCAGCGCCTGCACCTCCGGCGGACGCAGGCCGCGGCGCAGGGCGGCAGATCCGCCGGCCCTCGCCGAAAGGGCCCGCCCGGCGAGGTGGCCCAGGCCAAGGCAGCACAGCGCCAAGAGGGGCGTCCACAGGGCCAGGTTCAAGGCGCGCAGGTGCGGGGTCATGCGGGGGTTGCCCTGAAGGCGCAGGAAGAAGATGCCATCCGCGCCGCCCAGGAGTATCCCCCCCAGGAGCAGGCCGGCGAGATAAAGCACCCGTGGACCTCGCAGGCCGGGCCGCACCTTGGGCCCCTGCCCAGAAAGGGCCGAGAGCCCCGAAAGGATCAGCAGCCCGAGCCCGCAGAACGGCAGCGCCAGCCCCGCCGCCGCGGCACCCATCAGCAGCGCGATGAGGACGCGGTGGTGAAAGCGCTGCAGGGCGAAGGACGCCGGCCCGTAAAGCGCTGCCCCCAGCCCCGCTGCCGCCACCACGGCCGAGGTGGCCACGGCCCACAGGGGCAGGGGCCGCCCGTGTACCGGCTTCCCGGATTCGGCAGGGTCCTTCTGAGAGTCGGCCCGCAAGAAACTCCCCAGAATCGACACCCGTACCAGCAGGACCAGCGCCAGCGCCACCAGCAGGCCGCTCAAGGCGCCTACCCCGCCGTACAAACAGGCCAGGAAGGCCCACACCTGGGCCGCTCCCTGGCCCTTCTGCAGGTGGCGGGAGATCTCCTGCAGGGCGCGGACATAATCCAGGGTGGCCGCCGCGACCCCCCCGGCGGCACCGCACACAAGGCCCGCCACGGCAGGCCCCAGGTTCATACCCAAGCCCAGTCCCAAGAAGGACCTGAGCCCGCCCTGCGGGGGCGACGCCTTCAGGCCCAGGCCGGGTCTCTCGGTTTGCATCGAGCGAAGAATATGGCCAATCCGGGGCCGCGGCGCAATCTGCATATCCACCATCGCCGACGTGCTTCATGTGCGGTCGGCCACGTCCGATGGTCGGGGGACCTTCGGGGTCACGGGCGTCGGTTCTGCGGGCTTCTTTGTCTGGGCTGCGGATGCCGGGACGCGCTTCGCTTTCCAGGGATTTGATTCAATAAATCTTGGCTGCACCTTCTTCTCGGTCGTCTTCTGAGGCCCGGAGCTTGAGCCGGAGGCCGTTTGCGCATAACCTGCTGCGCCAGGATGGACGGACCTTCCCGCGGCCCCCGCAGGCCCTCCCCCGTGACCCAGGCGGGCCTTCCGTGGCCCCGCTTTGCGCCCTGGGCGGCGTTGCTCCTCATCGCCACCGGCGTCCTGGTTGCTCACAGCCTGGTCTTTAACTTCGTCACCGATGACGCCTTCATCTCCTTTGTCTACGCCAGAAACCTGGCACGGCACGGCCAACTCGTCTTCAACTTGGGCGAGCGCGTCGAGGGCTATACCAACTTCCTGTGGACCTTGCTCCTGTCCCTGGGCCTGCTCCTCCGTGTCCCCGCCGAGGTCTCCTCCCGGGTGCTGGGGACCCTCTTCGGCGCCCTTTCCCTTCTT
>JBBRLA010000415.1:0-7760 GCA_038231615.1 Polyangia bacterium | reverse complement strand
GCGCCACCCCCGCCAAGGTCCCCTTCACGACCCCCGCCGCCAAGAAGTAAACCGAAGCCCCTGGACCGGGCATCTTTGGGCGCACCTCTCTCTCCCATGTCCTCGCATTCGCAAGGCCATGGGAGAGACCTTGAGGTCCGCAGTTGGATCGAAGCCTACTTGACGGCGTCCTGGACGCGATCCCCGGCGGCGTCAGCCTTCTTGCCTGCCTTGTGGGCCGCTTTGCGGCTCTTCTTCCCCGCGGTGGCGGCGGCGTCCCCGGTTTTATCGGCGGCCTTGCCGGCGGCGTCAGCGGTCTTGCTGGCGGCCCTGTCAGTGGCGGCCTCAGTCTTGTCGGCCGCTTTGTCCATGGCCGCGCCTGCCTTGGCGCCAGTACGCTCCGCCTTGCCAGAATCCGCATTGGCCAGCGCCGGCAGGGTGAGGGCACCGAGAACCAGAGCACTTAGCAGGCCGAGCAGGTTTTTTTTCATAAGATCTCCTTCAAGTGGGTTGCAAGAATCTCTTGCAGCCCTCATGCCACGCCCGCAACCCACGAAAAGCCCGCAAGTGGCTGAAATTATATAGCAACCTCATCGGATATGCTGCCTCTCGTGTGGCAAAAGTCTACACACTCGTGTGGCGTTCTTGCCTCGACGCCAGCTGGCGAGCCGTGCAGCAGCAGACCCGAAAGGAGAGTGCCCATGCGCGATTCGGGGCTGCGCAGGAGCCATCTTCGCGCTGCGTCGAAGGCGGAGGCGGCATGTTGCGGACGGCCACGGCGATGGTGGTGGTGGCCCAGGGAGCGGTAGATCACCCCGAGGGAGAAGCCAGGCACGGGGTCGGTCTTTCGCGAGACGGCCACCGCGCGCTGATAATGGGCGAGCGCCAGATCGTCGTCGCCTTCGCTGCCGGCGCTGTACCAGTCGGCGAGGATGGTCAGGGTCTGGGCCAGGTTTTCCTTTTCTTCGGATCCGGCGAAGTGGGACAGGGACAGAAGGATGTCGTCAAGCGCCGCCTTTCTGGTGGTCTCGATCCACTCCCGCGGATGCCCGTCGGGCTGAAGCAGCCAGAGCACCCTGGCGTATCCCCGGGCCTGCCGGGCCTTGATGGGCAGGTGGGAGGACCAGCGGGTGATCTCATCGCTGACCACGGGGAGCCCCAGGCCCAGACGGGCCTGCATCACGGCAAGATCGGACAGGCCAATCAGGGCCGTGAAGTCCTCGATGGCCAGGGGCAGCTCTTCGCGGGTAGCGGCCAGGGAAAGCCCGCCGTCCGCCGACCAGTCGACGGCCTGGACACGAGAGCGGGCACGGCGGAAAAAGAGCGCCGGGGCCACGTCGCGGATGCCGGTCCCGGCAGCGGCAAGGCGGGGGGCCAGGGTGTCGTGGAGATCGGCGAAGGTGCGGTGCCAGCCGGCCCGCCACAGATGGAGTTCCATTTCGCCCAGAAGCGTCACGGCCTGACCCAGGGCGGTGGGGTCCATGGGGGCGGCCTGCTCCAGCAGCACGGAGAAGGCGCGGACACCGCACAGGAGGCCCTCGCTGCCGGGGAGGGTGCGCAGGGCGTGGAGCAGTTCCTCCAGCCAGCGCTTGCGGTAAAGCGGGAGCACGCCATGTCGGGAGAGCGCGGCCAGCACCGCCTGGCGGGCCTGCCCGTGGCGCGGCAAAAGGGGCCAGCCAGTATCGGCGACGTCCTCTGGATCGGACTCGCCTGGGTCGAGCAGAGGGCCGATGATCAGGTCGTTTGGCTGGCCGTTTGGCGGGCCGGTGGAAGGAATCGACGGCGCAGTGACGCAAAGGGCCTGGACCAGTTCGGAGCGGCGCAGGCGCCATAGTTCGGTGGGCTGGTCCAGCTCGCGCAGGGCCCCACCAAAAGATGGCGATGGCGAGGGGACCATGCCCTGGCGGTGCAGGGCCGCCTCGGCGGTGCGCGGCTGTTCCGGGCGGGCGCTCACCGCGACCCAGGCACACAACTCCGCGGCCCGCGCCTCGGCCCCGCCCCGCTCGGCGCGGGTCTCGTACAGGTGCTGATAGCGCGCAGCCACCCCGACAAAGAGCTGCGATGCCACCCCCGAAAGACCCCGCCGCGGGTCCGCCTTGAGCCAGGGATACAGGTTGGTCAGTTGCAAAAGGTCGCCGGGAAGCAAGCTGACCTGCCCCGATGCCAGAAGGCGCAGCGATTCCCCGTCATCATCCAGGGGACCCAGCACGTCGCTCAGGTAGGCGGCGGCCTCTTCGAGGGTGAAGGGGCCCAGGAGGATGCGTCGATCGTGCGGGACGCGGACCAAAGGGGTCTGCCCGACCGGCTGCGCCACCGCCATCACCACCGTGGGGGGCAGCCCATCGGCCACGCGGGTCAGGAAGTCCCGCGTCGGATCCGCCACCGCGCCGCCCAGAAGATCGATGCCCAGGACCAGGGGGCCGCCGTGGGCCACTGCCTTGTCGCCAATCTCGGAGAGGGCCGAAAGGGCCACCTGGGGCAACGGGCGAAGATCGTCGGGGACCAGCGCCGCCAGGAGTTTCCCCGCCGGCAGGAGACCGGGCACCGCGGCGCCCATGGCCTCGATGAGGACGCGGAGCTTCTCCGGCTGAGGGTAACTGGAGAGGTGCAGGTGGGTGGCCTCGCGCACCAGGCGGCGGGCAAAGAGGGAGGGCGGCTCGTCTCCCCAGAGCTGCACCAGGCGGACGTAGCCCCGCCCACCCGGGCCGCGGCGTTCGGCCTCGGCGCCCAGGCCGTGGAGCAGGGACGTGGACTTGCCCGCACCGGCCGGGCCCTCCAGGGTGAAGACGCCGCTGCCCTCGCCGAACCGCTGGAGGATGGCTTCGTCGACGAAAGGACGCGGCACATACGCACGCATGGCAACAATGCTACCATCATGGCCCATGAAGCCGCGTGTCGCCCTTTCCTTTTTTCTGTTCTGCCTGACGGGCCCGCTGGGTTGCAGCGAGGCACTGTATCCGCCGCGCCCCTCGCAGGTCCCGGGCCCGCCGATAGCGGACCCACCCCAGTCCCGGGTGGTGATGCACGTGACGCTGTCCCGGGCCGGGCTCTCGCAGCTCGTGGAGGCGGCGGTCCCGCTGACCGACAAGGGGACGTTCTCGTTCCTGGGCCAGCGGACCTACTTCTGGAGGCGTACGCCCTTCGAACTGAGCTTCGACAGTGCCACCGGAAAGATCGGCGCGCGCTGCCAGGTCACCGGTCAGGCCGATCTGCCGGCGACGACGATGCACTTCCCGCTGACGATCACCGCGGAGGCGCAGCCCGTGCTCTCGGCGGACTACACCGCCCAGTTGCAGGCGCCGGTGGTCACCATCACCACCGAGGACCGGCTGATGAAGGCGGCGGAATGGAGCGGCGGGGTGTTGCAGACGATCCGCGGGGCGGTGGAGAAGCAACTGAAGGACCTGCGCATCGACCTTCGGCCGCTGCTGGCGCCGGCCTACGCGACGCTGGCCCGGCCGCTGCCGATCCACATCGGGGACGCCAATGCCTGCGTTGACCTGGGCATCCAGACCTTCGAAGCCGGGCCGACAGTGCTGGCCGGCGGGGTGGAGAAGGACCTGGCGGTGGTGCTGGCCCCATCGGTGACGCTGCCGTGCACGCCGAACGGGGGGGCGCCGCTGACCGACAAGGCGCTGCCGCCGTTGCACAACGTGGCGTCGATCCCTTCGGGGCCCTTCGAGGTGGTGGTGCCGGTGGCGGCGACTTATGACGAGATGCGCAAGGCGATGGTGCAGGCGTTCACCAACGGGAAGCTCTACTTCTCGCCGGAGTTCCCGGAACTGTACCTGGAGAAGCCGGAGGTCTACGCCTCGGGGGGCGAGATCGTGGTCAAGCTGCACCTTTCGGGTTTTGTGAAGAAGGGGTTCCGGGTGCACCTGGAGGGGGATTTGTACATGAATGGGCATCCGCAGGTGCGCGACAACGAGCTGGAGGTCCCCGACCTACAGCCCACGGTGGAGACCAAGGATGCCCTGCTGGCGCTGAAGACCCGGCTGGACGGCGAGGGGATGCGGCGGCAGGTGCGGCAGGCGCTGCGGGTGGACATCGGCAGCAGGCTGCGCGCGGTGCGGGCGCGGCTTTCGAGCGAGCTGACCTTCGCGCAACCGGCACGGCCCGGCAACCCCGCCGGCCCTGCGGTGCCGCGGGCCTGTTTGCGGGCGGACGTAGGCAAGATCGAAGTTTCGGGAATCTATGCGCACGACAGCTACATGCGGCTCTACGTCAAGGTGACGGCGCAGGCGGCGGCGTACCTCCCCTGCCCCTTCAAGCTGGTTGACTGAGCCAGGTACTGGTATTCTGCGGCTCATGTATGTCTCCTCACTAGAGATCGAGAACATCCGCTCGATCAGCCGGCTGAAGTGGCAGCTTCCACCCAGGCACAAAGGTCCTGGCTGGCACGTGATCCTCGGAGAAAATGGAGCGGGCAAGTCTTCCTTTGTACAGTCGCTGGCCCTGGTCCTGGTTGGCCCGGATGAGGCGCCTGCGCTGCGTCAGGACTGGAACCAGTGGCTGCGGCAGGGTGAAAAAGAGGCACATATCAGGGTCACTGTCCGCGGCGACAAGCATTACGACTGGTGGGCAGGCACGGGAAGGCAGTCGCAGGGCGATCTCCCAGCCGATCTATGGCTGAAGCGCAACGGCGAAGACAAGGTTCATCTCATTAATGACCAGAAGAAGGATGCTGGCGCGTATCGCCATGTCTGGAGCGGACACCAGGGTTGGTTCTCTGCGGCCTACGGCCCCTTTCGCCGATTCCGCGGTGGCGAGACCGACCTGGCGATTCTTTTCTACGCCAATCCCAGGCTAGCCCGTCACCTGTCCGCCTTCAGCGAAGGTGCAGCGCTGACCGAGGGACTGAAGTGGCTGAAGGATCTTCATGTTCGCCAACTAGAGGAACCGGATCCAAAGATAGACACGTTTCTGGCGAACCTGAAAAGCCTGGTCAACGAGACCGAATTTCTGCCGCATCAAATGCAACTCGCCCAGATCAAGTCGTCTGAAGTGATCTTCCGCGATGGGCAAGGCAAGGAGGTGCCGATCACGGACCTGTCGGACGGATTCCGTGCGATGCTTAGCATGACCTTTGAACTTCTCCGACAGATGGCCGCGGTGTTTGGTCCGGCGAAGATCTTTGGTGAAGGCGGACGCTCCGTCAAAGTTCCTGGCGTGGTCATGATCGACGAGGTGGACGCCCATCTTCACCCGACCTGGCAGCATCGCATCGGACAGTGGTTTAAACGATGCTTTCCGCAGGTCCAGTTCCTGGTCACCACGCACAGCCCGATCATCTGCCAGGCGGCAGAGGGAGGGACCCTCTTTCGGTTGCCCGCTCCTGGCAGCGATGAACAGGGGCAGATGCTCGAAGGGGCCCAACGGGACCGGCTGATCTATGGCGATGTCCTCGATGCTTACGGCACCCATGCGTTTGGCGAAGGCGTGACCCGGTCCGAAGCAGCCATGGAGCGCATTGATGAGCTGGCCCAACTCAACCAGAAAGAGCTCACCGAGGCAGGTTTGACGAAAGATGAGCAGCGGCGCCAGGAGGAGTTGCGGGCGGCGTTGCCGGGCATGGATCCGAAAAAGCCATGATCTTGATGCCGCGGATCGACCCCGACGAAGAAGTGCTCCGGCGACTGGATGAGTGGCAGCAACAGGTCGATGGCGAGCCAGGCTACCAGGAAAGGGTCGTCCGGGCCGAGAGGGAATGGCCGCAACGGAACACCAGGAGCAACAGCACTTTCCATGAAATCAAGGCGCTGCTGACTCAGATGTGCTGCGGCGGGCGGCGCTGCATGTACTGCGAGGATTCGCTGGCGCATGAGATCGAACACATCTGGCCAAAGAGTCTTTACCCGGAGCATGTCTTCAGTTGGCTGAACTTTCTGTACGCCTGCGGAGCCTGCAATCGGGTGAAAAAAAACGACTTCGCCGTCTTCGTTCAAGCACAGGGGGCGTCACGCCCGATGCGGGTGGGCCGGCCGCGTGGGGCCCCGGTTACTCCGCCGCCATCGGGTGCGCCGGTGTTCATCGATCCTCGCCATGAAGATCCGATGGCGTTCTTGCGGCTGGATTTGCACAACACATTCCGGCTGGTGCCGGCACCGGACCTCTCACCGCTGGACAGAGAGCGCGCAGAGTACACGCGTAGGGTGTTGCCGCTCAACAGCGACCCGCTCGTCAAGCAAAGAAGGGACGCCTACGGACACTATCGCGCCCGCCTGTCCGAGTATATCCAGCGCCGAAATCAGGGTGCCTCGCCAGCTCGACTGAGGCCCATGCGGCAGGCCCTTTTGCGGCTCGCTCATCCCACTGTCTGGCGAGAGATGCAACGTCAGCACATGCTCCTTCCGGAGTTGGGCACCCTATTCTCCACGGCCCCCGAAGCGCTCGACTGGAAGTGATTGCCATCAAGCCGAGCCTACCCTGGCTGCATCCCCTAGCGGAGCATGTTGGAGTAATCGGCCGAGTCGCCTCTCTGGAGCTATTACCGGCACTCCCGACTACGTTCGGGATTCGCTCCTGAAGTCTGATTCACCGAATTTCTGCTTCCGAGGAGTAAGAGCGGTATTACTCCAATAGGCTCCTAGCCGCCGGAAGTCGAGACTGTCCTGCCGCCGGCTGTCGCGGGCCTGCTGATGGCGCCATTCTAGCCGGGCGGGTCGAGCGCGGCCAGCGAGGGGCGGCGCCAGGCCGCCCAGGCTCAGCGACTGCTGCAGGACTCGCTGATCGTCGCCGAAGCGCGACAGCAGCCCTGGCAGAGCTGGAGGCTGACCGCCTGCTGAACGCCTCGATGATGCTGTCCGCGGAGAAGATGTCCGAGAGCAGCGCCAGGTAGCGCGGGATCACCGCCAGCATGTGCAGCCCAAGGAACCACAAGTCGATGCGCTGCGAGTCCGTGGACGGGATCTCCGTCTCCCGGCGCACCTCGTCCAGCGCGTCCAGAGTCGTCTCGACTATCAGCTTCGCCCGTTCGTCATGCTCCCTCAGGATGAGCGGAACATAGCGCGCGTCCGCCGCCGGGCAACCGCTTCGCGTCAGTTTATTTGATGGGAATCAACCCAACAACGCCACCGCTCTTCAGCTCATTGAAGCGCGCCTTCAGATAGTCGGCGATCTCGGTGTGATTCGAGAACGAGAGCAGTGACCGGTACGTCCCGCTGACCTCCCAGCCCTTGCCCGGTTTCCAGTCGGGCGGAAGACCCGTACACTGCGCTCGCAGCGCGGCCAGCTTGTCTGCATACTTCGGGCTCGGGTTGGCGGAAACCCAGATGCCCGCGTAGGCGTCAGACTCCACGTCGGGGCCGACGCCGATCTTGACGTGGCACAGGTGGTGCTTCTTGTTGTAGATGGTCAGTTGGTTGTGCGCCCAGAACTGCTGGCTGAGGACCTCCCGCAGTTCGTCGTCGCTCTCCGGCCAGCCGGAACCGGGCCATTCCTTGTTGGCATGCTCGGCCACGGGCGCGAGGATGCGGCGGACCTTGAAGAGCAAGGACCGCGCATGCTCTATCGTGGCCACCTCTCTGGCCCGCAGAGGTTCGTTGTGGTCATCGGCCATGTTTTTCTCCTGCAAAAATGTCCGCAGATCGCGCCAGTAGGGGCTGGTTGTGCCCTTCGGGACGATGGCGCTCCATATGTCCTGCCACGACAGCCACTTCGCGTTGTCACTCAGTTTTTTGGGGCCGAGCAGGAGCAAGCGCGCACCGGGTTGTCCCTCCACATATTCCCGATATCTTCGCAGTTGATCCCCCGTCTCACCCGCCTCGGCCTTGATCTCGATC
>JBBRLA010000414.1:0-7770 GCA_038231615.1 Polyangia bacterium | reverse complement strand
CGGCACCGCAATCACCGGCCTGCCGCACAAGCCCGCGACCACGCTGGGCAGTGCCCCCTCCATGCCGGCGACCACCACCACCACCGCCGCCTGCCGCATCCGGTCCTGGTGCGCCAGCGTCCGGTGCAGCCCGGCCACCCCCACGTCCCACAGCCGCTCCACCTTGCTGCCCAGCACCTCCGCCGTCAGGGCCGCCTCCTCCGCCACAGGCAAGTCCGACGTCCCGGCGCAGGCCACCAGCACCGTCCCCTGTCCCAGTACCTCCACCGGGCGCTGCTCCACCACCAGCAATCTGGGCAGCGGGTGGTGCCGCGCCCCCTTGACCTTCAGACACACCGCCTGCGCCTGGTCCGGCGAGATGCGCGTACACAGCACGTTGTTGCCCGCGGCGGCCAGGTCCTCGACGATGGCCAACAGGTGATCAAGCTGCTTCCCCTGACACAGCACCACCTCCGGGACCCCGGTGCGCAGGGCCCGGTGGTGGTCGATCCTGGCGAAGCCCAGGTCGGAATAGGGCAGCCGGTGCAGCTCGGTCAGGGCCTGCTCGATCGAGGTCTGGCCGTCGGCGACCGAGGACAGCAGCGAGCGAAGTCGAAGGGCATCCACACCGGGCAGCATAAGGCTTGCCCGGCGAAAAACAAGCCCGTAGCCCCCCGCCGGGACCAGGGCCGCCGGGACCTTCTACAGCAGCAGCTCCCGTTTCTCCCGGCGCATGCCGGCAAGCAGCGCACCGGCCTCGGCGCTGCGCCCATCGCGCAGCAATTGCTCGGCCTGTTCCAGGAAAACAGCGTCCCGCTCCGCCTGTCCGCGCAGCGCCCCGTGCATCTCGCGGAAGATGCCGAAGAACTCCTTCAACTGGTCCCCCCGGCGCAGGTCGTGGATCGTCGCCAGGCGCCCCTGGCGCACTTGCACCATATATGCGGCGATCTTGTGCAGCGGCCCGGCGATCCGGTGGGTGAATACCAGCGCCGACGAGAACAACACCGTCATCAGCACCCCGCCGAAGACCGAGAAGAAGAGCAGCATCTGCTCGTCGTTCTTGCGGAACTCCTCGATCAGTACCGGTGCCAGCGTGTCCGCCGGGTCTAGTGCCCGGACCTCGACCACCCGCGCAGCCAGCCGCATATAGTGAAAGACCCCCCAGCCCAAGGACAGGGTCAGCGCCGACGCCACCCCGACCAGGAGCAGCGCGTAGCGCAATTGCAGGGCCGGATCGATCAGGTAGTTCCTCAGATGACGATGATTTTCCATGCTCTGGTTGCTCTGTGTCGCTTGCCGCCCATAGTGGGCCCAGCGTTATTTTACCACATCTGCCAGCAAACGACGGAAAAAGAGCCGGGTTTCCCCTCGGCACGGTCAGGTCATCCCTGGCCCCGGCCCCGGCCCCGGTCACTTTCTTGCGAGGCGGTGCGCTCAGCATGGGCCTATACTGGAGACGTGCCCGAAATCAGCCGCCGCCGTCGCCGCCATCATCGCCATTAATGCATGGCAGGAACGAACAGGTCCATGTCGCCCCGAACCTCGCTGTCCCTGGCTCTCCTGGGTCTTATAGGCTTTCTCGGGCCGGTTGCCTGCGCCCCGAATGCCGCGCCCCAGGACCCGGCGGCGATCGAGGTCACCCCGGCGATGTACTTCAGTACCATGGGCACCATGGCCTTGGTACCGGTGAAGGAAGGCGATGCCATCGACCTGACCCGCCCGCCGCAGGGCGGATATGTCCTTTTCATCGGGGCCCAGGTACGCCACCTGAACGAGCGGGTGGTCGAGCTGCGGGGGCGCCTACGCAACCCGGCCGGCGGCGCCCTGGTCGGCGAGGATGCCCGTACCGTCACCCTGATGCCCACCGCCGAAGACCCCGCCGTCTTCGCCCCGGACCTGCGCTCCTTCGCCACGGTGGCCAACGTCCCGATCTGTCCCTCTGTGGGCACCCTGGACCTCTACGACCGGCCCTACATCCTGGAGGTCGTCGTCACCGAGCTTCAATCTCAGCGCAAAGGCAGCACCCAGCGCACGGTCCTGCCCTCCTGCCGCCAGACTGACCCCGCCGAGAAGAAGCTGTGCCAGTGCGAATGCGCCGCCAACTACGCCATCAACAAGTGTTCCTGATCCCCGATTATCCCCCGCGAGTCAGCGAGAAGCCCAGGAAGCGCATCACGCCGCCCAGGCTCCCCAGGCCGACCGCCCCCCGCGGCACCGTCGCCTGACAGCGCAGCGCCTCGACCCCATCCACCCTCAGCACCACCTGGCCGTTGCCCACGCGCAGCACCGCCGCACTGCCGACGGGCGGCGGGGCGACGAAGTCCTGCCCCTGACAACCCGCCACCTTTGACACCCGCCCGCCCCGCACCCCTTGCAGCGACACGGGCTTCCCGGGCAAAAGCGCCACGAAGAGATAATCCAGGTCTGACTGATGCCCCAGGATCAGCGCCGCCCCCGTCGCCCCTTCCCCAAACTGCACCGTCACGTCCAACTCCCCGCCGGCCCACTTTACCCCCGCAAAGAGCGCCAGCGCCAGCGGTCGCCCCGCGCTGACGAACATCGGTTTTCCCAGTTCCAGCGTCGTGCGGTCGAAGCGGAACAGGTCCGAGCGCCGCGGCTCCAGCCAGGAAGGACCCTCCATTCCCGTGGGCCAACTCGGGGGCGTGGCATCGGGCAGGCGCAGCGAGTGGACGAAGCGCGACACCAGCGGCGTCGGGCCTTTCTCCAGCATCCCGCCGGTCAAGAGCACCGTGCCGTCGGGCAAGATCGTCGCCCCGTGCCCGGATCGCGGGAACGCATCGGCGAGCACATGGAACTCGCCCCGTTCATAAAGTTCCAGCGGGCCCACCGCCTGCCCCATGTCGTCCAACCCGCCGGAGAGCAACGCCGCGCCATCGGGAAAGACGCTCAGTTCCCCGCCCGCGCGAGCCAGTTGCGGCACCGCGGGCACCGCGACCTCGTCGGGGAAGAGCACCCCGCCGTCCTTGGCCCCCGCGCCGGCCCCTCCGGCCCAGAGCAACCCGCCCGCCGGCAACACCCCCGCGCTGGATCCGGCCCGCCCGACCAGCACGCCGCGGATCGTCCGGTCCCCGGGATCGATCAGCTCGGCCTGAAGCGCCGGCACCGGTTTGGCCTTAGCGTCGGGCACCGCCATCCCGCCGACCAGCACGATCTGCCCATCGCCCCGCAAGAACGCCTGGTGGCCGTAGCGCGGCCGGTAGAGCGCCGGCCCCGGCCCCGGAGTGGACCCCCCCTGGGGATCATAGACCACCGAGGTGCTCAACACATCGGCGGAGTCGCAGGCCGGCGGTTGCCCGGGTTGCAGGCCCTTCACTTTTTGGCAGCCTCCCCCCAGCCAGATCCTCCCGTCAGGCAGCCGCACCGCCGCGTGAAGCGCCCGCGGCCCGCCCTCCAGCAGCAGCACCCCGCCCACAGGCGTCCCGTCGGGCTGATAGATCCGCGCCCGCTCCCGCGCCGGGTCCGCGCCGCCCGAACCGTCCAGCGCCGCCGGTCCCGGGTGCGCCCCACCCGCCACCAGCAACGTGCCGTCCGGCAGGGCAGTGGCGCTGTGCCCGATGGCCACCCCCTCATACAGCGGCACCGGCATCAACACCGTTGGCGCATCGGTGGGGTACACCTCCAGCGTGTCGTTCCCCCCGGCGGCGTCGAGGCCCCCGGTCACCACCACCTGACCCCCGGCGAGCACCGTGGTCCGGTGAAACGCCCGCCCCTGCCGCAGCCCCCACACCGGGCACAGGGAATCTGGCGCCCCGTAAAAGAGCGGCACCGGGGTATCCACCGGGTCCGTCGCGCCCGGCAGCGCCCCGCTCCATCCCAGCGCCGTCACCAGGGTGGCCGAGAGCCCCTCCACCGAGACCGATCGCGCCGTCCCCCGGGGCACCTCCAGGGCCGTCTGGCTGCTCGGGTCACCCGAAAGAACGATCGGCGGAAAATCGCCCAGAAGCGACACCCGCACCGCGCTGGCTGCCTGCCGCGGGCACATCGGCGGCACCGGCTTCAGAAAGAAATGCGCGTCCGGTGCGCCGCACCCCCCCGTGCCACCGAATGCGAGCAGGCCGACGAGCGCCCTCCGCAGCATCTATGACGCGCGATCGACGACCAGGGGCGCCTTGGCCTCCCCCTGCGACTGGTTTTGCTCCCCCACCTTCAGCATGTCCCGCAGCCGCAGGCGCACCCGGCGCATCCCGCGATACGTGTCCAGCTCGGGCACGAAGGCCACCTGCACCCGGGCCCCTTGGGGCAGCTCTTGCCCCCGCGCCCCCAGGCCGAAGCCGATGCCATCCCGGCTGTCGGCGCCAGTCCGCAGGGTCACCTGCAAATGCCCGCTGCCCACCACCCGGTGCCGCGCCAACTCGGCGTCTCGCAGAAGCAACGTCGGCTCCGGGTTGCCCATGCCATAGGGCTCCAGCAGCATCAGCTCCTGCGTCAGCCGCTCGTCAATCTCGTCCAGCGTCACCGCCGCGTCCACCGAAAGGGTCCGCGCCCGGGGCTCGCCGCCAAGCTGCTTCCGGTAGGCCACCCGCAGGGCGTCCCGCAGGGCCGGCACGTTCTCCGTGGCGATGGACAGCCCCGCCGCCGCCGCATGCCCGCCGTAGCGCAAAAGCAGCGTCGCCGACTGGTGCAGCCCGTTATATAGATGGAACGCATGGGCGGTGCGCGCCGAGCCCCTGCCGGTGTCCCCGTCCAGCGAGAGCACCACCGACGGCATGCCGTACAGATCCACGAGCTTCGCCGCTACGATGCCCACCACCCCCGCGTGCCACCCCTGCCCGGCCACCACCACCACCTCGGGCGACCCCTCCGTGCGCAGGATCTGTTCGACCTGCTCCCGGGCCTCCCGCAGGACCACTTCCTGCACCTCCTGGCGCTTGATGTTCAGCTCGTGGCACGCCTCGGCGTGGCCCCGGGCCTTCTTGTGGTCCGTCTCGATGAGCAAGAGCAGCGCCTCCTGCGCATCTCCCAGGCGCCCGGGGGCGTTTAACCGGGGCGCCAGGCGAAAGGCGATGTCCTGGGCGCTGCTGGCCCCATCGGTCAGTCCGGCCAGGTCCCCGAGCAGGCGCAGCCCGGGTCGGCGCCCGCGGTGCAGTTCCTTCAGGCCGGCGTGGACCAACACCCGGTTCTCGTCCACCAAGGGGGCCAGGTCCGCCACCGTGCCCACGGCCACCAGGTCCAGGAAATCGCGCAGGTCCGGCAGGTGCGGCCACCCCGCCTCCCGCAGCCGGGTGCGCAGCGCGGCGGCCAGGTAGAACGCCACGCCCACCGAGGCCAGCCCCTTGAAAGGGAAGGCACAACCCGGCTGGTGGGGGTTCAGCAGCGCCAACGCATCGGGCGGGCTGTCCGGCACCTGGTGATGGTCCACCACGATGACCTCCACCCCGAGCTTGCGGCACAGCGCCAGGGTCTCGTGGTCGCTGGTGCCGCAGTCGCCGGTGATGATCAGCGTGCAGCCCGCCGCGGCCAGGTCATGGGCGTCGGCCTTGCCGAAGCCGTAGCCGTCCCTGCGGCGGGCCACCCTGGGGGTCACCGTGGCCCCGGCGCGGTTAAGGAAGTCGGTGAGCAGGGCGCAAGTGGTCACCCCGTCCACATCATAGTCCCCGAACACCCCCACCACCTCCCGGTCCAGCACGGCCCGCTTCAGCCGCTCCACCGCCACCGTGAAGCCGGCCATGGGCAGGGCCCCCTCGGGGGGGCGCAGGTCGGAGAGCCGCGGGTCGAGGAACCGCCGGGCCTCCTGCTCGTTGCGGATGCCCCGGTTCAGCAGGATCTGTCCCGTCAGATGACGCAAGCCGAGCTGCTCTGCGAGCAACTTGGCGCGCCGGGGGTCTGCCGGGCTCAGGATGAAGCGCCCAGAAACGGGGTGCATACTGCGTTATGGTGGCCACAGGGGGTGCAAGTCAAGTTCGAACTGATTGATTCAGGCGCCGAAGACGTGGATGCGCTGGCCCGCCGGTCCTTCTGCCGCGGACTCGTAGAGCTTTTCCTCGATGAACGGCGCTCCGCTTCGCTGCGCGCTATCAGAGGGACGACTGCTCCGGTCGAACAGGATCAGGTAGCCTTCCTGCATCCCCAGCCGGTCCAGGTAGCGGCCGAGCTGATCGAGTCCCTCCTGCAAGGTGCGGTCGCTCTTCCTGACCTTCAGTTCCAGGGCGAACCGCTCGCCGTGGAAGGCCACCAGCAAGTCGGCCCGGCCTGACCCCAGCGCGAATTCTCGCTGGATGCTGCCCCCGCCGTTGACAATTCTTTGCAGGAACGCCATCAGCATCAGGTGCGGCCCGGCCTCATGGTAATCATAGCGCCCCAACCACGCCTCGGAGTTTTCGGCGAAGAAGCGCTGGAACGCGCGCAGCATCGCTGGCATGTCCAGCGTCTTGTCGGGGCGCACGTACCACGCCGTCTGGTGCGGCAGGAACGCCTGCATCGCGAAGGTCAGCGCCCGGGGGATCAGCTCGCGGTAGATGGAGTTGGCGATGCGCAACACCGGGCGCTCGGCGACCAGGCCCATGTCGCGGGCGTAGACCAGATCGTCATTCATGATGTCCATCGAGGGCACCGATCCGATCAGCATGGGCTCGATGATGCGCCGGATGCGAGGCTCGCGCAGGCGCTCTGCCAGGGAGTCAAGGTGGGTGTCCCGGCGCTGGATCAGCAGTTCCCTGGCCTCCGCGATGTGCTCGGGGCCGATGGGCTGGGTCCGGTCAGTGACCAGCACGTCCACCGCCTGCCGCGCCAGGGCATTGACCAGCCACGGCTGCCCCTCGGTCTGCTCGAAGACCAGGGACACGGCCTCGGGCAGGAAGACCTGCCCGGTCTCGGCGGCGTGCTGGGCGTAGAGTTCCGCCACCTCCTCGGCGGTGAAGTTGAGCAGCGTCAGCGATTCGTCCTTGATGTTGAATGGGCTGGCGCTGTTCAGCCTCTCGCTCCCGCCCGATGCGAGTTTGTAGTCGCGAACGTCTCGCATCCCGCACAGGCACAGGGACCACGGGAAGTGCCCCGGCCGTTTGCCGTACCCATCGCGGAGCTGCCGCAGCACCGATACCAGCACCTCGCCTGAGAGGGCGTCGATCTCATCGAGGAAAAGCACCAGGGGACGGGGACATGCGCGGGCCCAGGCACGCAGCCCGTTGAAGATGCGCGACCCGGGCGCCCCGTCAGAAAAAGGCGGCGAGCGCAGCTCCGCGGGCAGGCTGTCCTCGATCGCGGCCCGCCAACTGCTCAGGATGGCGCCCTCGGCGATGTCGATCTTGTCGGGGAAAGGCGCCCCCACCTCCAGGGAGAGCAGCACCGAGGCGTAGCGCCCCTCCTCGGTCAGGGCCGCGGCTAGGGTGCGCAGCGAGGTGCTCTTTCCCGTCTGGCGGGGGCATGCAGCACGAAGTAGGCTTGGTCCTCGATCAGCGCCCTGACCACGGGCAGCCGCCGCAGTGGCGGCAACATGTAGTGGCGGTCGCTGAAGCACATGCCCGATACGTTGAAACGGCGGCCCATGCCCTGCCATACCACGAGGACAGGCGATGGGGTAGGCGGGGAGAGGAACTGGGGTTCCGTGTAATGGCGGGCGCTCCGAAATGCGCTGGGGCTGCCGTCGCTGGTGAGAGTCGCCGACGAGGCCTTCTTGCGGGTCCACGGACGTTCGGGACGTCCGCGTGGACGGCGTGGGAGCACGGAGGTCGGGCTGCCATCACCGCGGCGCTTCGCGCTTCGCTGCCATCACCGCGGCGCTTCGCGCTTCGCTGCCATCACCGCGGCGCTTCGCGCTTCGCTGCCATCACCGCG
>JBBRLA010000413.1:0-7774 GCA_038231615.1 Polyangia bacterium | reverse complement strand
TTGTCCGTGGTCCGGGCTGGTTGACGGGCGGGGGGTCTGCTGGTTTGATCGGGGACCATGACCCCTTCTCGCCTCAGATCCTGCGGGAGATCCTTCGTGCCCGCGCTGGCGCTGGTTTGGCTGCTGCCCTTGGTCCTGGGGTGCCCGGGCAACCCGGGGACCGACGGAGGCGGCGATCTCTCCGCGGGCGACCTTTTCCAGCAGGATCTGGCCGCGCGGGGCGACCTTTTTGCGCCCGACCTCCCGGGCCCCGACCTTTGGTCTCCCGATCTCTCCTCTTCCGCCGACGGCGCCGCGCCGGGCCCGGATCCGGGTAAGCCCGGCCCCCGCCGCACTGTCGGCTTCGACCTGAGCATCCCCCTGGGCACGCTGCCGGCCAGCGGCACCCTTTCGACCACCGTGGTCGGCCCGAGCGACGACGGGGCGACGATCTCGCTGACCGGGGCCCCCTTCCCCCTGGTGGTGCTCTCGCCGGGCTTCACCTTGCCCCGGGCGCAGTTTCGGGCCTACGCCGATCGCCTGGCCAGTTTCGGCTTCGTGGCCGTGCTGCAAAAGGCCCGCGCCGAGGCCAACCACACCCAGTACCGCGATGACACCATCGCCGCGATCGACTGGCTGCTAGCGCCCACCGGCCCGAATGCCGGGAAGCTTTCCGGGCGGGTCGACGGCGGGCGCGTCGGCGTGGCGGGTCACTCCCTGGGCGGGCAGATCAGCATCCTGGTGGCGGCCAAGGACCCCCGGGTCAAAGCGCTCTTCGGCATCGATCCGGTGGACGGGGGCAGCCCGGCGGCGCTCGACGCCATCGTCGGCATCCACCTGCCCGGCGGGCTGCCAATCGGCATGCTGGGCGAGACCACCAGCAAGGCCGGCGGAACGCCGTGCACGCCGACGGGGGTGAATTACGAGGCGCTCTACGACAAGGCATCCTCGCCAGCCTTCGCCATCACCCTTTTCGGCGCCGCGCACAACGACTTCGTCGACGACTATGGAAGCTGCCTGACCTGCGGGTTCTGCCTGCCCACCGGGACCGCCCCGCGGATGCGTACCCACGACCTGGCGGTGAAGTACCTGACGGCGTACTTCCTCTTGGGTCTTGTGGGCGACGCCGGCGCCAGGGACTATCTACTGGGCGGCGAATTCAACCATGATGTGATGGCCGGGCTGGTCACAGAAAAGGCAAAATGATCCCATGAGACGCCCCAACCGCTCCCCGTTCCCGTCGCCGTCGATGAGTCCCTGGCTCATGGGCGGGGTGCTTGGCCTCTTGGGCCTCTTGCCAGGAGGCTGCTCGTTCAAGATAGAGGCATCCGACGGCGTGCCGTGCAGCGCCGCTTCGTGCGACGGCGGGGTGGCGATCGATGGTCAGGTTGCCGGGGACCTTTTGTCCGCCCCGGTGGACGTGTCGCTGCCGGGGCCGCGGGGCATCGTCTCATTCCCCCTCTCGGCCATGGTGGGCACCGCCACCCTGGCGCTGACCGTCACCGGACCCAGCGAGGATCAGACCTCTCTTTCAACGACCGGCGCGCCCTTCCCGGTGGTGATTTTCTCCCCCGAGCGGGCCGTGCCAAGGGCCCGTTACCAGGCCTACGCCGACCGCCTGGCCAGCTTTGGCATCGTCTGTGTCGCCCAAGATCCCCGGGATGCCGGGAACATCGCACAGTATCGCAGCGACACCATCGCTCTTGTCGGCTGGCTCGGCGCCCCCACCGGACAGGACGCCGGGCGCATCACCGGGCGCATAGATGCCGCCGCCGCCGCCATGCGGCTCGGCATCACCGGCCACGGCCTGGGTGGGAAAATCGCGCTTTTGGCGGCCGAGGGCGAGGCGCGCATAAAGGCCGTGCTGGTCCTGGATCCGGTGGACGAGCCGACGCTGCCCGCGGGGCCGGGGCTTTCCGCCCTGCGCCTTTTGGGACCGCTGGTCCTTGTGGGCGAGACCGCCAGCCAGCAGGGCATGTCGGGAAATCCCCCGTGTGCTCCCGACGGCCAGGACTACCTTACGCTGTACCAAAAGGCCGTCTCGCCGGCCATGGCCACCAGTCTGATCGGCGCCGGGCACGACGATTTTCTGGATGACTGCGCCGGTGCGCCCCTGCTCTGCGATGCCTGCAAGGGGGGCGGCGCGCCCCGGGACCGGACCCACGCCCTGGCGGTCAAGTACACCACGGCCTACTTTGCCTGGCTCCTTTCAGGAGCCAAGGGGGCCGGCGACTTCCTCATGGGCCCGCCGTTCTTGCAGGATATGACGCAGGGGCTGGCTTCCAGCTTCACCAAGTAGTGCTAGGCTGATTCCCATGGTTGGCGCAAGTTTTCTCCTCGCCGGCGAGCGGCCGGTGGCCTGGCTGGCAGTGTGCGCCGCGGTGTTGATGGTGGCAGTGCTGGCGGTATTGCACCGTCCGCTGCGTCGCGCGCTGGCCGCGGTCTGGGTGTTCACCGTGGGCATGCTGCGCTACATCAAGCGGCGCCTGCGGGGCGAGGGGCTGGCCGTCGGTCCGTCGGAGTGGCGCCGTGCCTTCGAGACCCTGGGCCCGACCTACATCAAGCTGGGCCAGATCATCGCTTCCAGCCACGGACTGGTCCCCGATCGCTATGTCGAGGAGTTCAGAAACTGCCTCGACCGCGTCCCGCCCGAGCCATGGGACGTGGTCTTTTGCACGATGCGGGCGTCCCTGGGGCAGCCTCCCGAGTCTCTGTTTCACGAGATCTCCCAGGTGCCGCTGGCTTCCGCTTCCATCGCCCAGGTCTATGCAGCGGTCGGACCAGATGACGCCGGGGGCGAAAGGAGCGATCTGGTGATCAAGGTCCAGCGGCGCGGTTTGACAGAACTGGTGGACGCGGACATGCAGATGCTCGGCTTCGGCGCGGACGTACTGCAGCAGATCCCCCAGGTGCGCAACGCTAACCCCCGGGGCATCGTGCAGCAATTTGACCGCAGCATCCACGAGGAGCTGGACTTCCTGGCCGAGGCGGCGCACATGGACGAGTTCAACCGCATCATGCGGGAACTCGGCCGCAGCGACGTGTGCGCCCCGCGGCCGGTGCATTCCCTGTGCCGCCGGGACGTGCTGACCATGGAGCGCTTCCACGGGTCGCGGGTGGACGACGTGAAGGAGCTGCACCGCCGGGGCTACGACGAAAAGACGCTGGAGGACAAGCTCATCGCCGGGATGCACGCCTGGTTCCAGTCGATGATCCGCTACGGGTTCTTCCATGGCGACGTGCACGCCGGGAACCTGATGTTCCTGGATGACGGCCGGGTCGGCTTTCTGGACTTCGGCATCGTGGGGCGCTTTGGCAGAGAGCGGCGGCGGCAGATCGGGGACTACATGGTGGCCTTCGCCATGCAGGATTTTCACGCGGTCGCCCAGGTGATGGCGCGCATGGGGGTCGTCGACCACAAGGTCACGGGCCGGGACCTGGATGAATTTGCGCGGGACGTGAAGGGGGCCTACGGGCCGCTGCTCTCTCGATCGATGAAGGAGATCAACTACGCCGAAATCCTGCCGAAGATCATCCGGGTGTCGGCGCGGCACGGGACGCGCCTGCCGGACGACTTCGTGCTGGTGACGCGGCAACTGCTCTACTTCGACCGCTATGCGAAGCTGCTGGCGCCGTCGTTGAACGTGTTCGGCGACCCGCGACTGACGATGCTCCTCGGCGCGGACCTGGCCTTTATTTGAACGTTGGACACGGGCACGGGTCGGCCTATACTTCAGACTGAGGAGGGTCGGTGCGTACCCTGCAAGTCCAGTTCTCGTCGGGTCGAGAAGTCCTAGGTCATTACTGGGGCCTGCTTAGCGGGGGGGGCCTGGCCATCGAGTTGAGCCAGCGAATGGTCGGTGAAGAGGTGCCCACCTGCGCCGTCGGCGAGAAGCTGCGGCTGGAGGTGCACGTCCTGTCGATCAAGAAGACCTACTGCCTGGATGTGCAGGTGGTCGATGTACGCACCGCGGACAACGGCCCGGCTCAACTGATGGTGTCTTTTCTGCCCGATACGGTGCCGGACGAACTACTGGATGCGGCCTGGGCCGACGGCTGCGACGCACCGCAGCGGCGCTCCCGGAGGCTGCCGGCACACACGGCGATCCGTTTCGACTGCCTGGACGGCAGGGGGATGGAGGGGCGGGTGGGACAGCTGGTGAACCTTTCGGCGGGGGGGTGCTGCATCGAGGGATCCGGGCTGCCGCCGCCGGGGACCTCGGTGCTGCTGACGACGCTGCCGGAGGACGGCTGCGCGGCGGCGGAGGTCAAGCTGGTGGGCCGGGTGCGGTGGACGGAGCGACCGGATACCGGCGGGATGATGGGCATCGAGTTCTTGCGCTCGCTGCCCGAGGTGGGGACGTTGCTCAAAGAGCTGACGCGGGCCCGAAAGGGGTAGGGGCGCGGTCAGGCGACGACGCGCAAGGCCCGCTTGACTTGCGGCTGCTCCCAGTCGCTGAAGGCGTTGCGCCAGGCGGCGAAGGTCCCGCCGTTCCGGTGGGCCAGGAGGGCCCGGCGGCCGGCTTCCATCCCACCCTGGGCCAGCACGTATTCGACCCACGCCCAGCGGGCCGAGGTCGGCCGGACCTCGGCATGCTGCTGAAGGCCGCGGCGGAGCTTGGCCAGGCGCCGCTCGACTTCCTTGATGCCGGCATAGGGCGTCCCATCCAGGGGCGTGTTCCTCTTGGCGACGAAGGGGGCCACCGAAAGGGCGGTCGGGACGATGCGCGAGAGCTCGATGGTAAAGCGGCAGAGTTCGTCGATGTCCTCGTCGGTCTCGTCGGGGAGTCCGAGGATCATGTAGATCTTGTAGGTCTTCATCTTGTGGGCCCGGGCAAACTCGGCGGCCCGCAGGAGGTGGCGCTCGGCGGTCTTGCGCTCGATGAGGCGCCGCAGCCGCTCGCTGGCCCCATCGCTGGCCACGGTCAGGGTGCGGTAACCGCCGCGGGAAAGCAGGCCCACCAGTTCATCGGTCAGTCGGTCGGCCCGCAAGGAGCTGATGCCGACTTGCAGGCCGCGATCGTCCACGATGTGGCGCAGGATCTGGGGCAGTTTGGGGTGGTCGGTGACCGCAGCGCCGACCAGGCCGACCCGGCGGGCGCTTTGCGGCAGGCGGGCGGCGATCACCTCGGGTGGGACCAGACGCATGCCGCCGTTGGTCGAGCGCCGCATGACACAGTAGGTGCAGCCCCGGGAGCATCCGCGCTCGGGCTCGATGAGGAACATCGAGCGCAGCTCGGTATTGGGCGTCAGGATCACCGAACTGGCAGGCAGGTGGGCGAAGTCGCATTGCGCGGGCCGGGGCAACTGTTCCCCGTGGATGGCGGGGACCCACAGGCCGGGTTCCCTGGCCAGGGCTTCCAGGAGGGCGCGGCGCTGCACCTCGCTCTGGCCGAAGTCGGCGGCGATCAGGTGCTCGATGAGGGGCGGCAGGACCTCCTCGGCCTCGCCCATGACCACGATGTCGGCGAAAGGGCCCAGGGGCAGCGGGTTTGAGAAGGTGAGGGGACCGCCACAAATGATCAGGGGGTGTTGCGGGCCGCGATCCTCTCGCAGCACCGGGACCGCGGACAGTTCCAGGCAGGTGAAGAGGCCGGAGAGTTCCAGTTCGTAGGCCACGGAGAACAGGATCGCGGGGGCCTGGCCCACGGCGAAGCCGGACTCGTAGGTGAAAAGGGGCAGCCGGGCCCGCCGCCAGCCCTCGATGTCATCCGGCAGGAAGGCCCGCTCGGCGACGACTTCCGGGCGGGGGGCCCCGGGTCGCGCGGCGACCTGGTTCAGCAGGCGGTAGACGACCTGATAGCCCAGCGATGACATCCCCACGTGGTAGGGGCTGGGGTAGCACAGGGGCAAGCGCACCCTGGCCTCACGGCGGATCGGGATCAGCAGTTTCTCTTCGGCGAGGCGTTGCGCGATGGTGGCGCGAATCGAGTGGGCGGAATCCAGAGCGTACTTCACGAGGTAGGAGTCAACATAGGCCACCGGCGCATTCCCCACAAGGGGCAGCCCGCCAGATGACCTACAGCGCCGTTCATTGAACGACGCTGTACATCACCGCCGGAGGAAAGCTATACAGGGTCAAGCCGATGAAGAGTCATTCCAGGAAGAAGCACATGGCCGGAGCAGATTTTGGCGCTCCCCACGGCTTCGCATTCGCTCAGCCGCGTGGGCCCATTCCGCAGCGACCGAGGGAGCGTACTACTGTACGTGACCGAGGAAGCGTGGGGGCACCACCCATGGCCTCGCGAATGCGAGGACATGGGGGAGAGGTACGCCAAAAGATGCCCGGCCAGGTGCTTCTGTTTACTTGCCTGGGGGGCCTTCGATCATCTTGGCTTCCTTGCACTGCGCCGGGCCGTTGGCCGGAGCGGGGCAATAGAAGACCTTGGACGAGAGGGGGAGGGAGAACAGGACGGTGTTCTTGACCCACCACGCCTCGCCGGTCTCGGAGTTATTGCCACCCTGGGCGGAGCCGACCGTGGCGCAACCGGAGAGCCCGGCCGCAAGGCCGAGAACCATCACAACATTGAACAGGTTTCGCATCTGGTCTTCTCCTTACTTGCTGCCGGCAGCAGGAATTTCGACCACCTTGTAGCAGGTGGGTTCGCCCGAGGTCGCGTCGCAGTTCCAGAAACTGCCCCCGAACGGAGTCAGCTTGGCCACGTAGGCCTTGCCCTGGACGGAGCGCACGGCCGTCACGTAGACGCACCCGGAGGAACCCAGCGCGATGGTTCCCAGCACAAACAACAACATCAGGTTTCGCATTATCGAGTACCTCCTCAGGTCCTCTCGTTCATTTTCCGCGAACGATAGCGAGTAGCGAAGCGGAGCGCCGCTCATCGACGCACGACCGGTGCGGTCAGGCCAAGGAGTGCGGTGCAACACGCGGTCACAGCAGGGCAAGGTAACGGTTCGGCCTCCCCGCGTCAAGAGGGCAAATGTGCGTGGTCACGCCCGTCCCGAAGCTGTGAAGATTTCAGTATTCCTTGACTTTGTGGAATTCTGGGAGCATCTTGCGCGCGGATCGTGGCTCCGTTACAAAGATGCCGATCCGTCGTATCGTCCGCCGTGTCGAAGGTGCCAGGAACGAAACAATCCAGCAATGCGTGACCTCAGTCCAGTAATCCAGTTTTTCCGGTCTTGATGGCGATCTGCAAGGGGCACAGACACGGCACGCCAGTGTGGGGTCCGCGTAGGAGCAGCAAATGTCCAAGGGTAATGTCAAGTGGTTCAACGACGCCAAGGGGTATGGCTTCATCTCTCGTTCTGATGGCCCGGATGTCTTTGTGCATCACAGCGCCATCGTGGGGGAGGGCTTTCGCACGCTCAGCGAGGGCCAGGAAGTCGAATTCGATATCATGGAGGGGCCCAAAGGATTGCAGGCCGCCAATGTCAAGAAGGGCGCCTGAAAGGAGCCATTCAGCGATCTGGCGTTTGCTCGGCTGTCGCTGAACGGATTGGCCTGGGGCGGCCGACGCTCGCCCAGGGCCATTGTCATTTGTGAAACGATCAAGATCAGGCCGCGCGGCGGAGGGAGCGCGGCGCCTTGAGGATGATGACCCGCAGCGAGGTCCCTCCAAAGCGGGGTGGCAGCGCCCCGACCTGTGCCCCCTGGGACAAGAGCGCGTGGTGGGCCTGTGAGAGGCCGCTGCGTCCGCCTTCGCCCAGCATGCCCAGGGAAGAATCCAGCAGGCCCTCCTGATCGGCGGCGGACAGGGGCGGGCCGTTGTCGTGGACCAGGACCACCGCCTCGTCTCCCGCGGGGCGCAGTTCCACGGTGACGGCGGGAGAGGCC
>JBBRLA010000412.1:0-7777 GCA_038231615.1 Polyangia bacterium | reverse complement strand
GCGCTCGGCCAACGATCCTGATTACGAAGAATTCGAGCAAGAGCTTCTACGGATTCGGGCAGAAGCCAACGGGCAATGAGGCGTTTCCTCCTCGACACGGACCACATCAGCTTGCAGGAGCGGGGCCATGAGGGCGTCCTCGCCAGGATGGCAGGTATGGCGCCGGAAGAGATCGCCATCAGCGGATCACCGTCGAGGAGATGCTTCGGGGCCGGCTGGCGCTCCGTCGAGGAGATGCTTCGGGGCCGGCTGGCGCTCCTGGCGCGGCGATCTGAGGCACAAGCCCGAGTATGGGCCTATGCCAAGTTGATGGAGACGGTCCGCTTCGCCGATCGAATCCGGGTGCTGCCGTTCGACATGGGGTGTGAGAAGCGTATGGCAGAATTGCGGTCGCAGGGTCTGCGCGTGGGCACTCAGGACCTGCGGATTGCGGCCACGGCACTGATACATGGTTTGACCGTGGTGACCCGAAACCGTCGTGACTTCGGAATGGTCCCCGGGTTGACGTTGGAAGATTGGTCCGTTTGATCAGACTTCTATGATGGGGAGGAATCGGGGACGGCGTTGACGATCTACCTCTTCTGAAGATTGGTAGTACTGTCAACACCGTCCCCATCACTTCCCCATCACTCACTTAATAAAGATGGCTGCCTGAGCTGAGTGGCGTCCCGCTTTTCGGCGGAAGCTTCAAGCGGCCTCGGATTGCCAGCCCTGCGCTGTAGCTTTCCTTTCTTCGCATCGTGGACCAAAACTAAATTGTTGCGAACCGTCCCCTTCTCTCTCACGCACCGACCGCTGCAGATGTTATGACGGCCCTGCTCGGACTCAGTTCCTGATAAGATTGTGCCCAGTTTTTCTCCGTCGCCCGAAGGCGTGTTTTTCAGTTGACTGCTCGGACTCAGTTCCTGATAAGATTGTGCCCAGGACATGCTGCACGCGCTTCTGCACGGCAAGCTGGGGGAGCGGACGCTTACCGAGGATGCGTTAAGCGCCATCGTGTTTGGGCGGCTTTCATATCTTCCCGACGAGTTAGCCTGGGAAATCCTGCTTCGCGCTGCCCGGCCCGCAGACCAGGCCAAGCCCGATCCGGAGTGGGCCGAGCGGCTCTTTGGCATACCGGGGCCCGGTACAGAGGACCACTTCGCCCCGCAACTGTGGGTGTCCCTCTCGCCCGGGCCAGCGGATCGCGAGGATCGAGATCGCGTCGAGCCCGATATTTTGCTGCGACGAGGCGATGCCTGGATCGTCGTGGAGGCGAAGGCACCCCGCAAGGGCGGCGGGCAAACCAAAGGCCAGCTCGGACGCGAGTATCGCGCGCTCCAGCACCGAGAGAAACATGAGCGCATCGGATTGTTGCTGGTAGAGCCGCCGGAAGAGTACCGCGCGTGGATGGAAAATATGGAGCCACCCATGCGCATGGTGCGCTGGTCCGATCTGGCCGATGTAATCCAGTCCCTTCGGGACGATCGCGTCCTGCCGCCCCCGCAGGATCGAATCCTCGCGGACCTCCTTGCTGCGCTGGATATCGCCGAAGTGACGTCGCTGCTGCCCATGAACGGCCTCGGGCGAGGGCTGCCCCCATGTCGTCCCCTGCCTACAGGTAGAACATCATGAGCGAGACTGACGATCCGATCCTGTCCACCGAATCTCTGGTGAACGCGCGCATCGCGTCGCGCTGGCTCGCGGACTACCAGCGCCGCCTGCTGACTTATCTTCGTACCTTTGAAGACGGCATCCTTAAGGCCGAGAGCGGGCTGGAGTTTGTCTCGTGGACACCGCTCCACCACTGGACCGTGCCGGAGAAGAGCACCAAGCCATTTAGCGATCGCACCACGTGGCACTTTCTACCCCTGCTGGCAGTATGGCTGCGCTGGCAGACCAACCCGAAAAAAAATGGCAAGGTCGTCGGCGCCGCACGGGTGGACCTGCACGTCCATCTGGATTCCGGCTGGAAGCGTGGCCCAAACAAGCAGCATCCTGATCCGCTCAAGATGGACGACGCCGCCGCATGTTGCTCTCCCGTCCATGCCTCGGCCACCCGAATCTTTCCACGCGATGGCATTGTCGCGAACTGGGAGGAGGCGGATGCGCTGATCGCGGAGGCCCCTCCCGAGCCTGGCCAGATGCTAGCTGCGCCGGCCGGTGCCGAGTGGCTGCTGACGCGCCGTTTGAAGACCGATTTGGCGCTTCTGCCTAACCGCTCCGCAGTTGAGAAGATACTGATTGCACCGCTCGCCGAGATGCTTAAGCGCCCGGAGCCCTCGGCATCGCGGTGAATAGGGTTTGGTGACGAGAGTTCGGAAGTCGCGCTGAAGTTGGGATACTTAAGCCTGCCCCATGACGGCTGCCCTGGCGGGGCAAAGGTGAATTTCATCAACAACATTGAGGCATCATCAAGGGAATGCAACTTGCTGTTTCTGCGGGCGTGCTTGGATGACCGGTGAGCCTGGTGAGCCTGCCGCAGTTTAACAACAAAAAGTTAGAGCCTAAATCCCCTAAATCCAACGATAAACCCTTGCGCACTCAGAACTCCTCAGGAACAAGAATAAGTAGTAATGCTGGCGTGGCTAGCCGCCATAGCCCCCCTCGCTGCTATGGCACTATGTGAGGCGTCGGCAGCCGCCACTTCAGGAAGCGCGTGATTATGGAAAAGACGCTTGGCGAGATCTGACCTGCGGGTTCATACCTGAGGCCGTGGAGGGAAGAGGGGCCGTGGCGGGCGCTGCTTTACTTCGGCAGCGTAGGCGGCCGGCCGCTGGAGGCGCCGCGGCGCTTGGGCTTGGGATGCACCGGCACGACCGGCATGGCCCCGGGCGGCACCGGCTTCTGGCCCGGTGCGTGGGCCCCCGTAAGGCCCCCGGTCCCGGTGCTGCTCGGCGGCACCGCCAAGGTGGACGCGGCCTGGGCGTCTAGCACCTCCTTGACCCGGGCCAGCGTGGCGGCCTCGACTTGGTGGGAGACTTGCGCGATGACCTGCTTGGTCTCCTGCGCGGTACCGGCCGCCTGTCCCAGCAAGATCCGCAGCGGGGTCATCGCCAGGGTCAGGATGCGGTTGCGATCGATCGCCGACTTGCCGTTGTTGCCCACGCGCTTGCAGAAGTCATAGAGCACCTGCTGGGCCTGGACCTTCCTGGCGGTGGACCCCCAATGCAGCGGATCGATGGCGTCGAGCATGGCCTGGTGGCCTTCGACCAGCTCCTGTGCCAGCCGCACGTGGTCCAGGTTCTCATCGCGCAACAGGGCCGGGTCTTCATTGCGCAGGAGCTGCTCGGACTTGAAGATCGAGGCGACCGCCGGGATCAGCAAGGTGTCGGCGTGGTCGGGCACCTGCGACATCTGCGCGTTGGCGGAGGCGTCGATGCGCAGCATCACCAGCTCGAAGCCCATCGACACGCAGGTCAGCAACTGCGGGGTGATGCCTCCTTCGGAGAACATCAGGCCCTCGAAATCGGTGCAGAACTGCTTGACCGCCTGGCGAGTGACCGCCGTGGCTGGCTTCAGGTCGGTCGCGGAATTGACGATGATGGTCTCGGTGGGCTCCTTGAAGATCAGGACCTCTTCGCCCAGGGGCCCGGGGCGTCTCAGGTCATTGCCAAGAGATAAAACTATCCCCGTCGGGGAATAGTGAAGCTTGCGTGCGTACTGGGCCATGAATGCTCCTTCGATCAGTGGTTCGGGTTCGCCGGGTCTCTTTTTTCAGGTCGCTCCTTTCTCGTTCGCGGGTGGGGCCCCTTTAAAGGGCTAACTACACGGCGAAGAGCGGGACGCGGCGCGAAGGAGGGCGACGAGGGAGATCAGGGTGGGGACGAAGGGATTCATGAGTTTGCCGAGGGACGAGGTAAGTAGTACAAAGTCGGTTCTTCAGTCAAGAAGAATCTTTTGATTCTCTTCGGGAGGCGCACGAATGAACCCTGTAGACCAACAAGACTGGGCACACTCGCCCCCGATTGCAGGGAACCGCGCCCGCGCACAGGCCCGGTGAGGCAGCGGGTTACCGGACGAGTCGGCTGCGCCAAAGCATGATGCATAGGCCGCACAGAAGGAGCAGGGCCAGCGTCCCGCCGGGCCCCTGAATCCCTCCCCTGCCTGTGGCCTGACAGGCGCAGCCTCCCTGGATCTCCCCCGTGGGGCCCTCATCTCCTCCAACGCCGCCGTCCAGGCCCAGATCCCCCGACGGGGTCGCGGCATCCGGCTCGGGGGCCCGCAGGTCCGGTGGGGGCGGCGGGGCCGATACCACGTTGATCTGCACCTCCAGCTGGTTGTCCGGCGGCCCCCCCTGGCCCGGGTCGCTGAACCAGTGGACGCCCTCCTGCACCATGCCGAAGTGCTCGTGGTAGTTGCCCGAACTCTGCGGCGCGTGGAAAAAGAAGGCGAAGCGGAAGGTCCCGCCCGGCGCCACGGTGCCGCTGACCCCCGCGAGGCGGTTCTCCGAGAGCCAGGTGGCCGAGTCGAAGAAGGCACTCTTGCGGTCCCGCGACTGGGTCAGGGCGATGCGCGTCGCGCCGTCCCAGGTGCGGGTGCCGACGTTGCGCATCTCGATGTAGGCCGCCACCCGCTGTCCGGCGGTCATCGTCAAGGCATCCATGGCGTAGGGGAAGGACTGGCTGACGAACCGGGCCGACCACTCCGCCCCGCCTGCCAGGTTGGTGAGGTCGGTCTGGGTGCCGTTGAAGCGGTCCAGGTCCACCGCGCCGCCGATGCCGGAGACGCTGCCGTTGTCGGCGTACTGCCAGAAGGTCCAGTGGTCCCACTGGCTGGGCGTGTCGGGACAACCCGCGACCCAGGCGGCCAGCACCAGCGGGTTGCCGGGAATCGTCAGGCCGACGTTGTCCTGCCAGAAGTATTTGCCGGTATAGACCATCGGCGCCCTGCCGGTGGCCGAGGTGACGCGGTTGATCCACGTCTGCACATGGCTGGCGATGACGTTGGCAGGCTGCCCATCGGTGGCCTCGACGTCCAGCATCGGCGGCAAGTCGCCCGGTCCCAGCGCGCCGATCTTGCTCAAGAAAAGGTCCGCCTGGGCGTTGGGATCGGTCCCGGGGCGGAAGAACTGATAGGCGCTGCGGACCATGCCGGCGCTCTTGATGCCGCTCCAGTTGGCGGCGAAGGTCGGGTCCACGTAGAGGCCGTCTCCGACCCGGGCGATGGCGAAGGCCCGCCCCGACCCCTTGACCGCGCCCCAGTTGATGCCGCCCTGGTACTGCGAGACGTCGATGCCTTCCAGGGTGCTGGGGCCGGGGCAGAAGCGCACCTCCTGCCCGAGGCTGCCCGGCACTTCCCGCCCGCCGCCGCACCCGCCGACTCCCTGAGCCAACGAGAAAAGGAAAGCGTAAAATCCGGCGGCGGTCGGCCTCATGTTCAGACCTCGTAAGGGGTTACCGCTGGCAAAGTACCACTCTTTCTTGCCGATCAGGTGCCGCCGGATCGCATCAGGGCCGCCCGTCAGGCCAGCAGCTCTGCCCGCCGCAAACGTCCTCGATCATCCCGGTGCGGAAGAAATGCACCATCTGCTCGTTGTGCGAGTCCCGCCGACGGGGCTTTTCGTGCGGGTCGCCCGCCTGGTCTGCCATGGGCGGGTGGTTGCCCGGCGTCGGCCACGGGTTCCCAAAGTGCCAAAGGACGATCCCCGATCCGGTATACGGGTAAGGCGTCGGCGTCACCCCGTAGGGCATCCGGTCGTCGTCGTAGTGCTCCATCAGCGCCACGTCCAGCCCGCTGCGCGCCAGGACCTCGTTGGTGACCGGCGCCACCTGGTTGTCCCCCCGCGCCGGGGCCAGCAGCACATGATGCGCCGCGTTGCCCGGATACGGCTCCACCGACAGGTGCCGGTAGTGGGTAACTGGGTCCGTCGCGTCCCACAGAAGCTGCATCGCCGAGAGCGCCAAGAGCTGGTCCGCGCTGGCCGGGTACACGCTGCTGACCACCCCGAAGAAGCTTTTGAAGTCCGTGGACCGCTGCAAGAGCGTCGAGTAGTTGCTCCCTGGCACCCCCAGGTGTCCGCGCACGATGTCCGGGCTCAGCGCCACGAACGTCCCGCCGAAGATCCCCCCCTGGGAGATACCCGAGTAGAACAGCTCGTCCCGGTTCACCTTGATGCTCATCGCCGCCACCTCCGGCACCGTTTGCAGCCGCTCCCGCATCCCCCGGGCCAGCAGCACCCACTCGATCATCCCCTGGTGCAGCCGGTCGGCCAGGGACGAAAAACGCCCCAGGTCCTGCAGGATTTTGATCACCGGTCCCTGGTCGTCCTCCGCCATGCCGGTCAGATCCGCCGCGAAGAAGATCAGGTTGTGGTCGTTGGCGATCTTCCCGTTGAAGTCGCTGCGCACCTGGTCTCCCGAGCCCAGCAGCCCGTGGCCGTAGATCACCAGCCCGTGGGGCGTCCCGGTAAGCGCCGAGTACGGGATGCGCACCCAGAAGTGCGACTTCCGCGTCCCATTTGCCTGCACCTTGCCCGCCCCGTCGCGGTTCAGCTGCGACCCGGAGAAGCCCGGCAGCTCCAGCGGCGCCAGGTAGTTCGGTACCTCGAAGCTGCCCTCCACCTGCAGGGCGATGTTGGCATCGACCTCGTGGGTGCCCCCATCGGCGACCTTGACGTAGGTCGTGACCTTGATGTCGGAGAACGCTGGCCCCATCGTCCCGGCCTGCGTCAGCGCATCGTCGCGCATGCGCAGAAGATCGCCGTGCACCGCCTCGTTGCTATCGGTGACGAAGTCCCATGCCAGGGTCAGCCCGTCTCGCTTCACCCCTTGCGCCTCCAGCGTGGCGAACACCTTGTCGAAGCGCGCCTGCCGCGCGGCCAATAGCGGCACCGACCCGGACTGCCCGTCCCGCAACCTCTGGAACGCCCGCGACGGGGCGATCGCCGCGCCCATGCGATCGCGCAGGCCGCGGAAAGCCACCACGTAGCGCGTGCCCTCCTTGAGGATCTTCGCCGGGCGCACGATCAGCGTCTGCAACGTCGGGTCCAACTCGGTGCCGTCCAGTTCGACCCAGTAGGGTACCGGCTTCACCGTCCCGCCGCTGTCCTCGAACCACAGCACCGGCGCCGCCGGGTCCAGGGACCGCTCGATGTGGTCCTCCGAGGCCATCTGGCTGGCGTTGACGTTGGGGAAGATCACCAGCAGCGGCGTGCCAACGCTGTAGCCGTCCAGCTTGTTGTAGGGCCCCGGCAGGATCGCCGCACCCTGCTGGGTCGCCGGCAGGCTGGCTGCGCCGAAGCGCAGGGCATAGCCGGTTTTGCGGGAGGCGTCCTCTTTCAGGTAGAGGCTGGAGGGCCAGGGCATCGAACAGGGCATGCCCGGGCCCATCAAGGGATCGCAGTCGGCGGTATAAGGTGGGTCGGGCGGGACGTCATCCGACCCGCATCCGAGCAGGGCACAGCACAGGAGCGGCGCGAGAAAAAGGGGCATCGGGCGACGATCGGTGCGGGACGGAGCGGGCGGGCGGAGCATCATGAACGGACTCCAGTTGCAGCGAGGCGCCGAAGATAGCACGGAGCGAAAAACGGGTTGTCCACGGCCCATGTGAGCGGCGATCGCGAAGTACCGCGGGTGCCGCGGTTGATCAGTCGATCTCACCTCACGCCTCTGGCTGGGGCTCACGCCACCGGCTGGGTCCTGGCCATGGGACGCAGGCACTCCTCGATGGTGCTGGCCAGAAGGTCCAGCGGCGCGGGTTTTTGTAGGAAGCGGGTCGCTCCCAGAAGCAGGGCGCGCTCGCCGAAGACGTGGTAGGCCGAGAAGACCACCACCGGAAGGGTGGCGAACTCGGGGTT
>JBBRLA010000411.1:0-7777 GCA_038231615.1 Polyangia bacterium | reverse complement strand
GACGGCCAAGGCGCAGCTCAACCAGGCCATGGGCCTGGAGGCGCCCACCGACTACGACGTGGAGGACCAGAGCTTCGGGCCCGTGGAGGGCGAGGACCGGACCCTTCACGAGCTGGTGAACGAGGCGCTGCGGGCGCGGCCAGAGCTTTCCAGCTTTGAACGCCAGGTACGCGCTCAAGAGCTGACGGTGTCCTCGGTGAAGGGGGCGTACGGCCCGGCCCTGGCCGCCTCCATGAGCCTGACCGATCGGGGTGTCGACATTACAAATCTGGGATGGAACTGGAACTTCTCCGTCAACGCCTCCTGGGGGCTTTTCCAGGGTCTTTTGACGCGCTCGCAGGTCAAGGAGGCAGAGGCCAATCTGACCTCGCTGCGGGCGCAGTTCGATGGGCTGCGGCAGCAGGTGCGCCTGGAAGTGGACCAGGCCCGGCTGTCGGCGCGATCCTTCAAGCAGGCCATCGTAGCGGCGGGCGAGGCGCGGCAAAACGCCCGGGTGCGCCTGACCCTGGCCGAGGGGCGCTACCAGACCGGCATTGGCAGCATCATCGAGCTGAGTGACGCACAGGTCGCGATGGTCAGCGCAGCGGCGCAGAAGGTGCAGGCGGACTACAACCTGGCCACCGCCCGCGCACAGCTTGCCAAGGCCCTCGGGCGAAGATAAGCCGATGCCACGCCCCTTTGATTGCCGATTGCCGCTGGGAATGCGGGATGTTAGGCTTCGCTTCTGAAGCCTTACAACGGTCCAAACAAAAGGAGCGCCACCATGAGCCCCAGCCCCGCGCCCGCCCCCCAGACCCCGCCGCCCAGCGAAACCAAGACCAGGCCGAGTACGCCCACAGTCCCGAACGAAACCGGACCCCACTCGCCCCGCGACGTGGACGACTGGAAGCCCAGCACGAAGAACAATGGCTGAGTCAACCCGCAATTTATCACTGCGACGCTTCGCGTTTCGCAATCAATGGTTCGGCTGTCGCGACAGCCACAAGACAACCTCTTCCAGTTGCGCCCGCTCTTTCTCACCCAAAAGCTGAAAGTCATCCCGGGCCTGCTCCGCCAGGTGTCGCGCCTGCGGGCGATCCCGGTTCGGCAGTGCCCGCGCCAGTCCAAAACGGATCTTCGCCAGCGTCGCCGGGTCCTTGCGTTCGACCCCCAGCATCTGCTGGGCCTCGGCGCGCTCGAAAAGCGGCCGCGCCTGTTCCGGGTGTCCCTGCCGCAGCAGCGATTCACCCACCGAAAGAAGCCCCCGCACGATGAGCTGCGGTTCGTGACGTCGCTCGCCCAGGGCCACGATGCGCTGGCTCGGCGCGACGGCTTCAACCTCCCGTCCGGCCTTGCGCAGCGTCTGCGAAAGTCCGTCCAGCGCCAGCACCAAGCGGTTCGGCTCGGCGGCCTCTTGCCGATCCAGGAGCTTGATCGCCGCCTCGTAAAGGCCCTGCGACTCTTCCAGCCGTCCCTGTTCTCGCCGGATCGCCCCCAGCGTCAGCAGCGCGGTGACGGTCCGCGGGTGGTCCGCACCCAGCGCCTGCCGCCAGATGGAAAGCGCCCGGGTGACGTACGCCGCAGACTCGGAAAGGCGCCCCTGGTAGCGCAGCGCGACGCCGATGTTGCGCAAGGTCGTCGCCACGCTCGGGTGCTGCGGCCCCAGTACCTGTTCCATGATGCGCAACGCTTCCCGATACCGGCTGATCGCCTCGTCGAAGCGATTCTCCGCCTGCAAGACCGCGCCCTCATCGTTCAGGCTGTCGGCCTCGTCCAGCGAGTCCGGCCCGTGCAGCGCCCGCGAGAGCGCCGCGGACTCCCGGAAGCTGCGCACCGCCTCGTCATGGCGACCCTGGCGGTTGTAAATGTTGCCCAGCGTCGTCAGCAGCCGTGCCCGCACCGCCTCGTGCCCGCCGATGGCGTCCAGCTCGGCGCGGGCGAGCTGCGCGAAGCCCAGGCCTTGTTCCGGCTCCCGTTCATTGTAGCCGAGCACCAAGCCGAGCAAGTTGAAGGCCTCGGCCGCCAGCACGTGATGCCTGCCTGCCAGCGCCTCCGCCGCCGCCTCGTGCAGGTCGTGGACCGCTCCCTGCATGTCGCCGAGCTGCTGCTCGATGTCGGCCAAAAGGTACGCGGCCTCGGCGTGAAGCGGCGGATAGCCGGTCTTCCGGGCCTTTTCGGCCAGCGCCAGCGCCTGGCTGCGCACCTCCGCCAGCCGGCCCCCCTTCTGCTCGGCGCGCACGGCGGAGAGCTGGCGGTACAGGGCGGCGATCTGCGCCCGCGCCGGCCCCTCCGGCGGCGGCAGGGTCGCGGTCAGCGCCTGGCGATCGGCGCAGCGATTGAGTGCCGGCAGATCGCTGGCGGCCTGCACCCCGTTTTCGATGACGGCGGGGTCGGCCCGAGACAAAAGGGCGGTGAACGACGCCAGATCATCCAGGCGCTGGTCCAGGCACGCCATGCGCAGATCGAGCAGGGCCGGGGACTGCTCGCCGCGCACCTGGGTTGCCAGGCAGGCCTCGGTGTACATCGATATCCAGCCACCGGCGTAGCGGTCCACAAAGGGGGCGATGTGCAGCCAGGCGTCGCGGGCGTAGGGTTTGCCGGTGCCGGACAGGGCGGCCTGGATGGCGGCGCGGCGCGGCGCGTCCCAGATCCCGGCGAGCCGGCGTGCCCCGCCTCGACAGCGCTGGTCCGCGCGGTGCTGGATCCACAGCGGCGCCAGCATGAGCAGCATCGCGCCCGAAAGGATGCCGCCGGCCAGAAGCACCCGGCGCGCGGTACGGGCGGGATCGCGGGACAGAGCTACAAGCAGCGCGTCCATGCTCGGGTAGCGGTCCTCGGGATTTTTGCTGAGGCCGCGCAGGAGCGCCTTGCGCAGCCAACTCGGCACCCGGGACCGCGGCGGCGGCGGATTGATCATGCCCACGAAGATGTTGGCGGCCAGTTCGCTCAGCTTCTTGCCCGGGTAGGGGGCCTCGCCGTAGAGCGCGGTGTAGAGGGCCACGCAGAAGCTGAACTGATCGGCGCGGGCGTCAATGGGGCGGCCCTCGAACTGCTCCAGCGACATGAAAGCGGGGGTACCCATGATGGCCCCGGCGCGGGTCAGTTGGCCTTCGGAAAGGGCATCCCCGAGCAGCGTGGGGCCCGACTCGTCTGCCGGCTTTTCCGGCCCCAGGGAGTCGGCCCGGACCAGTCCGAAGTCCACCACGCGCACCCTGCCGTCCTTGCCGCAAAGGACGTTGTCGGGCTTGAAGTCCCGGTGAATCAGGCCGGCGGCGTGCGCGGCGGCCAGCCCGCGTCCGGCCTTGATGAACGGGTCCAGGATCTTGCGGAAGGGCCGCGGCTCCCGCTTGAGCCATTCCGTCAGGGTGCCCCCTTCGACCAGCTCCATGGCCAGAAAGGCCCGGCTCCGCAGCGGGCCGCAAACAAGCATGGCCTGCTGCGCGGAGGACTTGGGCCCCGAGGGCGCTCCGCTTTGCTGCGAGCTATCGACGAAGGCCGGAAGCGGCGCCGAGGAGCGCATCCCCTGCAGGCCCGGCAGCGCCGGCCACAGGCCGACGTCGTAGACCGCGATGACGTTCTCGTGAGACAGGCGGGCCATCGACTGGGCCTCGCGCAGAAAGCGGGCGTGGGCATCAGCGGAGTTACCTCGCAGGAGCTTGATTGCCACGCAGCGACAAAGGTCGGGATCGTAGGCCGCGTAGACCACCCCCATGCCGCCCACGCCCAGTTCGCCGGTGATGACGTAGCGCCCGATGCAGGTGCCGCGGGGCAGGCCCTCGGCGGGAGGAGGCGCCTCGCCAGGTACGCCAGAAGCTAGGGCGGAGGAGGCTCCGGCTCCGGCAGGCGCCGGCGCAGGCTGCAGCGTCGGACCCAGGCTCATCTGGGTAGGCTGGTCTTCGGCAGAATCTGCGTCCTCGGGAAGCACGGATGCATCATACTGGACCCGTGGGGCCAGGGCGAGTGGGGTTCCTACTTGCCGGGCAAAAGGGGATGCGCCTAGATTGATCGATCGCTGCATTGATCGATCGATCGCTGCATCGATCGATCGCCATGCAGGTCAACCGCTGCGGACGCTCCGACGCTCCGTCATTTGACAGCGGGCTCGCCGTGGTGTGTAGTAAAATGACCGTGGATTTCTCTGCTGGCCTGCTCCTGCTCGTGCTTCCCCCCGTCGGCTGGGTCGTGGCCGGCATCTGGGGGGCCCTGTGGGGCAGCTTCTTCAATGTCTGCATCTACCGCATCCCCCTCTTCATGTCGGTGTCCTGGCCGGGCTCCCGCTGCCCCCGCTGCGGCACTTTCATCGCAGCCTACGACAACATCCCAATCCTGAGCTGGCTCATCCTCCGGGGGCGCTGCCGCCACTGCCCCGAGCCGATCTCACCACGCTACCTCCTGGTCGAGGCCCTGATGACCGGGCTCTCGCTTCTGCTCTACTCGCGTTTCGTCGCCTCGGGAGAGGGGCCGCTCTCGATCCTTGTGTCCGAATACATCGTTTACTTCTACTTCACCGGGCTTTTGGTGGTGCTTTCGGGCATCGACTTCGATCATCAGATCCTGCCGGACAGCATCACCTACCCGGCCATCCCGATCTTCTTTGTCATGGGGAGATTTTTACCCGACGTCAGCGCCCTCGATGCGCTCATCGGTATGGTCGCCGGCTATGCCTTCGTACGCCTCATCGCCGACGGTTACTACTACCTGACCGGGCGCGAGGGCATGGGCTACGGCGATGGCAAGCTCCTGGCGATCACCGGGGGGCTTCTGGGCTACAAGTCGCTGCCGCTGACACTGCTTTGGGGTTCGCTGGCCGGCATCGCGGTCAGCCTTCCGGCGCTGATCCTGCGGCGCCGGTCGGAGAAGCGGACCCAGGTCGACAACGCCGCGAGAACGGACGCCACAAAGGACGGGGCTGTTGATCATGCCCTGCTGCGCCACGTCGAGGTTCCCTTCGGGCCCTTCCTGGCCTTCGGGGCGTTCTGCTACCTCCTGCTCTTCATTGGCCGCGACTACGAGACGGTGATTCTGCGACTTTTCGGCGGGCTGGTCCTGAAATGAGGCGAAGCGCGGCTACTTGTCCTCAGGCCCCGACTTTTTTTCTATGCCCGGCGCTCCGCTTTGCTGCGCGCTACCAAAGACCGGCGTTCCGCTTTGCTCCGCACTGCCGTAACGCAGCAGCCGGGCCGGGGTCGCCCCCCGCACGGGAGAGAGCCCCGAGGGCGGCGAGAAGATCTGCGGCACGGGCCTGGGCCGCAACCGCCACCTGGCCACCTTGCCGTCTGGGTCCCTGGGCAACTGCGAGAGGAACTCCACCGCCCGGGGGTACTTGTGGGGGGAGATCTGCCGCTTCACGAACTCCATCAGCTCCCGCGCCAGCTTCACCGACGGCTCGCTCCCCAGGTTCAGCACCACGTACGCCTTGGGCAGCGGCAGCCCTTCGTCGTCATGGTCCTCCACCACCGCGCACTCCCACACCGAGGGGTGCCCCAGAAGGGTCTGCTCGATCTGCCCGGGGGACACCAGCGCGTCGGCGATGCGGAAGAGGCCGTCGCCACGCCCCACCTGGAAATAGTAGCCGTCCTCGTCGCGGAAGAAGCGCTCCTCAGTGCGCAGCCAGCCCCCCTTGGGCGCCGGGTCGGGCGTCCGCACCCGCCGCTCCACGCCGCTCCACGGACCTCCGGCAAAATGCTCCGCCCGCAGCTCCAGGTGGCCGATCTCGGCGCCCAGCACCGCGGTCCCGTGATCGTCGCACAGGCGCACCTCGACCTTGGGCAGGGGCTGCCCGTGGGAGCCGCTGCGGAAGCGCTCCGGCGCGTTCCACAGCACCGCCTGGAACGCTTCCCCCGGGCAGAAGCAGTGGGCGAGCTGGAACTGGAACATCCCGCGCAGCCGTCGTTCCACCGCCAGGGGCAGCGGCTCGGCGTACGAGATCGGCAGGCGCACCGAGTGGAAGTACGCCGGCCGGGGCGCCGACATCTCCAGGAAGTCCTGCACCAGCTCGTTGTAGAGGCTGGGCGTGGCGCAGAAGATCGTCGGCCGGAACGAGCCCAGCACGTCGAACACCGGGCGGCTGCGCACCTGGTCCGGCAGAAGGAAGCTCACCGCCCCGGCCCGCAGGGGGAAAAACAGGTTGTGCGAGAGGCCGAAGGGCCGGCACAGACGCGCCGTCGAGAACACCCGGTCTTCCTGGGTCAGCTTGAGCACCGGCAGCGCGTAGCGCTCGTAGGCCGAGAGCAGCATTCCGTGGGGATAGCCGTACCCCCGCAGCCGCCCGTCGGGGCCGGTGTCGTAGAGCAGGAACGCCGGGTCCCCCTGCGCGGGCGTCACCGGATCGAAGTGGGGATCGGCGTCGAAGCACAGGGCAGCAAAGTCCTGCGTCCCGGGCAGGCTGCCGCCCAGGCAGAAGATGGCCTTCAGCTCGGAAGGCGGGCCGTTCAACACCGGGGAGAACGACGATGACGCCATCGGGCCCGACGACGCGCTGGAGAGCCCGGAGATGCCCTCCGCCAGATCGGCGTGGGCCACCACCGCGGAGGCCCCGCAGTCGACCAGCACCTCCAGCACCTCCCTGGGGCGCAGCGTGTCGGAAAGCGGCACCGCGCACAGGCCCGCCCGGATGGCCCCCAAAAGCGTCGCCGCCATCTCGCCGCCATCGTGCATGAAGATCGCCACCCGGTCCCCCCGCGAAAGCCCCTGCCCGCAAAGCGCCGCCGCCGTCCGACAGACCTCGGCG
Source organism: Polyangia bacterium (assembly GCA_038231615.1). GTDB lineage: Bacteria > Myxococcota_A > Polyangia > Palsa-1104 > JAEUJZ01 > JBBRLA01. Next base: position 1,068 of record JBBRLA010000411.1, on the reverse strand, counting down.
TGGAGCCTGGCGTAGGACCACAGGCGCTTGGGCTCGCGCAGGGCCTGCGCGACCGTGATTGAGCCCCCTCGGCGTTCGATGTCGTCGAGGGTCTGATCGAGCACGGCGTAAGTGAGGTTGGTAACAGCCGGCATCTTCTTGAGCGAATGTTACGACACCAGGTGCTGGCTGACCAGGGCCAACCCTTCGGCCCCGTAAATGTCCTGCTCGAAGATCGGCACGACGCGCAGCGGTACGAAAGAAGCATCCGCCGCCTTTTGCAGTCGCGCCACCGAGTTGGCGTCGGCGGTGGACAGGACCTGCTGCTCGCGGTAGGTGCGATCCAGATCGGCCGCCACCTGGACCACGTCCTCCTGGCTCAGTCCGGATAATTCCTGCCGCGCCCGCAGAAGCTCGATCAGTTCCTGCCGCCCGGGGGCCTCGGGGCCCTTCTTGTGTACCCGGTTCGCCACGAAGCCGCCCAGGGGCATGTGCGCCGCGACCAGGCGCCCGTGGAAATAGAGCGCCTCGTCGATGCTCAGCGGCTCCGGGCTGGCGCACAGGACGAAGGCCACCTCGCGGCTCTTCATCAGGGCGAAGACCTCCGTGGCACGCTCGCGGAAGCCCCCCAGGACCTGGTTGAATTCGACGAAGAACTGGGCCATCTGCTGCAAAAAGGCCGAGCCGACGAAGCGCGCCAGGCCGCGAAGCACCACCGCGCCGCCCATGCCGACCAGCTTCAGGCTCAGGGTGCCGGCGGTCAGGTAGGGCTTGACGAACCACTGGATGGCCGGCGAGTCGATGGCCTGGCTGACCTTCTCCGGGGCGTCCAGGAAGTCCAGGGCGTTTTCGGTGGGCGGGGTGTCCAGGATGATGAGGTCGTAGCGCTGCGGCTGTTCGTTAGTGGCCGTGGCGATGTCGTGGAGCTTGGACATCGCGGCGTACTCGTGGGAGCCGGCCAGGGCGGAACTGATCTGCCGGTAGATGCGGTTGTCGAGAATGCGCCGGCGCACCGCCTCGTCCTTGGCGTAGCGTTCGACGATCTCGTCGAAGGCCCGCTTCTGGTCGAGCATCATGGCGTCCAGGGAG
>JBBRLA010000410.1:0-7799 GCA_038231615.1 Polyangia bacterium | reverse complement strand
CGCAGAGAAGTCCCGTCTGCTGACTCAAGCCCTCTTGGCCACGATGAAATGGCCGCCGACGCATGCGCAGCGCCAGGAGTCCCTGGAGCGCAAGATGGACGCCCTGACCCAGAAGATGGACGCCCTGACCCAGAACGTGGATTGGCTTGTCAGCGCCGAAGCCGATCGCCGGCACGCCAAAGCCGATCGCCTGCGCGCGGAGGCAAGGGCCTTGCTCGACGGGATTGACCACCTCCCTGAGTCGGCGCCCGAGTCCGCCGCCCCACCGGCGCCAGCACCCTGCGAGCGCGAGCACGTCGAGGACATGGGGCGGAGTACTCAGTGCGACCGCGTCCACCTCAAGGACCTGCTGGAAAACAAAGAAATCCTCGCCGATCTCAGCCACGACCTCGGCAAGAAAGATCCCGCTGGCTCCAATAACTAGCGTCCGTCCACCCTCGGGCGGCGCTGCCTCACAGGACATCACGCCCCTCCCTCTCTGTCCCACAGAATGAGCAGATTTCGTCCCGTAAGGCAAAGCCTCGTTGCATGGCGGCAGAGCCTCGCTGCATGGCGCCGAAGCCTCGCTACATGAAACAAGAGCCTCCCTGCCCAGCACCAAAGCCTTCCTGCCCAGCGCCGAAGCCTCGTTGCATAAAACAAGAGCCTCGCTGCATGGCAGCCGAAGCCTTCATGCCCAGCGCCGAAGCCTCGTTGCATAAAACAAGAGCCTACTTGCCCGAAACGTCCGGGCTCAACGCAAGCGGGTGGCGCTGTGAGTTTTTTGTCGGGCGCGATGAAGGAATTGCTCCCCAGGTCTGCTATGGTGCCCGCCATTTCAGCCTTGGGCAAACAGATGAAACCAAAACGATCCCATCCGTACCTGATCTCTTCGTTGCTCCCCGTGGGCCTGCTCCTCCTCTGCGCCTCATGCGCCACGCCCGCAACGGCCCCGACGCCGCCGCCACAGATCCAGCCAGCCCCAGTGGCCGTGCCAGTGCCACCCACGCTGCGCCTGGATCCTCGGGTGAGGCCGACCCGCTACTCCGCCAACCTCACCGTCGACCCGGCGGCCAGCCAGTTTGTCGGGACCATCGACATCGAGCTGACCCTGCCGGAAAGCACCTCCCTCATCTGGCTGAACGCAGGCGACCTCACGGTGAAGGAGGCCACCCTGAAGGCCGGCGAGCGCACCCTCTCCGCCAGGGCCGTACCCGGCGGGGAGGAGTTCCTCGGCCTGGCCACCGATGCCCCGATGGGACCGGGCCCGGCGCTTTTGCACATCCGCTACCAGGGCAAGATCCTGATCAAGGAGAACATCGGCCTCTTCCGGCAAAAGGCGGGCGAGGATTTTTACGCCTTCACCGACTTCGAGCCGACCGACGCCCGCAGGGTCTTCCCGTGCTTCGACGAACCGTCCTTCAAGGTGCCCTGGCAACTCACCCTCCACGTCCCCAAGGGGCAGACCGCCTTCTCCAACACCCCGGTCGAGGCCGAGAGCGCCACCCCCGACGGCCAGCATACCTTCCGCTTCAAGCCGACCCCGCCCCTCTCCAGCTACCTGGTCGCCTTCGCCGTCGGGCCTTTCGAGCGCGTCGATGCCGGATCGGTCGGCCCCACCCAGGTGGGCATCATTGTGCCCCGAGGCAGGTCAGCCGAGGCCCGCTACGCAGCCGAGAGCACCCCCAAGATTCTCGGCTTGCTCAACGATTACTTCGGCATCCCCTACCCCTACGAGAAGCTCGACCTCATCAGCGTCCCCCTGCTCGGCGGCGCCATGGAGAACGCCGGCCTGGTGACCTTTCGCGAGACGCTGATCCTGGCCGCAAAGAACGAAGAGACCCTGTCGTTCCAGCGCAACTTCGCCGCCACCTGCGCCCATGAGCTGGCCCACCAGTGGTTCGGCGACCTGGTGACGATGAACTTCTGGAATGACATCTGGCTGAACGAGTCCTTCGCGAGCTGGATGGACGAAAAGATCATCGACCAATGGAAGCCCCAGTGGGCCCAGCGCACCGAGGCCATCGCCGGACGCTCTGGCACCATGGCGGCGGACAGCCTGGTCAGCGCCCGACGCATCCGCCAGCCCATCGAGAGCAAGGACGACATCAGCAACGCCTTCGACGGCATCACCTACGGAAAGGGTGAAGCCGTGCTCGACATGTTCGAGAGCTGGCTGACCCCCGAGGTGTTCCGCAAGGGGGTGCAGGCATACCTGAAGGAGCACGCCTTCGGCAACGCCACCGCTGACGACTTCCTGCGGGCCCAGTCGGCCGCCTCGGGAAAGGACGTGAAGACGCCCTTCGCCACCTTCCTGGATCAGGCCGGGCTGCCGGTGGTCTCCGCCACCCTGCGCTGCGATCCCGGTCAGGCGCCGGTGCTGATCCTGGCGCAGCGACGTTATCTTCCCGTCGGATCGAAGGGATCGGCGGAACAGACCTGGCAGGTGCCGGTGTGCGTGCGCCACGCGGGCCAGCCCAAGGACATGAAGGGCGGCGAATGCACCCTCCTGGCCGGGGCCACTGCCGAGCTGAGACTTTCGGCGAAGACCTGCCCTGCCTGGGTCCTGCCCAACGCGGGCGAGGCGGGCTACTACCGGGTCAGCTACCAGGGCGACCTGTTGGCGCGGCTGCTGAAGAACGGCGCGCCGGCACTGACCCCGGCGGAACGGGTGGGCGTCCTTCAGGACCTGCGGGCGCAGGTGCGCGCCGGTGAACTGCCGGCGGCGCAGGCCCTGGCGCTGGCGGCGCCCTTCGCCAGGGACAAGAACCGCCACCTCTTTGGCGCAGCGATGTCGGTGGTGCTCGGGATGCACGACATTGTCACCGACGAGATGCGACCGGGTTATGCCAGGCTGGTCCGAAGCCTCTTCGGGGCGCGGGCAAAAGAACTGGGCTGGCGCGAACGCAAGGGCGAGAGCGAAGACGCCAACCTCCTGCGCCCCCAGGTGCTCTCCGCGGTGGCCGAGTATGGTGAAGACCGGGCCCTTTTGGCGGAGGCGGGAAAGCTGGCGCGGGCCTGGCTCAAGGATCGGGGCCGGACCGGGACCAAGGAAACGCTCGACGACGATCTGGTCGGCCCGGTGCTACGCGCCGCGGCCCGGGGCGGAGATCGAGCGCTCTTCGAGGCCTACCACCAGGCGGCGAAAGACACAAAGAGCCGGCGGGAGCGCACGCGGCTCCTCGGGGCGATGGGCGTCTTTCACGACCCAGCGATCCTCAAGGACGCCCTGCCGATCCTGCTGAGCGGGGAGTTCGACATGCGCGACATGCAGGGCCTGATCTACCAGAGCTTCGACGAGCGGGAGAACCGCGAGCAGACCTGGGCGTTCCTGAAGCAGAACTTCGACGGGCTGGCCGAGCGCCTGCCCAAGGACGGGGCGGCCCACCTGCCGCGCCCGGTGGGCGGCGCCTTCTGCGACGAACCCCACCGCGCCGACGCTGAGACCTTCTTCACCGGACGTTCGACCCGGTTCACCGGCGGCCCGCGCATCCTGGCACAGTCGCTGGAGCGCATCGCCCTGTGCACCGCCTTCGCCGAAGCCCAGCGCAAAAGTCTGGCCTCCTACCTGAAGAAGCCGTAACGCCCCGTCAGGGCGCCTCGCGACCCCGCCAGCCGATCCACACAAACACGCCTCCCGAAAAGAGCATCAAAAGCCCCCACCACAGGCCCGGTCGGGTCTCGGCCAGCACCGTCGTCCGCTCCTGCGAAAGAAGCCCGGCGCCGGTCACCAACACGCCGTAGACCGAGAGGATCAGGCCCACGAAGAACCAGATCGGAAGGGGCTCGGCGGGATCTTGCTGCGGTTCGCTCATCTTGTTCGCTCCAGCGCCGGGGATTAGAAGAAGTAGACGTTCAACGCCAAAAGGACCACGAAGGCCGCCGCCGCCCAGAAGGCCGGCCGCCGGAACAAGGGCAGGTTGGACTCGTCGGGCTCGGTGGTCAGCCCCTTGACCAGGCCGACCAGCTCGGAATCCGGCTTGGGTTTCGTCACCAGGCTGATGGCGATGGTGGCCGAGAAACAGACCAACCAGCCCCAAGACGCCTGCCACAGATTGCGCGACATGTCGCTCGGATGCTCAGAGAAGGTTAACGCCCGACCCAGCCCTGCGGGCATGAAGTCCAGCTTGAACCCCATGAAGATGGCGAACGAGGTCAGCATGCCCAACACGAGCCCGTAGAACGCCCCGGTGCTCGTGGTCCGCCGCCAGAACATGCCCAGCATCATGGTGGCGAAGAGCGGGGCGTTGACCCAGCTGAAGATGGCCTGGATGTAATCCATGATGGTGTTGAACTGCATCGCCAGGTACGCCGTTCCCACCGATAGGAGCACGCCGACAACCGTGGTCACCCGGCCGATCCGCAGGAGCCGGGCATCACTGGCCTTGGGGTCGATGACGGCCCGATAGATGTCGTAGGTGAAGACGGTATTGAAGGCGCTGACGTTGCCTGCTTGCCCGGCCATGAAGCCGGCCAGGAGCGCGGTGATCCCCAGGCCACCCAGGCCGGGGGGATAGTAGCGGGCGATGAGCAAAGGCAGCGCAGTGTCGTGCCACAACTCGCCGGGGTGGCTGGGATGAGGCAGGAGCGCGAAGTGCCGGGCAGGGTCGCCGGCCAGGCGGAAGGCTACCAGACCGGCGACGACCACGATGAATGGAAGCGCCATCTTGAAGAAGGCCGCGGTGATGGGGGTGAAGCGGGCGGCGCGCAGGTCCTTCGACGAGAAGGCCCGCTGCACGACGAGAAAGTCGGTGGTCCAGTAGCCGAAGGAAAGGACGAAGCCGAGGCCCATGACGATGCCGGGCCAGGTGACGTGCATCTCGTTCTGGCTGGCCTTTCCCAGGGTGGCCCACAGGCGCCCCATGGACGGCGGCAGGCCGGCGAAGACCTGAGACAGGCCACCGAGTTCGATGACGCCGAGGACCGAGACCAGGAAGAGGCCGAACCAGATGAGGAAAAATTGCACGATCTCGGTAAAGATGGCGCTCATCAGGCCGCCCAGGGTGATGTAGGAGCCGATGGCCACGGCCGAGACCCACATGGAGACGTTCCAGTCCCATCCCAGGATGGTACGGAACACCAGGGCCATCAGGTATAGATTGATTCCCGACATCAAAAGCGTCATGACGGCGAAGGTCACGGCGTTCAGCAAGCGGATGCGCTCGTCGAATCGCTCTTTCAGATAGCCGGGGACGGAGTTGATCTTGCTGGAATAATAAAAGGGCATCATGTAAAGGCCCAGGAAGAGCATGGCGGGGACGGCGCCGATCCAGTAGAAGTGGGAGACGGCCATGCCGTACTTCATGGTGCCGCCGGTCCAGCCGAGGATCTCCAGGGCGCCGAGGTTGGCGGAGAGAAAGGCAAGGCCGGCGACCCACGAGGAGTTGCGCCTGCCGGCAAGGAAGAAGTCCTCGCCAGTGCGGGTAAAGCGCCGTAGGTAGAGGCCGATGCCGATGATGGCGACGAAGTAAAGCACGATGATGACCCAGTCCACCGGCGACAGGGTGATCACTCTTTCGGCGAGGACGGCGGTCTTAGCGACGGTTTGGGCGACGATCTTGGCCTGTGGCATGGGGGTGAGCAAAGACTGCTCACGTGCCTGGTGTCAAGGGGGCCGGGAAAACAAGGGTCGCGACTTCTTCATATCGGAATCGGGACACCATCCGGGAAATTTCTACCGCTCTCACTCACAGTAAACCTTCACGGCCCTGATGTATCAACCATTCAATTATTCTTATTTCAGTGAAATTTCGGGTGTGTTTCTGGACCTTCCAGGACCTTCCAGGAGCCCCCGCGCCCAGTGGACCAGCGCCTGCACCGCTGCGTGGCTGCGGTCGCGCAACTCGCCGGCTTTCTGGCCCGAAAACGGGATCGGTTCGCCCACGGCGACGACCACCCGGGTACCCCGCACCCCGGCCACCCGACGGACATGGGTGCTGAAAGGCTCATCTCCGAAGAACGCGTCGTCGCCCGCGTAGGCGATGCCCGCCGGCAGCACCTGCCCGTGGGCCCTGGCGATGGCCATGAAGGCGCCGGCATGAAAGGGCCGCACCTCGTCGCCGGGATAGGTCGTGCCCTCGGGGAAGACGATCACCGTGCGCCCCTCGCCGAGGCGCTTGCTCAAACGGCGGATCGCCGCGGCGCCGCTGCTGGTGTCTTCCCGGTCGACATAGAGGGTGCCCGCGGCCGTGGCCAGCTTGCCGATCCCGGGCCAGGCCGCCATGTCGCCTCGCGCCAGAAGCTGTCCGCCGAAAATATGCAGCGTCAGCGCAATGTCGATGGCCGAGCGGTGGTTGCACACCAGGAGCCGCGGCCCGGCGGTCAAGAGATCTCGCCGCAGGATATCGGGCACAAAGGCGCCCGTCTGGTCCGCCTGCCCACCCAGCCCGTGCATCTGAATCCGCATCTGTACGCCCAGAAGGCGCAGGATCGAGCCTGACCAGTAGTGGATATAAGCATCGCGCCGCGCCTCCGGCACCCCGTGGAAGCGGCCCTCCAGCAAATACGCGGCCAGCAGCGCCCCCGAGATCCCCCCTGCCGTGACAATCCGGGCGGCGGCGCGAGCCCCCTGCAAGGGTCGCACAAGGCCCTGGGGCAGCGTCAAGTCCATGGTGTCGGTGGCTCCATGCACCGACACCTTACCACAGACCATTCGCCACCGCCCGCCGGGTCAGTGCTATCATTCGCCGCCTGGGCCCGACCCGCCGATGAATCGATCCAACCAACGCGCCCAAAAGCCCACCGGAGCTGCATGAAAATCGCCCTGATCTACCCCCCCACCTCCGACCCGACGGCGCCCTACCTGTCGGTGCCCATGCTGACCGGCTTTCTTCGCGCCCACGGGGTGGAGGTCCTGCCCATCGACGCCAACATCGAGGCCTTCGACGAACTGCTTGAACCCGCCCCCCTGGCCGCCGTCCGCGACCGGCTGGAGGCGCGCCTCGCCAAGCTGGATCAACGGCCGGTGCTGCACCACGCCGATCAACTGGCCTATACCGCCCTGTGGCGTGCCCGCGGCGACGCCCACGCCGCCCCCGAGGGCATCGCCCGCGCCAAGGCGACGCTGCGCGATCCGGTGCGCTTCTACGACCCAGAGAACTATGGCGCCGCCGTGGCCACCGTCGAGGCGGCCCTGCGCGCCATCTCTGCCGCCCACGCCCCCCTGACCCTGGACTTCACCGCCTACCGCACCCCCTTCGCCATGACCACCCTCGAAGAGATCGCCGCCGACGCGGCCGCCGACCGCGATCCCTTCGATCCCTACGTCACCCGCACGCTTGTGCCGCGCCTTGTGGCCGAGAAGGTCGATTGCATCGGCCTGTCGGTGTGTTTCCCTGGCCAGCTCCAGCCGGCGTACGCCTTCGCCCTCAAGCTCAAGGCCGCGCTGCCCGGCGTCCACCTGACCGTGGGCGGGCCGGCGATGACGCAGATGCTCATCCGCCTGTCGGGGCACGACCTTCTCCGCGTCCTGGGGCCCTTCGACTCCGCCGTGGTCTTCGAGGGCGAGCACACCCTGCTCTCCCTGGTGCAAGCGCTGGACGACAAGCGCCCCCTGCGCGACATTGGCAACCTGGTGGTCCGCGATGCGCTGGTCGGGGCGCGCTACCTGCCGGCCCACGGCATGGAGGACCTCAAGCGCCTGCCGGCCCCCGACTTTGACGGTCTGCCGCTTTCGCGCTACTTCTCGCCCGAGCGGGTGTTGCCCTACGACCCGACACGCGGCTGCTACTGGGGCAAGTGCACCTTCTGCCACTACGGCCTCGCCGAGGTCGGCACCGCCACCTACCGCGAGCGCGAAGTGCCGACGATGATTGAGCACT
>JBBRLA010000409.1:0-7800 GCA_038231615.1 Polyangia bacterium | reverse complement strand
GGCGTTGATGGGTGGCATCGACCTCATCAACTCGGTCACCGCAGGCGCGTGCGGCGATGGGCTCGACGCTCTTGCGCTCGCCTTCACCCAGGATTCCCTGGGCGTACATCGCAAACGAGGCGCGCTGGGCGACATTTCTGAGGGCCTGGCCGATGAGGGAGAAATATTTGTTCAGTCTTCGCTGGCCGGAAAGAGTCAGGGTGTAGCTCACCCCTTCTAAAAACCACGACCATCCGAGGGTGGCAAGTTTTCCTCTTTCGCCATCTTTGACTCAGTAGTGTTAAATGCCGAACAGCGAGATGGTCCTCGCCTATTGGCACATCGGGCGGGAGATTATCGAGAGTGTGCAGGGTGGGGAGCAGCGCGCCGAGTACGGGGAGGCGGTGCTGGTGAAGCTCTCGGCGGCCCTGATGCGGCGGTTTGGGCGCGGCTTCTCCGTCACCAATCTTCGCTACTTTCGCCTGTTTTACGTCGCCTTCAGCGACCGCCTTCCCGAGATTCGTCAACGGTCCGTTGATGAATCTCGCAGCCCCGGCGTCGGCACGGGGATTCATCAATCTGCCGTTGATGAATCTGGAGAATCGCTGATTCGAGGCGCCCAACCTCCGGCCCGCCACGGCTTTTCCCCGGCTCTCTCCTGGGGCCACTACCGGACGCTCGCCAAGGTCGAGCACCCGGCAGCTCGCCTGTTCTACGAGATCGAGGCCGAGCGCTCAGGCTGGAGCCTGACTGACCTCGAACGCCAGATACACACCCAGCTCTTCGCCCGCCTGCTCAAGAGCCGCGACAAGGCTGGCGTGATGGACCTCACTGATTGGTTCGTTGATCTTCAGGCAGCCTCTTCAAGGCCCCCCTGCCAGGGCGGTCCCGGTGCGACGGCGAGACGGCTTGCCCGCGCCACCAGCCGCCCCATGTCCTCAAGCTCCATCACTGCCGCGTGGTGCAATAGTTCCCCGTGGACCGGCTCGTCCGCGCTCGCCGCCAGGAACGCCGCCCGTACCGCGGCGTTCCTGATGTGGCCCCCGGTCAATCCGTAGGCTTCAGCGAGCTCCGCAAAGTCGATGTCGTTCGCGCACGGGACCTGCTCCGGCAGCCGCAGATCGTCGCCGCACACCAAACCGCCCCGCCGCTGCCGCGCGATCGCCACCGCCTCTGCGGCGATCCCGGCGATCTCTCCTGGTGTAAGCCGGTACAGTCGAGCGACCACGTCAAGATCGAGTCCCAAGGCACGAGTCGGCTCCGGCACATACCGCTCCCACAGCTTCACGCGCGTGACTTCGTCTGGCAGCTCAAGCTGGACCTCCCGCAGCGCGCGGTCTAGCTTGAGCTGCGGCGGCTGCACGGTCTCCACGCCGAGGATCACCATGTCCGGATAGGTAAGAAGCTGGCGCGTCAGCTCCTTGAGTTCAGTGCCGAGCGTTTCGCCGCCAAGGGGCCCGATGTAGAGCACGGCACCATGCAGCAGCGCCTCGCGTTGGGCACGACGGAGCAGTTCGTCCCCATCGGCCTTGCCCAGCGCCTGGGGATCCAGTGCCAGCAAAGGACGGCCGGCATGAGCGGCCCACCGCGAGGCGATCTCCCGCTTGCCAATCCCCGCAGGCCCCCACAGCGCGAGCCAGGGTGGTGACGCCTCCGCGGTTTCCCCCTTGGACGCAGCGGCCTCCTCACAGAGCGTCTCCAGTCGCAGGCGCACCTCATCATCGAAGGCCAAATCCTGGAGCGTAGCCGCGGTGGTGGCAAGCCGTGCTGCGGGCCTGAGCATAGGCGAGAGTTGCCCACGCCCGCTGGCCGCACAGAGGAGGTCAAATGTCGGCTGAAGCACTCGGCAGTGCGGGCATCAGGTCGAGCTCCTTGGCGTAGACATTCGAGTTCAGAATCGTCCCCATGTTTCCGACGGCCCAGATATTATTCGGATCGCTCCCCCACACGCCAGAGAGGTTCTCTATTGTATTGCTGGTCTGGACCAGGGTCTTCCAGTCATTACCGTCCCACCGCAGAATCGTCCCCATGTCCCCGACGGCCCAGACATTATTATTGCTCCCCCACACGCCAGAAAGATTTTTCCGTGTATTGCTGTCCTGGGGGATCCAGTTTGGGCCGCCGTTCCAATACAGAATCGTCCCCGCGTCTCCGACGGCCCAGATATGGTTCGGATCAGAGCCCCAGATCGCGTTGAGCGCGGACCCGGTGTTATCTCCACTTGGGTATTCTTTGAAGACTCCCATAACGTCGAGGGCACGCAGAATCTTCCCCGCAGCGCCGACAGCCCACACATCCTGTCCATACGACCAAACACCCCTGAGATCCGGTAGATTTTGTCCAGGCATAGCCGTATTAATGTTTCGGTCGGACCACACAAATCCGTCCCAGTGTAGGATTGTGCCCCGCAAGCCCACCACCCAGACATTATTATTTGTCAGGGCAAAGACCCCATAGTTAGAAGTGAGTAGCGGAAGCGGGTACTCCCAGCACCACCCTGAGTCGTCGCAGACCTTTTGCGCAAACGCTGCAGTAATCTTAGAACCTGGATTGGCGGACACATTGCAGGTGACTGGGTCAGGACAAGGGTCGGACCAGCCGGCGAAATAGGACTTGACGTTCGGCACCGCCCTTAGGGTCACCTTGAGCATGGACTTTGGGTACTCGTGGCTGCACAGTCCGGAGCAGTTGATTTCCGTGGGGTTCGTGCCGCAGACGCACTGTGCGGGGCAGCGGATCCCAGAGTCTTCAAAAATGATGCTGCCACTCCCATTGCCAGCCATGCAGACCGTAACCAGGCAGGTCTGAGCTTCGACTGCCTTGGCCAGCGAAATCGTCAGGTCGTACCGGCCCGGCCCAGTGATTTCTATCACATCTGACACCCGAGAAGAGACCAGGCATCCAGTCTTATCAAATCCCTTGAGGGTTACCTGGATCTGGCCCATGGTCCCCTTGGGCAACTCTAGGCTGATGCGATCCAAGTATTGGGTGAACTCCTGGACGATGAAATCCCGGCTGCCCATGTCCGCCTGGCTATTGAGTCTGGCGCTGACCCGCAGCTTCGTGACGCCGACTGCATCTGGGTTCTGGACCACCTCCACCACGATGAAGGTCTCATTCGGCTCACACGAAAGAAAACAGAGCAGATAGCCAATCGCCAAGAACCTCGCCATCGCGTTCATCTGGAACTCCGCAAGGAGAAGGTAAGCATCCGCTGATTGCCTGGATCCACATCCCCGGGCGGATAGCCTTGATTGGATTGCTGAAGGCCGAGAACGGTGCCGGTGACCACGGCCCCCGCGGCGACCGCGCCGACGGCGCTCCAGAACCACCACTTTTTGTAGATAGGCTGTGGAGTTGGCTGCTGTGGTGTCGGCACGACATGCGCAAAGCGTTCCTTGGCACCTGGCGCTGCTTGCGCATGCAGCCTGCCTATCGGCAGAAACAGGATAAGAAGGAAAAGCCTACTTAATCGGACCCTTCTGGCTGTGCGGCGCACCGCTGGGCTTCCGCTTGGCTTCCCGGCGCTTGTTATCTGCTGCGATGCTCTTGCGTAGATCGGCATTGAGGTCGTCATCAGTGTCTGGCCTCTGCGGTGGGGTTGGTTGGTCAGGATTTTTGGGCCTTGGCGGGTCAGTATCCTTTGGCTTACTCGGTTTTATTTCGCCCTCATGGGTGTGCCCATCATCCCTACGATGATGCCGCGGTGGCTTGGGCGGCATTATGGGTAACCTTTCAGGTCCAGCTTGGCCCGTTGGGTTCGGCGGCTCTGGCTTCACGCCGGGCGAAGGCTCTTTTCTACGAGACTCTGAGCTCTTGGGCTGAGACCCAGGGCTGACAGGCGTGCTGCCTGCCTGGACATAACCAGATGGCCACAAGTGCAATACTTTCGTGACGCCGACCGCGGCCAGCGCGGCCAGGCCAATGCCTCCGACAACTGCGCCAGCGCGCCAACCCGACCGGGGCCGATCCTTGACCGTCGGTTCCTTCAGCAGACATTCCAGCCGATCTCGCACCAGATCCATCGTGGGCCGGTGGGTGGGATCCTTCTCCAGCATCTCTGCGATGAATCCGCACACAGAGGCCGGCACGGCAGCGCGGATGCGACCTGCACCGCGAAGCGCAGGATCTCCCGCAGGGGCGGTTTCTGACGCGCCCGCTTCCACTCCAGGAGGCGGCTTCGCAGCGACGTCCCGTCAAGATACTCCATCAGGATGTAGGGCGTACCATCGGGGAGCTGATCGTAATCATAGATGTCCACCAGAAAGGAGGACTTGACCGTAGAGGCGGCCTGGGCCTCATGGCGGAAGCGGCGGATATAGTCCTGGTTCGCCGACGTCTGCGGGATCAGCACCTTGATTGCAGCCCTCTTGCCGATCGCCTCGTTGACTGCCTCATACACCACGCCCATGCCCCCACGGCCGATCTCTCGCATCACCTTGTAGCTTCCGATCTTGCTTCCCACGATCGGTTCGCCGGCCTCCAGGCGAGCCAGAAGGACATTCATGGATTCGTGACGCTGGCTGGCGCTTCCCTTAAGACCCCGCAGAAGCAAGGGACGGATCCAGGCCGGCACGCTGCTGTCCTGCGGAGCCTCCCGTACATTACCTTCCCGCATGGCGGCCCGCAGTTCCGCCTGCGTGGCTGCGGCAAAGGGCGCTTCGCCGTAGAGCGCCTCATAGAGCACCGCGCAGAAGCTGAAGATGTCGGAGTGCCAGTCCTCGGCCTCGTCGGCGATCTGCTCTGGGGAGAGGTGCACAGGCATGGCCATGGCGGTGTCCGTCACCCGGACTCGTCCATCCAGCCCGATGAGGACGTTCTGCGACTTGAAGTCGCCATGCACGAGGCCGATTTCGTGCGCCGCCGCCAGGGCCTTGCCCGCGCTGACAAGCGTCTTGAGGACTTCCCGCCATGAGCGTCGCTTCTCGCTCAACCAGCCCCGCAGCGTGGTCCCTTCCACGAACTCCGTCACGACGAAGACCTGATCATGGAACTCGCCGAAATCATAGAGGGTCACGACGTTCTCGTGACATAGTTCCGCCGCGGCTTTCAGCCTGAGGAGGAGCACCTCTTTCCACGGGACGGCACGATCACCACCCCAGTGGCTGGCCGACAAGAGCTTGAGGGCGACCTTGCCATCCCGTTCCGGATCGCGGGCCGCGTAGACAACGCCGGCCACGCCCGCGCCCATCTCCTCCAGAATCTCGTATGTGTCGACGCGGTCACCGGGCTTGAGCGGTAACGGCGCCCGATCGGGCCGTGGCAGTATGCGCGAGCGTTCTGCGACTTGGCGTGCCATGTCCACGCGGCATCCTGAACAGATATCTAGATGCTGGCGAAACGCAGCCTCCCTCTCTTGAGGAAGATAGCCATCCAGGTATTCCGCGATGGTGTTATCTGATGGACAGTCGGACAAGGGGCCAGCTCCCATGAATCTTGCCGCAATCAGGCCGGAAAGAGAAGCACGACGAAGAAGGCGCCGCGTGAGATAAGATCGGGGGGTGTCCGATACGCCCGTCCTGGCTCCGATCTTCCTGGCAAATATACCCGATGGCACCGCGGCCCTGCCGCCCGCCATCACCTACGAACTGGAGACCCTGCTCGGTGACATAGTGGCAACCGGCAGCGCTGCGTGGCCCGACCTCTCACTGCCAGCGGAGGCATTTGTCCGCCACCTTGCGCGCCATTGCCCCAAGACGACCGCTCCCGATCCATACCCTGCCTGGAAGACCTGGCTGACATCGCTGCCCTTCGTCCAGGATCTCTACCTTGCCTGTGCGTGTACGGAGCACATCAGGGGCGCACTGGAGGTCTTTGAAGAACGCTATATTCGGGACATTGCCGTCGTCCTGCGGGGTGCCGATGCCGGGCACATCGACGAGGTCCGGCAACTCCTCCGCTGCAAGTTCTTCGTCTTCGAGGTGGGCGTCCTCCCCAAGATTGCGAGCTACGCGGGCCGGGCCAGCCTGAAGACCTGGGTGCGCATCACGGCAGGGCACACTTCGATCAGCGAGCATCGGCGGCGACCAGGCCCGTCCTTGGATGGCGAGGAGGATGCGCTCATCGAGGCGCTGTCGGAAGGGCAGCATGCCCAGGGCAGTTACCTCGACGAGCACTTCCGGCGGCAGTACCAGGCAGAGTTCAAGGATGCGTATCGCACGGCACTGCGGGCGCTGACGGTGGAGCAGCGCAACGTCCTGCGTCTCCATTTTATTGACGGCCTGAACCTGGAGAAGATCGGGGTCGCGCTTCGGGCAGGGCGCTCCTCCGTGCATCGGTGGCTCTTGGATGCCCGCAGGACCGTCCGGCGCCAGACCCGCAAGCAGCTGGACGAGCGTCTCCATTTGAGTCCCTCCGATCTGGACAGTCTGGAGCGGGTACTGCTCAGTCAACTCGATGCGTCCATCGTCCGCTTCCTTGCGGAGGGCGTGAAGAAGGACTGACCCCAAGAAATCCTGGGACAACTCTCCGGGCGCGGCGTCTCCCCTTTAGAAGAGCAAGAGCGGATGAGATTGTCGTTCACCGCAGGGAGTCCATGCCATGTTAAAGCAGCTTGTCGGTCATTATCGGGTCCTTCGTCTTATCGGTCAGGGCGGGATGGGGTCCGTCTATGAGGCAGTCCACGAGAGCATCGGCCAGCGGGTGGCCATCAAGACGCTGAACCACGAGATGACTCAAGACCCCGAGTTGGTCCGGCGCTTCCTCAACGAAGCGCGGGCGCTCAGCACACTTGATCACCCGGGGATCGTTAAGGCCTTCGACTACGGGTGCCTCGCGGATGGCACGGTCTATATCATGATGGAGCGCCTGGCGGGTGAGACCTTGTACGCCCGCCTGCGCCGCATGGCCGGGAATCTGCCTGTTCAAGAGACCCTGCACCTGACCAGGCAGATCGCTGACGCTCTATGCGCCGCGCACCAGCAGGGTATCGTGCACCGGGACGTGAAGCCCGGCAACGTGATGATCGTACAGGATCGGGAGGCCGCCGGGGGCGAGCGGACCAAGCTGCTGGACTTCGGCCTGGTCAAGTTGCTGTCAGGCACTGGTGGGACGGACGGGTACACCGTGCTAGAGACTCGGAAAGGAATGCTCATGGGGACGCCTGACTATATGTCGCCGGAGCAATGCGTGGGAGGTGCGGTGGACACCAAGGCGGATGTCTATTCACTGGGCATTCTGCTATACCGTCTGCTGAGCGGGGAAGTACCCTTCACCAGTGCGGATCCCGTGGCGACCATCGACATGCATCTGCGGCAGGCGCCGCGCCCGCTCATCGAACGGGTGGCTTCACTCCCCGCGGGGCTGGACGCGCTGGTCCAGGTCATGTTGTTCAAGGACCCCAAGCTCCGCCCATCTATGAGCCAGGTGTCGGCCCGGCTGCGGGAGATCGAGGAGGAGGGCCCGGGCATGACCAAGGCATCGCTGGTCAAGGATGCCGAGCTATGTGCCGCGACCACGTTTTTCCTGATGCCGCGTCCAGGCCGAGGAATGCCTCATTTCGCTCAAGATTGCTGGCGGTCCGCACGGCCCAGAATCGGGCTCATGGCAGCGCTCATTCTTGCGCTGATTATGATCTAACGAGATACGAGAGCGGTAGGTAGGACCGACATGATCGGCGCCTACGAGCAATGGGCACAGATGCTTTTGACGGCGCCGCCGGTCTCCTGTTCCAGGGTGGCCAGGCCTAGATCGTGGGTAGAGACGGCGCCGATGGCGCCGCGCTTGCACAGGGCCTTGATGACCGCGCGGGCGCCCGATTCCCGCGGGTGCAGATCGTCCCACGTCACGCAGCCACCCCGATGGTGGGGAGCGGAGCTGGTT
>JBBRLA010000408.1:0-7805 GCA_038231615.1 Polyangia bacterium | reverse complement strand
GGCCGGAGCCGAGGGGTGGCGTGGGGGGAGACGTGGTCAACGCCCTGTGCAACCTCGGCTACCGGCCGGCGGACGCGGAGAAGGCCACCGAGAAGGCGTTGGCGGAAAACCAGGGGGCGGCCATCGAGGTCATCCTGCGCCGCGACCTCAGTGAGGTCGAAACCGAGGAGGACCCGCCCGGAGCGGACGACGGCGGAGAGCAGGGCCGTGGCCTCGGGGAAGCTCAGGCCGCCGGGGACCGGGGTCCCGGTGTGGGGGCACAGGGAGGGGTCCAGGCCGTCGATGTCGAAGCTGACATACACCTGATGGGGCAGGTCGGCGACGATGCGGTCGCAGATCCGGGCCCAGGGCTCGCCGTCGAAGCGGGCGCGGAACAGGGCCGCGTCGGGGTGCATGACGATGCGGCCGTCGCTCGACCGGACCCGCTCGACCTCTTCCTGGCAGGCGTCCCGGAGGCCGACTTGCACCAGGCGCGCCACCCCCGGCACCCGCTCCATGACGTTGTCCATGATGGAGGCGTGGGAGTGGGTGAACCCCTCATAACAGCGGCGCAGGTCGGCGTGGGCGTCGAGGTGCAGGATGCCCATACCGGGAAAGCGCCTGCCGTGGGCGGCGACGATCCCCAGGGAGACGGAGTGGTCGCCGCCGATGAGGCCGACGATCTTTTGTGGCAAGCCGAGGGGGCCGGGGGCGCCCCGTCTGGCGAGGTGCTCGTCGGCCAGTTCTTCGATGGCCCGGGTGACGCGCTCGCCGATCTCGTTGACCAGGGCCAGTTGCCCGAGGAGGTGGGGGCTGTCGGACAGGTCGCCGCCAGCGGCGATGACCGGGTCGGCGGCGGCCCTGGCCAGTTCGTTCCACTCGGGCATGTCCAGGCGGCCGGGCAGAAGGTGGATGCCGGCGCGGTAGGGCTCGCCGGTCTCGAAGTCGTGCAGGTCCACCTGATGGCTGGCGCGCAGGATGGCCGCCGGCCCGTGGGCGGTCCCCCGGCGATAGGAGGTGGTGGCGTCGAAGGGGGCCGGGATGAGGATGACGCGGGCCTGGTCCGCGCTGTCGGACAGGCCGAAGATGCCGGCGTCCGGCCGGGCCGCGGCGTTGGGGTCGAATTGACTCATCGTAGGGTTACTTTAGCACATCTTGGGCGCGGCGTCCCTGCGCACCGCGGCCATCGATGCTCTCGATTCAGGAAGCGGCCGATGAGGTGATGAAGCCGATGTGGGGCATGGAGTCGGGGGCCGGTCGAACCCGAAAAACCGAGACCTGTCCCCGCTCCGCTACAGGCTATCCACGCAGCCTTTGTGCCGGTTGGACCACTCGCACTGCACCCAGTAGTTGTGCGTGGCGCCGTTGCGGTACCGGTTTTTGTGCTGGTGCGCGTCGGCGCCATTGCACAGGTCCCCGATCTCCTGCTTGCCATCGGTGTACCAGGAATCAAAGGGCGCCGGGTCAGTGATGGCCTCTGCCAACTCGTGGCTTACCGCCACCGTCCGGTCACCGAAGTCATTCCCCGGGCCACCGCAACGCCCAGGGGCGTCCGTCAGGTCGGGCATGACGGCGTAGTAGCGCATCTTGCCGCTGCTGGCCCGGTAGGCGCTGTGATAGGCGCAGAAGCAGCTCTCCTGCTTGGAGGCGCAGGACGGCGTCTTGCCCAGGTAGGCCCTTGTGCCCTTGGGCAACCACACGAAATACAGGTCATTGCCGTCGTTGTTGTCGGGCAGTTTCCCAGCTCGCACCAAGGTATCGATTTTATTCTGTATCTGCGAAACGGTGACGCTCCTCCCCGGGTTACCACCGGCGGCGAAGCCCTTGGCGAATGAACCCGCCCCGATCCTGGCCTTGGAGTCGTCATATTCGTGACCCAGGTTCCCGACATAGGCGCTGCTGGAGATCCACCCCATGAAGGTGTTCAGCTCCGCGCCATCCTGGATGGTCCCCCAGCCGATGTTGAATGTCCTCACGTTCTTGATGAGGGGACCCTGGTGGTTGCGGAGAGGGGGCTTCTGAGTCGGCCCGCCGCAGTCGGGGGTGCTCGACTCCGGCGTGGCGGTGAGCGCCGCCACGGCCTCGGGGGACAGGTTGGTCAGCGCGTGGGCCTTCTGGGCCAGCGATTCCTCCATCAGCTCGTCTGTGCCTACCATCGGGTCCTCATCGGCGGCACCGCCGCAGCCGGAGATCAGCGTCGTCCCGAGGGCGGCGCCGAGCAGGGCCTGTGTCCACGTTCCAATCGAGCGAGCCTTGAAATACATGACAATGCTCCTTTCGTTCATCCGGCGGTTGCGACCGCCGCCATGTCAGCACCGGGAGGAAGGGCCCGGCTCCCTGGTTTCAGTTGGTCATCTTCACGCCGCCATACCGGAGGGGACGGACGAAGATGCTCAGCGATGGACAGCCTTCAGATTTCAACGGGCCGTTTCTTCGTCGAGGACCGCCGTACCGGCCTGACCTTCTCCAGAAGGGGCAGCCGGACCAGCTCCTGCCGCCAGAGCAGCGGGGAAGGGGCCTCCGGCAGCACGAAGGTGCGCTCCGGATCGCGCGGCCGCAGGCGGGGGTCGTCCCCTGTCAAAAGACGTAGCGTGACCTCGTCTCCGGGCAGGCCGTCATGCACCAGCATGGCCACCCCCTGGCTGTTGAGCGATCCCCGCGCCGCGCCGGAGACCAGCACGGGCAGCCCCTTTCGGTCCGACCCCGCGTCCACCAGGAGCACGTAGGGCACCGTCCGTTGCCTGACGGTCACATCGACGCTGATGAACTCCGTCGCAGGGCCCGGGACGTCGCCGAGGCCGCGGGTCTGCCGCAGCACCACCCGCCGGATATCGGGTCCGACCAGGCGCATTCCCGGCGGCGGCGCCAGCAGGTAGGTGGCGTTGTCGCCTTCACGGGCCCTCTTGGACAACAAGAGATGGCCGCGGCCGTCCGTGTGGCCCAGCGGATGGCGATCCTCGCCGCGGACCACCACGCCGGCGACCGGCTCACCCTGGACCTCGTGGGCCTCGATCAGGACGGCAAAGTCTCTTGGCGCCGCGGGGTCACGGCAGCCCAGAAGGACGCCGAGCAGCCAGGCGGAAGGCCCCATCGCGGCCCTCATGGTCCTTGTTCCCCGGCCTGCTGCCCGAGCATGTGCAAAAGGAGCCCGCCGGCCCGCTCTGGGCGCTGGATCTGATAGATCTGGAGGTAGTGGCGGGCCAGGTCCGGGTGCCCGCCCTCCATGGCGTCGACGACCCGCGCCAGCAGACGGTCACGGGCGGCCTCCCCGGCTGGAGAGGCCACCGCGGCGGCCGGCGCAGACGGCGCTGTCGGCCGGGTCGGCAGCACCGGGACAGGCGTTGCTCGTTCTGCCGCGACCTTCCGGGGTCCAGTGGCCTGCGCGCCCCCCAGCATCACACCGATCAGGACGCACGGCCCGAGACTCGACACCAGCAAGAGGCGCAGGAGCTTGGCCTTCTGGGACGCGCCCGCGGCAACTCGCCTTCCGGTCGCACCGGCAGGGCGAGGCCGCCCCGGAGGCGTTGCCGGACGAACGTGCACCAGGGTGTGGACCTGCGTTGGCAAGAGCGTGGGCAGCGGCACTTCCTGGGTCGTCGGGTCCAGGTCGACCACGGTGTCATCGCAGGCGGCGCCGGCCCCGGGGGTCAGCCCGAGCGTCGGATGGGGGCTCCGATGGAGAGGGGGGCGCATGAGGACCTCCTTTCGGGTGGGTTGCTCTTACTCGGCCCCGGTAGTCGGGTTGGCGACCGGGTCGGTGTCGCCGCTGCCCCCGGTGGGATCGACGGGACTGATCACATTGGGCGGAAAGCCACTGCTCCCCGGACCGACCGTGGCCGGGTCGCCAGGGCCCGGATCAGTCGGCGCAGGATCGGGGACCGGCGCAGGATCGGGGACCGGCGCGGGATCGGGGACCGGCGCGGGTGGATCCTGGGATGATGGACAGTCCGGGCTGGCCTGGCAGGGGATGGGCGCCCCCCCACCGGGCAGTTGACTGATCAGGTCAGCGGTGCTGGCCCACAGCATGCGTGCCACGATGAGCAGGAGTGACACGGCCAGAAAGATGACCATGACCATCTCTGCCGACGCAAACCCGGCGTCGTGTTTCCTTGCACTCGGCTTCTGGGTCTTCATCTCGAACCTCCCTGGGACGTGGGAGGACGGAGACCCTGCTCCATCCCCCCGCGTCCCGGTACGCGGTGTCACTTGCCGCCCATGAGCACGGCGATCGAGTCGGTCTTCTTCTGGGTCGCCTTGGACAGGCCGCTGCCGACGAAGATCACGAGGCCCAGGGACAGAAAGACGATCAGCGCCTTCTCGACCACCGCGAAGCCTTTCTGCGAGCGGGTGAAGTGGATGAGGCCGCGATGCGATTTCTTGACGGTCAGCTTGCTGGTATTCATGGCTTCTCCTTTTTGGTTGGCGGTTGTACCTTCTCGACGAAGGATGACCTTTGCAGGGGGCGTGCCAGGCCTCGCGCGGCCCTTCCTCCGCCAAATCCGCCCTGTTTCGCTGGGCCCGGCGCCGGACGAGGCTCCGGTTGCGATCCGATTCGGAAAGAGCGATCGGCGGCGGCGGCGGTACAATCGCCGCCATGGTGCAAGTAACGATCTCCGCGGAGGACCTGCCCGAGCCGGTGCAAATCCAGCTCGGGCCGGGTACCCGGGTGCTCCTGGGGCGCGAACCCGACCCGACCCGCCTCCCTGCTCCGCTTCGTGGGCCGGACCTGCAGCTGTGCGTGCTGCCCTCCCAGCGGGTGTCGGCCAATCACCTGCTCCTGCATGGCCAGGCCGACGGCGTCTACGTTCAGGACCTGCACAGCCGCAACGGCTCGTTCCTGCGCCTGCCGCCGGGACAGTCCGTCGGTCGGCCCGCCGACCAGCCGGTGGTGCTGGAGCTGGCGGGGCACCCCCAGGGGCCGCTGAAGAAGGCGCGCGTGCCGCGGCCGGCGGACGCCCAGTGGAGCAGCCCCGCCGAGTTCGCCGGGCGGGTCGCCGCCGAGATCAATGCCTTCCTGGCGCGGGCCAGCTCCACCGCGCAGGTGGTGCCAGGACCAGCGGGCGGTGCCGATGTGTCGGGAGCGCTGGGGCTGGCGGACGGCTCGCATCTGTTCCTCGTGGAAGACGCGGACGCCACGCAGGTGGTCGCGGACGCCGACGTCGCGGATGAGGTGCGCGCCTACGTCAACCGTCAGAACCTGCGCTTCGAGAAGGAGCTCGGACTGGAGGAGGACTTCGTCCTGGCCTCGCCGCGCCTGCGCGAGGCGCACCGCCAGCTGGTCGACGCGGCGGCCTTCGGCACCCGGCTGATGCTGCTGGGCCCGACGGGGGCTGGCAAGGACCGGCTGGCGCGGCGCTACCACCAGCGCTCGCCGCAGCGCGGCGGGCCCTTCATTTCAGTGAACTGCGCGCTCTTGCAGGAAGACCTGCTCTATGCCCAGCTCTTCGGCGCCAAGAAGGGGTCTTTCACCGGCTGCGTCGCCGACATCACCGGTTACGTGGAGTCGGCCCACCAGGGGACGCTCTTCCTCGACGAGGTAGGCGAGATGGATCTGGGGGTGCAGAAGGCGCTCTTGCGCTTTCTGGACACCCGCGGCGAGTACAGCCGACTCGGCGATCCGCGCAAGCACACTGCCAGCGTGCAGCTCTGCTGCGCCACCAACGTGGCCCTGGACGACGCCGCGGTGCGCCACGGCAAGTTTCGCGATGATCTGTGGTATCGCCTGGCGGTGCAGGTGGTGCGGGTGCCGCCCTTGCGCGAGCGGCCGGAGGATATCGTCGCCTACCTGAAGCGGCGGCGGCTGCGCGGCAACGGGATGCCGGTGCTGGAGGCGCTCGATCGGGAGGCTTTGCAACTGGTGCTTTCAGACCCGTGGCCGGGGAACTTCCGCGACCTGGACAACTTCGCCGAGCGGCTGCCGCCGGCGACCCGGCCGCAGGAGCTGGACGCGGCGACCTGTCAGTGGGCGCTTTCGCAAGGGCGCGGCCAGGGCCCCGCCGCCTCGCCGCCTGCCGACGAGCTTGCCCTGTCACCGGACGCGGGCGGGTTCGGCGATATCAACGACCGGGCCTTGCAGGCGTTCGCGGAGGACCACGGCGGGCCGCCGCGCGAGTGGGGGCAGCTGCAGCTTTTTAACGAAAAGTACCTGAAGCCGGTGTTCGTGGCCGAGGCGCTGGGGTTGGCGTGGATCGACGGCCTGTCCCGGGAACTCAACTACTCCGAGCTGGCGCGACGGCTGCATGTGGCGGATGGGACCACGGTGAAGATGCACCTGCGGCGCTACGTGGAGCGCTTCCGGCAGCGGGGGCCGGAAGCCCCGTAGCCGACAGAAGGACGAAATACTGGGCTTAATAGCGGAGGAACCAGATGTCCGAGGTGCGGCTGTGGCAGGCCACCCGCTCCACCTGATTGTTGGCGTTGCCCTCGACGGTGCTGATGCAGCCCTTGCTGACCCCGGTGACGAAGCCGACGTGATGGTCGCCCCAGCCGACGATGTCGCAGGGCGCGGGGTTGTGCGCCAGGCGGTCGTGGGGCGGGGCCGCGCCCCAGTCGTGGATGCTGCCCACGTACAGCGGGTTGCTCCAGGGCGCGCGGTGGTTCTTGTTGTCGGTCATGTCGATGGCCCAGCTGACGAAGGCGGCGCACCAGGGCACGGGGCCCTCGCCAGGGTAGAACCAGCGGACGTAGCGGTCGAGGGGGGTCCCCTCGTTGCTGCCGAAGGGCCTCTCGATGATGCCCTTCTGCGACAGGGCGAGCTTCATCGCCTGGCAGCGCTGCGCGGTGCGCGAGAAGCCGAAGAGCTGCTCGAACTCGGGGTCGCTCAGGTTTTGCTGGCTGGCCAGCTCGCTGGCGTCGGCGGTGGAAGGCGTGACGCTCTGGCCTTGCAGGGTCTCGCTGGGGAGCTGTCCCTGGGTCGCGGCCGGGTCCTGGTCCTCGGCGCCGTCGGTGATGGGGGCGCCGCAGCCGGCGGCCAGGGTGAACACGAGAACGCCGAGGGTCATCTGCTTGTTCATGGGGACCTCCTGTGTTGGGAACG
Source organism: Polyangia bacterium (assembly GCA_038231615.1). Taxonomy (GTDB): domain Bacteria; phylum Myxococcota_A; class Polyangia; order Palsa-1104; family JAEUJZ01; genus JBBRLA01. The sequence continues at coordinate 790 of JBBRLA010000408.1, read as the reverse complement.
AGGTGATGCATTGTGGACAAAGCAGGCGGCGTGCCAGCGCGAAACCGGGTGATCCGGGCGCCATGGGGCGGGTACCCGGGGGGGAGCGGGCTCCGGTTCCGATCGGGTTCGGAGATCGGGACGGCGAAGGACCGGGAAGCGGGCGCGGTACCGGCCCTGCCGCGCGCATCCGCATGGGAGCGGCCGGGCACGGGGCACGGCACGGAAGCTGCGAGGTGGGGTTGCAGGAGGTTCTTCGATGTCGACTTCTCTTTCATGGAACAAGATGTTGGTCCTGTTGGCGGCGCTCGCCGCGGGGCCTGCGCTGGCGAACGAAAGATCCTTTCATCCGGATCTGCAAGGTCTGCCGAATTCGCCGAATCCTCCCAATTTGATCAATCGGGAGACCGCGCAGGCGCCGCCGCCCTCCACCCGGGGGGGCGAGGCGGTGGTGGGGCAGGTGCTGGTGCGGCTGCGTCCGGGGGCCCGGCTGACATCGTCACTCGGGGGCGTCGCGGTGGGCCTGCTGCGCCGGTTGACGGCGCCGGGGGCCGCAGAGGGCGATCTGCTCCTGCTCTCGACCGGGACGCCCACCGCGGAGGAGACCGCGCAGGCGATGTCCCGGCTGGCCGCCGATGCGCGGGTGCGCTACGCCGAGCCGGACGATGTGCTGCACGGCGCGGCACGGCCCGACGATCCGCTCTTCCCGCAGCAATGGAACCTGGATCAGGTCCACGGGCCGGCGGCCTGGGAGGTGTCTACCGGCGGGGAGCAGGTGGTGGTGGCGGTGCTGGACGCGGTGGTGCTGCCG
>JBBRLA010000407.1:0-7805 GCA_038231615.1 Polyangia bacterium | reverse complement strand
GGTCTACATGAATGCGGAGGATGCGACCGCTCCGTAGGCGCAGGGCTCGCGCATTGATGGCCTCGTTATGGGAAATCAGAAGCGCCATCACTTCAGGGTCACGCCGGTTGTACTCGAACGTAACGATGTCATGCTCAGGGGTCAGGTACCGCCGAGCTGGTAGGGTCGCCAGCCTCTCCAGGAAGGTAACGGGCTCCATGCGCGCGTCGTTGAAGATCTCCTTGAGCAAATAGATCACGAGGAACACCAGACCCACTTTCAGTAGACCAAAGAACGAATCCAACTCCACATCGTGACGAAAGATCTGCTTCCGTTGCTGCAATTCGTCGAAGTGCTCCACACGCTCTTGCTGTCGCTGTCGCCGCTGTTGTTGCTTGGCTTTGGCCAACTCCAGCGCCCGCTGCTTTTTGTCTATTTGGGCGGTCTGGTTGTGCAGTGCCGTGGCAACCCTGTGCTGCTCCTTGAGTTCCCTCCTCAGCGTCGCGGTGACTCGCTTTCCGTGGGCAACCTGCTCGTTTACATGACGCGTCAGCGTCTGGAGCCGCCCTTGACTACGGCGCCGCTGCGTTTGCGCGTCCTGCAGCGCCTGCGTCTTGGGCACCAGTTCCGCCGCCTCCTGCTCCAGCATCTCCTGCTGCCTTTGCAGTTGTGCGCTCAAGTCGCCTAGCTCGTTGACCACGGTGATATTGCTCACCAGCATCTTGCCGTAGCCGTGCACCTGCTTGCTTCCCACCGCCTGATTCACCGCGCGGAAGTTGGCTTCCTGCATCGGCCAGCGATCAAAGTACAGGTCTGCTACCTCCTCTGCTTCCCACTTTTTCTCGGCGAGCAGCGTGCTCGCCCCCGATAGGTCACGGTGCCCTTGCGCCGTCGCTCGATCTCGATGACCCGGACCCGGAACTTCTCGTTGCTGTCAGGGATAGCAAGGTCCACTATCCCCGTCCGCACGCGGTCTCCCTTGCGATAGGCCCGGTAGTTGCTGCGGTTGAAGATCCTCTTGCCCTTGAGCATCGAGGGCCGCAACCGTGTCACCCAGCCACGCGCTGGGCTCCCCTGCTCCAGCCCCTGAGAAACTGCACCGAGTTGCCCTCCGCATCAATGACCACGATGCGGCCCACCTCGCTGTCGCCAAGCGCCGGTTTCAGCGCATCCAGCACCTTGGGCACCTCCGTCACCAGGGGCGCTCGCCCGCTATAGGTCACCTGGTACAGCGGCACCCCATAACCCGAGTGCACAGCCACCACTTCCAGCGCAGGCACCACCTGATTCCGATGACTCACTTTGGTCGCTTGGCTGAACAGCTGTGTATGCACTTCCTTGCTGCTCCCATCCACATATGCCACCGCCGCTCGCCGTGGGTCTCCCCACCCCCGCGTCTTGGCCTCAGTCACCTGCGCGTGGATCTCCCACAGCGTGCTGCTCACTCCCAGGTACTTCATCTCACGGGTAAATAGATCCAGCGTCGAGGGCATGTACGGATAGCCACACAACTCACTCAGGAGTTCCCCATCAGGGCCGCGCAGCCCGTCCCAGCGCCCGGTCCCCAATAGGGGACTCACCAGCAGCGCCAGCACCTTGCGCTCCAGCACCTTTTCACTTGCATTACTGGCATGTAGTCGCCCTACCTCCAGCCCCTCCCTCTTGGCCTCCACCGACTCGAATCCAGGGCCGATGTTTGCCCCCTCCTGTTTGCGCAGCCGCTCGTTGTAGATGGGCAAAAATCTGCCATACTCATCGCGACCCGTCGTATCGGCTTCCCCGGCGTCTAGCTTTCTCGGCGCGCTCTCCAGGCAAGCTTGCACCCCCTTCACCATCGCGTCCAAGTACCCCGTTTCCACCAGCACCGCCTCCAGCAGCTTCATGCCCCCCATTACCAGCTGTTGCTCCCTCCTTTTGCTCCCCGTGGGCGGGCCCGGCCGCCGTCCCAGCCCTTGGGCCTTGAGCACCCTCTTGACCGTCGCCGCGTTGGTCTTCTCCTGATGCTGTGTGGCGGCATACTCCACCAGCTTTTGCACCGCGACCTGCGGGTCTGCGCGCCGCAGCGTGCATAGCTCCGCCGCTACCTTGCTCGACAGCGGACTATTGGGCGGAATGCGCCCGTCCACCAACCCGTCAACCCCCTCGGCCGCGTACCGCTTCTTCCAGCGGCTGAACGACGAATACTTCACCTCCGGCGCCACCCGCGACAACGCCTCTTGCTCGGTCTCCTGCGGCGCCTTCGCCGCCACCTCTTTGAGCACCTGCTCCCGTGCCTTCGCTCGCCTCAATCGCTCCTGCCGACAGGCTACGCTCAGGCGCTCCCAAGCCCGCTGCAAGGCTGGATGCTTGGGCTGATACTGTTCCATGGGGGCAGCAGATCACACTACTGCCCCCGAGGCGATCATTTTCATCACATATATCGAATTACGTAATCACCATCGCAGAATTTTATTCTGAGCCGAAGGTCAAGACTGTCAGTGCACGCGCCGCAGTTGGCCACGTACCGCCAGCAGGTGGCCGCCTTGCAGGCGGACAGGCTCACCCAGCCGGTCTGGGACAGCGGGCCGATGAGGTGGACCTCGGCCCGAAAGGGCTCCACCTGGGCACACTCCACGTGCAGCACCAGCGACAGGACCGGCAAGCCGTGCTTGGCGCGGATGGCCCCCTGGTAGCGGTGCTGCCGAGCGCCCATGTGGCGGTCGGGGCGCTTCTGGAACTCCAGGTGCAGCGCCACCACGAACGCGGCGAAGGCCATCTCCAGCAGGTAGTCCCCGATCCGCTTGATGTCGGAGAACTCCTTGTCGAGCTGCGAACGCAGCACAGGCACCGCCTCGGGCAACCCGAAGAGGCGACAGAAATCGGGACCGCAGAGCCAGCGCAGGCAGCGCCCGCGGTCCAGGGCCATGACGCTCTTGCACAGGCGATCCAGCTCGCGGTGGCGAAGCTGTTCCTCGGCCAGGGCCCGCGCCTCGACCAGCGGCGGTGCCGGAGGGTCGGGCGGGAGCGGGAGTTGTTCGTTCGCGTTGCGGTTTGTGCCACCCATCCAGGGGACGTACGATGGACAGAGGCGGATGTCAAATTTTTCGGGCGGGCCAGCCACTACCTGGAATTCTGCCCCAACGCTGCCGGCCAGGCCCAGCCCGCCGCCGCCCCGGCAAGAGGGCCATCCTGACCGCCGAAGCCAGCGCTCACGCCTCCTGATGGTGTAGTTGCCGTGGCCGCCGACGGCTGGTCAGAAAGTTCGCTCCGGGTACGTAACAAGTATGCCATGCTTGCACCGGTTCCGACCAAGGCGAGGACTCCAGCATGAGAGGGTTGTCCAGTGGGATGGCATTGCTTCTCGCGGTCCTGGTGGCCCATCCTTCCCGGGCTGACCCGGCAGGCCCGGAGCAAGAGGCGGCGAGTCTGAATCAGCAATGTGGCGCTCTGGGGCCCGAGTCCGACCCGGTCCCCATCGCCCTTGCCGGCCGCGACCCCCTGACTCGCTCGGCCCTGGTGATGGCCGGGGCCAAACGCCTGGCCGCGCATCCGGTGATGTTGGGACAACAACCACGCGATGGGCTGGTGACGGCACTGGAAGTCGGCGGCATGAACCTGGAGGGTACCGAGCTGGTGGTGCTCTCGGCCTGCGAGACGGGGCTGGGAGCGGGGAGCCGCGGTCAGGGGGTCTACGGCCTGCGGCGGGCCTTCTTCACCGCCGGGGCCCAGACCCTGGTGACCAACCTATGGTCGGTATCGGACCGGGCGACGCGGGATCTGATGGCGGGCTACTATGAGCGGCTGACAAAGGGGCAGGGCCGGGTAGCGGCGATGCACGAGGCGATGAAGCAAGCGCGGGGCCGGCACGACCATCCCTTCTACTGGGCGCCCTTCATCGTGCTGGGCCGCGGCGACCCCCTGTCCCCGGCCTCACGATGACGCGCGGAGAGAACATGCGGAACACGACCCAAAGCGCCCTCCTTGTCCTGAGCCTCCTGCTCGGTTGCGTCGGGCCGGACGTCCGCCGCACGCTGGTGCATCCACTTCCGCCCCGGACGGCGCGCGTGACGGTGCGGTTCCAGGTCGACGCGCTGGGGCCGCCGCGCCACCCGCTGGCCGGCGCGGAGAAGCTGCGGCCCGGCGACCGCCTGGTGGCCCGCGTGGAGGCCGAGCACCGGGTCTACGTCTATCTGCTGGATGTGGACGCGCAGGGCGAGGCGCACCTGATCTTCCCCGAGGACAAGGACAACGAGCGCGTGGAACCCGGCGTCGCGCTCATGATCCCGGCCGCAGACGCGCTGGAACTCGGTCAGCAGGGGGGCGCCGAACGCCTGGTCCTCATCGCCTCGGCCCGGCCCCTGGCCGCGGACAAGCTGGCCGATGCGTGGTTGCACGGTCGGCTCAACGACCAGGGGTTGATCCGGCGCCAGCGGGAGCACCTCCTGGACGAGCTGCGGGCGGCCCAAAAGCGGCCCGTCTGCGCACGTACCCAGGCCGAGCTGGACCCCGATGGACTGGCCGTGCTCTGTCTCTCGTTCTCGGTTCAGTGACTGGCTGGGAAAACCGCCGTGGCGACGAAAGGGTGGCCGAACCAACATGAAAACCTGCCCTGCTCCGGAGAGGGACGACGCGCCGCGCGCCGCGGCAATGTCCGACGATGCGTTCGGCCCGACTGAGAGGGGCGCGTCGCCATCGCGATTTGTCACCGGGGACGTCCCCGGTGACATCGTCGCCTTGTCGCGGTACAGGCCCAGCCGGACTCCTGGGAGTTTGATTGGATAGAGACGGGGGGTCAGAGAAGCGGCAGTACTTCGAGCGCGGTCCGGAGGCCGGAGCCCAGGGCGCTCTCTACCGCGGGCGTGCTCTCGGTGTCCTGGCCGGCGATGGAGATGCGCCCGATTTGCTGCCGGAAGATATGCCGTGCCGACAGGGAGCGATCGATCTTCCCGTTGGGTTGTACGGGGCCGAATGGGAAGCCCGGGACCGGGTACACTTGGCTGTGACCCCAACGATACAGGAACACCGAAGTCACCTCGCGGTCGAAGTCGAAGCCGCCGGGTGCACCCGCAAAGATGCGGTTCATGTCCGACCGCAGCGAGTTCTCGTAGTCGGAGAAGGGGGTGGTCAGGAGCTTCAGCCGTTCGTTGTGCATCTCGCTCGGCGGCTTGTCGTTGCCACCGAAGAAGTTCAGGGTCACCGGACGGTTGCGATGGGTGCGCCGCTTGGCGTCCGTCCAGTCTGCGATGGTGAAGTCGGCCCAGTACTTGCTACCCCACCAGTACTCGTCATAACCCAGCCCCAGATCGATGAGCGGCGCTGCCCTCCGGAGGGTTACGTTGGCCACGACCACGGGCGCCAGGGTGAAGCCGCGGAAGAAGGCACCCACCTGGGCGGGGGGCATGACCCCGCTCAGGCAGGTGGCGGCGGTGTGTCCCTGGCCGGCGAAGATAGCCGCCTTGGCGGTGGCCCGATAGAAATGACCGCCCTTGTGGTAGATGACGCTCGCGCTGGTATTCGTCTCGCTGCCCTTTAGCACCATCGCCCCCTGGCGGATGCGCACGGAGTTCTCACGGCTGTCCAACTCTTCGCGATCGATGTCCTTGTTGGGCAGTTCGATGAGCTGCTTCTCCTTCTTGGGGAAGGCGCTCGGGACCAGCCAGCGGGCAATGTGTCGGGCGATGCCCGAGGTGCCGCCGGGGAAGGTGAAGATCTGCCCGAACTCGGCGCCGATGAAGCTGATGGAACTGTAGGCGTTCACCTGGGCGCTCGTGCCGCTGAGGGCGTCGACGGCGTAGCGGGTGTAGAAGTCGGCGACGGCGGGGTGGTAGCCCTTGGACATGAAGTAGTCCGCCAGGCTCATCACCGACAGGTAGTCGAACTGGGGGTCGCCGTTGTCCGCGGGATCGGTGGGGGCGCCCGCCGTGTTGGTCCAGTTGATGAAGTCGGCCCGGGACGCCTTGAGGTCCGCGATGATCTCCGGCGGGTAGGGCACCGTGTCGAGGCCGCTGCCATAGGTGTCGCGGTTCCAGCCGCGCGCGCCGGGGAGGGCGAAGGGGGTCTGGTCGTCGAAGAAGTAGTTGTAAACCGGGCCGTCGATCAGGTTGGCGTTCCAGTCGATGCCCGTCGCGGTGTAGATCTCCGTCTGAAAGTCGGCATAGGGGACGACCGCGTAGGCGCCGCCGGTGGTGGAGATGTTGGCGATGGGATCCGCGTCGTCGCGGCCGGCGTTGCCGCCAAAGACCTTGTTGCCATCCAGGATCAAGATGCGGGCATCCGGACGCCGGTTCTTGATATAGAAGGCCGCGGACAGGCCCGAGATCCCACTACCGACGATGATAACGTCGTACCTTCCGTTGTCTTCGAGGATCGGGAAGGTGCCCGAGTTGGTGTCGCAGTTGGACGCCGCGAGCGTGACCGAGTTCGGACTGAAGGTCAGGCGCCGATCCCGCAGCCAGTGGGCGACGTCGAATACGGAGGGGATGTTGCCGCCGCGCAACGCCCGGGGATCCAGGCCGATGCCCCCATCGCAGGTGTCAGCCGTACCGGCCAGCACGCGCATGGGGAAACTGGTCAGAGCAGCGCTGCCGGCGGCGATCAGTGCGCCGTTCATGAAATCCCGGCGGGAGATGCCGGTGATCCCGGGGATGTTCTTGGAACCAGGCCTTCGTGCCATATGAGAGTCCTCCTGAATGCTGCCAAGGCGTGCCCCCGGCTTTCAAGCCGCGATGCACCGAGAATTGGGCTCATTACATTTACCATCGTCGATGGCGATTGAGCAATTGATCCGCTATCTCCTTGCGCAAACGAGGAAAAGTGGACAGGCGGCGCGACCGTGCCCTGGCCCCCAGAGGATCTTGCCCTTGCGGCCAGAGCGCGGAAACCTTGGATTCAGCGCCGATGGTGGCGTGCCCGGGGCCGGTGTACGTGTTCTGCTGGCCGTAGTGGCCGGTGGCCATGGCGGCGCGGCCGGCGAGGCGCTTGAAGCCCCCCTCGCCGAAGAGGGGCGCGAAGCGCTGGAGTACGTCTGCGTTCCTGGGCCAGACTAAGAAGATGGGGTAGATAAATGCTCTGGAAGCGCACCAAGGGGCGGTGTGCGGAGTCTTTTCATCGTCGGCTCAGCGCATCGGCCTGATCCTGGGCACCGTGGATAATAGCCACTACCTCGATCCCCATGGCTGTCTGGTAGAAGTAGATGTTGTAGCTGCCGACGGGACAGAGGATAAGCCCAAGGGCCAGATTATCACGTCGGTGTCCCTGACCGGGGCGGCGGGCCAGAGAGTAGCAGCGGGCCCGCAATTGCCCGATCAACCGGCCCGCTGCCGCCTTGGCGTCCTGCTTGCGCAAGTAGAGCAAGATCTCGTGAAGGTCGGACTTGGCGGCCTCGGAAAAGTGCGGGCGTCTCATTCTTCCGCTTCGACATCCTCGGGGTAGACGCCGAACAACTCCTTGAAGTCTTCGCCGACCGCGTCCCAGAACTCGTCATGCGGAATGAGCTTGTCCTGCCCGCTGGCCAGGCGATCGGTGCGCTCCTTGATGAGGTGGCGTAAGGCGTCGTTGCCGTCGTCGGCTGGAGCCGGAAGGGGCTGACGAAGTGGAGTGGATGAGCTTGGCATTGGCGGTGCTCCTGCTAAAAAGGTTGAACCACTTAGCCCCGGAGATCAAGGATCTCCATCTTCAATGGGCGCGCTTTCAGGCTTCGTCCCACTCGTCGTAGGGCGGATAGTGGCGCCCGTCAGACAGGGAGTTCGGCCAACCCCACAGTTGGAGGATCAGATCATCCGAACTGATTTTCCTGAGGCACAACCGGTGGCGAGGGACGGATTTCGTAAAAAACTCGTTTGCCATCC
>JBBRLA010000406.1:0-7816 GCA_038231615.1 Polyangia bacterium | reverse complement strand
CGTGACGTTTTTGTGAGCTTTGTCATCCGGGCTTCCTCCTCGGGCATGACCTTCTTGTAACACCCGGGACTGACAGGCTCATTGATCGCGCCGCGGTCAAAAGGTGTCGATTAATTGGCGCCGTGAAAACGCTTGCATTGAAATCATTGAGGAATTTTCCGAGAAACGCCCCCCTTGAGGCAATTAATCTACACCTCTTCAGTCCATGAGCCCGATGTGCAAAAGGGCCCGCAGGGTCTCGGGGGCCTCGGCGGCAGCCTCCCCGCCCAGCCGCAGGTGCGCCACCAGCAGGCGCAGGTCCTCCGGCGTGTCCACGTCGTAGAAAAACGGCATCAGGCACACGCCACGACCCTCAGCCCGGGCCGCTGCGAGACGCTCGAGCGTGGCCACCAGCACGGTGCCGGTACCCCAGCCAATGCCCGGGACAAAGAGGTCCGGGCAGGGCCGCCGCGCCCCGACCAGCCAGTAGCCCCCATCGGTGGCCGGGCCCAGCACCACGTCAGCCCCGGCCCCGGGAGGACCCGGCAAGAGCGCCGTCGCCGCCCCCTGGAAGTACGCCGTCGGCACCGTGGGCGAGTCGCTGCCCACCAGGATCACCCCCGCCGCGCCCTGTGCCAGTTCAGCCTGGATCGCGTGGTCCATCCGTGCCCCCAGGTCGCCTCCCACTTGCGTCCTGACCTCGAAGCCATGGCGGTCTGCCACGGCCTTCAGGAACCGGTCGGCCTCCGGCCCCGACACGTCAGCTGGGGAGGGCGCCACATACAGCCGGCGCCTGCCGATGCCGCTGCGCTCGCCCCGGGCGCACACATCGGCGACGAAGGCGCGGTACAGGTCGGCGGCCTCCCCGGCACTCAGCACGGGCCCGCCCGCCCCGGCAGCAGACCCAGAAACAGAAAAAAGCCGCGTCTTCACTTGTCCCACCACCGGCGCGCGGGCAAAGACCACCAGGGCGACGGCCTGGCCATACGAAATCGCTGCAGCCGCCGCAGCCGCCGAGGTCGCAAAGGTCGGTGGACTCGCTGGCAGCGCAGACATGTCGGGCGTCCCTCCCGCGATGGCAGTCGGCATGGTCTGCCATCGTACCCTCTCAAAAGCGCCCCGGCCGCCTCCTTTTGCGTGCGCGGATCTGGTATCGTGATAAATAAGGCCCATGTCTCAGAAGCCACGAGCCTCCACCCCGGCAGCGTCCTCCCCCGATCCTGTATCGCGGGCCGAGGGCGTACGGGCCAAGCAGCCGGTCCCCTCTGCCGACAAGGTCAGTGGCGTCGCCCAGGTGGCGCAGGCGACCCAGGCCGCCGCCGTCGGCAAGGTGCGCGGGGCCGAGCCGGTACGCAAGGCCGCCGCTGTGGGCCGCGCCGCCCCCGTCGAGGCAACCCCGCGCAGCGAACTGGTCAAGGAGATAGCGGGCAAGCTCCGCCGGGGCGAGATCACCGCCTCCCAGGCCGTCGAAGACCTGATCGACGACGCTGTGCGCTGCCACCTGGATGGCTTCAGCAGCGACGACCCCTTCGGAGAAGAGCTACGGGCCACGCTGCACTCCTATATGGCCCACGACCCGCTGCTTTCCGCCCGGGTCCGCAAGCTGAGCAAGACCCGCTGAGCATGCGACGCGCGGTGTGCCTCCTTTTCTGCCTCGCGAGCTTGCCGCTGCGCGCGGCGCCAAGGGCAGTCGACCTCCGCGTGCCACCCGCCGACGCCATCCCCGCGGTCGAGCCCCCCCCCACGGGAGAGACCCCGCCCTTGCCCAACGGGAAGCCCGTCCCCCCAGTGCCGGGCGCCCCCAAGGCCGCCGCCGAGAAGAAGCAGCGGGTGCAGGTCACCGTGTTCCCCCTGTCCCACCCCGGGGTGCCCGAGAGCACCGCCGTGCCCATCCTGCGCAGCCTCTCCGAGACCCTGCGCCACAACGCCCGGCTGGACATGAAGGACCTGGACACCCGGCTCTCCGACTTTGCCGGCGACGTGCCCGGGGACCAGATCGACCTGGCCCGGGGCGCCTACCAGAAAGGGCGCGAGGCCATGCAGCGCCTGGAACTGGACGCTGCCATCCCGCAGCTCCAGGACGCCGTGGACCAGCTCATCGAGGTTCTGCCCTACATCAAGAAGCAGGAGCTGGCCGATGCCATGCTGGCCCTGGCCGTGGCGCAGCTGGAAAAGGGCAGCCGCAGGGCGTGCAATGCCGCGCTCATTCGTCTCTTGACCTGGCGCAACGACTACCAGTTCGATGCCGAGCAGTTCCCGCCGGACATAAAGGAACCCCTGGAAGAGGCGCGGCGGGCGGTGAGCAAACTGGCCCACGGCCAGGCGCACATCACCAGCGAGCCCGATGGCGCCCAGGTCTTCGTGGACGGCACCTATCAGGGTGTCACCCCGCTCGACGCGGGCGACCTGCTGGTGGGCGAGCACTTCCTGACCTTCAAGAAGATCGGCTACCGCAAGGGCCTGCGAGTGGTGACCGTGGGCTCGCGGACCCCGGCGAATGCGATGGCCCGGCTGGTCCGCTCGGAGAAATTCCTGCTGGTGCAGCAGGCGCTGGAGCGAGTGGAAAAGGAGATGGGCGGCCCACGGCTCGATCCGGTGGTGGACAACCTGAAGGAGACGATGTACCTGGACCACGGCGTGTTCCTGCGCCTTGTGCCCGGTCGGGTGATCCTCTTCCTCTACGACCTGCGCAGCCGACGCCTGCTGAAGGAGATCACCGCGACCCTGTCTCCGACGGACGATATGGACCTCAAGCTGGGGCAGCTCGGCGAGACGCTCTACGGCGGCGTGGACTACGAGGGGGCGCCCATGCTGGCCGACGAACCCCTGCCGCCACCACCGGTGGTGCGTACGCCGCTTTACAAGAAGTGGTGGTTCCTGACCGCCGCCGGGGCGATCCTCGCGGGCAGCGCCGCAGCAGTGGGGATCGGCGTGGCCCTTACCCGCACCCCCAACTGCCCCGATGGGCACGTCTGCACCGGCCCACTGGTCTACTGAAAGCGCCGACGCTTTCAGTCGCCGATCGGCCGCCGGTGAAGCTGCTTCACCGAGTAGCCCTTGTGGGCCAGCAGCGCGACCAGCCCCTTGTCGCCCACCAAGTGGCCGGCGCCGACCACCACGAAGTACGTCCGCGGTTCCGTCAGCAGCTTGGCCAGCTTTTCGGCCATCGTGAGGTTGCGATCGAAGTACATCAGCTTGTAGAAGGGCGCCGTCTCGGGTTCCGTGCGCAGAGAGCCGAACGTTGTCTCCTCCAGCGCCTTCGGGTCGCCGCTTTCCCAGGCGTCCATCATCGTGTCCATGTTCTTTTGCATGTCCTTGGGATTGCGCAGCACTTCGCGCAAAAGCTGCTCCTGGGCGTCCGGGGGAAATCCATCGAAGAGCCGGAGCTGGAAGTCGGCGGTCTCCAGCGATACGACGCGACGGGGCGGGCGCTCGATGTAGGCTCGTTCGAGGAAGCGCTGGTCCACGCCCTTCTCGCTGGCGTAGCCCAGCTTCTTGAACTGTTCGACGGTCAGCAAGAGGAACACGGCCCACGGCTTCAGTTCCATAGCGGCCTGCATCGACAGGCCTTGCCGCTCCATCTCCGCCGAAAGCGCCTGAAAAGTTGCCGGTGAGAGCCGGCTCTGCAAGGTCTCGCCCCGGGGCAAGGCCATGCTCTTGGCGTAAAGCGCCTGCATCTTGTCCGCTGCCTTCTCCTTGGTGTCGACCTCGACCACCAGGGTGTCGGCGCTCTCGAAGGCTTCCTCGATCACCGGATCGAAGGGCGGCGTGTTGCGACGCAAGTGGACCGAGCCTAAGAAGTAGGCCGTCCCCCCACCGGGCTGGCTGACCCGCCAGAAGAGCAGCGGTGGTCCCTCCAGCGGGGTCGGCGGCGCGACGGCCAGCGCCTTGCCCGAGACCTTCTTTTTGGCCTTGGCGGCGGTCTTCGATGTAGGCTTGGGTGGGGACTTCTTGCCCGTCTTGCCTGCCGGCTTCTGCGCGACCTTCCCGGAAGAGGGGGGCGGCGTTCTTGGTGGCGCATGCCGTCCCGCACAGCCCGACAGGCAAAGGACCACCACGAGTATCATGCGGACGGCGATGCCCATATGGCCATTTTACGACGGAACCGGGTGTCAAGGGAAACAGAAGCACCTGGCCGGGCATCTTTTGGCGTACCTCTCCCCCATGTCCTCGCATTTGCGAGGCCATGGGTGGGCCCACGCGGACTCGCGAATGCGAGTCCGTGGGGAGTGCCCCCACGCTTCTTCGGTCACGTACAGTAGTGCGCTCCCTCAGTCGCTGTGGGATGGGCCCACGCGGCTGAGCGAATGCGAAGCCGTGGGGAGCGCCAAAATCTGCTCCGGCCATGTGCTTCTTCCTGAACTGAAAGGACTCTTTATCAACGTGACTCTGTATGGCTTGTACTTGGGGTGATTGGGATGATCGCCACCGCATCCTCGGCGGCGTCGACGCGGGCGGCGTAGCTCACGAAGTCGCGGTAGCGGTCGGGTTCGACCCGCAGCATCGGCATGGCGAAGTGGGCGCGCAGGTGCAGCGTGCCGCCGTCGACCTTGGCCTCCTGGGAAAAACGGCCAAAGCCGGTCAGCGCCAGCTTCGGCGAGAGCAGCACCTCGCCGGCACCTTTCGGCAGGTGGATCTGCCCCACCAGGTCAGTCGGCACGACGTAGTGCAGCACCAGGGGCGTGCGGCGCTGGGGCACGCCCACGTAGCGCTTGGCCAGAAGCGACGGATAGGGCGCCGGCAGCACCAGCTCGGTGCGCCGCGCCGCGCCCTCGCCGCTTTTCCGCACCCGCGCCAGTTGCGGGGCGTGGAAGCGGTAGGTCACCACGAAGGGGGCGTTGTCATCCGCCAGCGGACCATAGGTCAGGTCCGAAAGCGACGCCCCGGGAAAAAAGAAGCCCAGGGACCGCTGCTCCAGCTCTTGCCGTATCTGCGTGTCCGAAAGGCGTTCCAGTTCTTCCCGCCACTCCAGCGCCGGCCAGCCGGTCAGCGTCTCGCGCACGCTGACGTCCCCGCTACCATCCGCGGAAAGGGTCATTTCCAGCTCCATCTGGCGGTGGTCTATAGGAGGTATGGGCCCAGACGTGGGCGTGGGGCCCGGGGCCGCCGACCCCGGTGTTTGGCCCGGGCTTCGGCCGTCGCTTTCCTGGTTCAGCGTCAAGAACGCCGCTGCACCCGTCCCCCCATCGCCCACGCCGGGCGAAGCCATGACGCGCAGCACCTTGCCGCCCCGCAGCGGCGGACGCACCAGCCCCGTTGGACTGTGGCGGTGGTTGGGGTCCAGCCATAGAAGCGGCCCGCCGGCGCCGTCGCCCTTCCCCCACGGCGGCGGCACCACCGCCAACACTGGCTCGCTGAAGGCCTCCACGTCGGGGATCGGCCCCGACAGATGTGCCGCGGTGACCGGGCGCACTAGATCGATCTCGAAGGGGACGCCCGCCGCCCGCAAGAGCGCCGCCAGCAGCACGTTGCGGTTGCCCTCCCGCCGGGCCAGCACCACCGTGGCCGGCTCGTCGAGGCTGCCGCCGGCCTTGATGTTCTGCCGCACCCAGGCGTCTAGCCGCCGCGCCCGCAGCAGCAGTTCCTTCGGCGAGTCCCCGTCCTTTTGGGCCACGGTATCTTTGGCCTTGGCCTCGCTCCGCGCCAGGCGGCGCAGCTCCTCGTTGGGTCGAAAGATCTCATAAAGACGATCCCGCAAGAAGTCGCGCCAGCGCTCGAACGACAGGCCGGAGGCCGGGCGCACCGAGGGAATCCACTCGCTGCTCAGGTTGTCCGCCGCGGGCGGTTCGGGGAAGATCCGCGGCACGTCCCGCCGCGCCCAGGTGCTCACCCGGTCGCCTCCGCGCCGCTCGACCGTGGCCCGCGGCAGGTCGGGTTTATCCGTGGCCAGGTCGCGGCCCCGCACGTCGAGCTGCAGCGGCATGTCCCACGGCGTCACCAGCACGTACTCCGTGCGATGCAGCGGCGCGTCGGTCGAGGCAAAGAAGAAACGCTCCCCCAAAAAGCCGTCGGGCAGCGAGGGCGGCGCAGCCTGCCGGTCGACGTACTCAAACTCGACGTAGTCCCCGGCCTCCAGGTCCGGGGCCGAAATGGTCTCCTTCTCGGTGATTTCCTCCGGTTCCCGGGTGGTGCCATCGGCCTTCACCGTCCGCAGGGTCAGCACGTCGGCACCCTCGGGGATTTGCACCTCGCCAAACTTGTCGATGCCGTCTTTGGTCAGCACCTTCATGATGTTGTGGGTCAAGGTCAGCCGCGCCCCGTTGGGGAATACCCGGGTCACCGTGCGGTCAAGGACAATCACCGCCGGCTCGCCCGGCCGCTCCGCCTGCTTGTCGGCGGAGAACTCGCGGATGACCCGACGCCCGTCTACCCGGTCGGGGTCCATCACCGATGGCACCCCCAGCGCCAAAAGCGCCCGGTGCAGGTCCGGGGATTCCGGACTTTTGAGCAGCCCTGATCGCAACGCCGCCTCGGCCTCGGCCCGGTGGCCCTGCTCCAGCAGCACGTTGGCCAGGCGCACCCGGTAAAACGAGGTCCGCGGGTAATGGGTGATCAGTGCCTCAAGCAGAGCCCGCGCCCGGCCCAGGCCCGGCTTGTCGCCAGACAGCGCCAGCGTTTCGGCCAGCGCCTGCCGCAGCGACTCGCTCTCGGGGTCCAGGCGCAAGAGACGCTGGTACTCGCGCTCCGCCCCGGACAGGTCGCCGGAGTTTCGCAGGGCATCTGCGTAGCGGTCGCTGTAGGGGTTGCAGGCGGCCAGCTGCTTTGCATAAAGAAGCACCCCGCGATCGTCCTTCAGCTCGCGGCGCAGGTCGATGAGCGCCTCCAGGGGTGGGCAGGCCGCGGGCCCGGTTTCTTGCGCCCGGCGCAGCATATTCTCGGCATCGTGCAGCCAGCCGCGGGCCTTGTAGATGCGGTAGCGCAGGAGCAGCCCTTGCCACCCACCGACGGCGCGGTCATCCTCGTCCTTGCCGCTGTCCTTGCCCCCATCCTTGACAGCTGCCCCAACCGCGGTGCTCCGCGCTTCGCGATTCAAGAGCGTCAGCGCCTGTTCGGCGTGGTCTTCCTGCAACTCCATGCTGGCCAGGTTCATCCGCGCCCGCAGGAGCGTCGGGTCCAGCTCCAGCCCCCGGGTCAGTGAGCGCCGCACCCGGTCGCGCACCAGGCGTGGCGGCCGGCTGGTGTCGGCAATGTGCAGATTGGCTTGCAAAAGGAAGAGCGGCGCGAAGCGCGGCGCCGCGGCCAGGGCATCCTCCACGGCCTGGATGCCCGCGTCGGTGTCGCCGGTGATGTCGGCCTGCTCCGCGGCCAGCATCCGTGATAGGACCGCGGCGGCGGCGGGGAGCACCGGCGGCACCGGGGACAGTCGCCTCACGCCGGCCAGTGCCGGATGATCCTCGTCCCGTGCCGCAGGGGTCGCCGGGGCGCCCTGCGCCGGGCCGTCGTAGAAGCTGCCTCCCGGCAGTGCCAGTTGCAACTGCGCCCGGCCATCGGGCACCGACACCTTCACCGCCACCGCGTGCCAGCCGGCGTCGAAGGACAGCGAGAGCAGACGGCGGCGCACCGGCTCCTCCTCGCGGTAGCGCAGCGCGCCGTCCACGTACAAGGAGAAGAGTTCCCCGCCGCTCTCGACCGTCAAGGGCACGGTGACGTCCCGTGGGAACGAGACCCAGGTGATTGCGTACATCACCCCCGCCCGCGCGGGCCCGGCGGACCCGTCCAGCGCCACCTCGCAGCCGCGCATCGCCTGACGGCGGTAGCCGGCGCGACCGGCATCCCGGGCCGGGTCGTCGGGAGGAAAGGCCGTCGCCTGGTCCAGACGGGACAGGCGACCCTGGGG
>JBBRLA010000405.1:0-7821 GCA_038231615.1 Polyangia bacterium | reverse complement strand
GGCTGGACGTCTTTGAGCACGAGCCCGAGGCCGCCGCCGGGACCTTCAGCGATGACATCGTCGCCTTGCCGGGGGTGTACGGCAGCCACCACATCGGCGCCTCCACCGAGCAGGCGCAGAGCGCCATCGCCGACGAGACCCTGCGCATCGTGCGGGCCTTCGTGCAAAGCGGCGAGGTGCCCAACTGCGTGAATTTACAAAAACCCTCCAAGACCCCGGCGCGGGCCGAGCTGGTGGTGCGCCACCGCGATCAGATCGGGGTGCTGGCCGAGGTGCTGGCCGCCATCCGCCGGCACCAGATCAACGTGGAGGAGATGCAGAACCTGATCTTCGAAGGGGCCCGCGCCGCCTGCGCCCGCATCCGCCTGGGGTCGCGCCCGAGCGCCGAGCTTTTGGCGGAGATCCGCGGACGCACCCACGAGATCCTGCATGTCGAGGTGCTGGAACTGGGACCGGTCCATGGGGGCGTCTGACGTGGTTTTGGGCCAGATGCCCAGGGTCGAGGTGAGCCCGCGGGGCGCGGCCCTTTTGCGCGGCGGGCATCCCTTCGTGCCCCAGAAAGAAGTGCTGCGGGCGCCGACGGACGCGGGCCACGATGAGCAGACCGACGTGGTGCTGGTGCAGGATGGACGCGGCACACTGCTGGGCAGCGCCCTCTTCGCGCCGCAGAGCCGCATTGCCCTGCGGGCGCTGAGCCGGCACGGGCGCCCGCTGGACGACGAACTTCTGCGCGAGCGCATCCTTCTGGCGGAGGCCCGGCGCCGGGCGCTGGGGCTTTGCGGGGCACCCGGGACGGAGGGGGCCTACAGGGTGGTCCACGGGGAAGCGGACCTTTTGCCGGGGCTCTTCGTGGATCGCTATGGCGACGCGGCGGTGATCCAGACCTCGGCGGCGGCGATGGACCGGCGGGAGGGGCGCATCGCCGAGGTGGTGCGGCAGGCGCTGGGGGTCTCGCTGGTGGTGGCCCGGGACGACGGCAGCGGCAGGGACATGGACCAGTTGCCTAGGCGCAAGGGGGTGCTGCTGGACTTGCGAAAGGCCCGGGGCAGCGACGATTCGCCCGACACCGTCCTCCGCTACCGCGACGCCGGCAGCCTGGTGGAAGTGGATCTGCTGACGGACGGCAAGACCGGCGGGTTTTTGGACCAACAGGAAAACCACGCCCTGGCCCACGACTACGCCAGGGCCCTTCCGCCGGGGAGCCCGGCGCTCGACACCTTCACCTATCATGGGGGCTTCGCCCTGGCCCTGGCCCGTGCCGGCCTTTCCGTGCTGGCCTGCGACGAAAGCCCACAGGCGGTGCTGCGAGCGCGGCGCAACGCCGAGTTGAACGGGGTGAAGATGGATGTCCAGGTACACAACGCCTTCGATCACCTGCGGGCACTGGAGGCCGCGGGGCGGCGCTTCGCCCTGGTGGTGGTCGATCCCCCGGCCCTGACCAAGCGCGGGCAGCACGGGCCGCAGACGGACGCGCTGGCAGCCGCCCGGCGGGCCTACAAGGAACTGAACCTGCGTGCCCTGCGGCTGCTCTCGCCCGGGGGGCTGCTCTTCACGTGCAGTTGTTCGGGCAAGCTGCCTCCCTTTCTCTTTGGCGAGATGCTGGAGGAGGCGGCCCGGGACGTGGGGCGTCCGGTGCAGCTATTGGAACGGCGCGGCGCCGGGCGCGACCACCCGGTGATGCTGGGGGTGCACGAGACCGAATACCTGAAGTGCTGGGTGCTCCGAGCCACCGATTGATTCGTTATGCTGCTTCTATTGCAGTGCCCGAGCGATCTTCTCGCGGAATTCTTCGGTCTCCTCGTCCGAAGCGTAGCGCACCCGGGGCCAGAAGAAGCCCCGCAGGCCGTCGCCCTTGTGGCGCGGCACGACGTGCACGTGCAGGTGCGGGACGCTCTGGCTGATGCGGTTGTTCATGGCCACGAACGTGCCCCCCGCGGAAAGCCCCTGCTCCACCGCCTGCGCCACCCGCTGCACCGCCAGGAAAAACGGGCCCACCATCGCCGCGGGAAGATCGCCGACCACCTCGATATGCGCCCGGGGCACCACCAGGGCGTGCCCCTTGAACACCGGCCGCGCATCCAGGAACGCCACCGCCGCGTCATCCTGGTAGACCCGCGCTGCGGCAAGGCGCTCCTCGACGATCTGGCAGAAGATGCAGGGCTTGCCGCTCATTTCACCCTCCCGTGATCCATACCGCGCCGCGGGCCGGGATCGCGGGCAGAGGATAGCGCCCGCGGTTGCCCGCGTCCGCCGCCGCCGCCGCCGCCGGAAGCTCGGCCAGCAGGTCCTTCTGCGGCCCCAATGCATAATCCGCCGGCAGCTCCACGTGGGCCCCGGC
This sequence comes from Polyangia bacterium, assembly GCA_038231615.1. GTDB lineage: Bacteria > Myxococcota_A > Polyangia > Palsa-1104 > JAEUJZ01 > JBBRLA01. The sequence goes on along the minus strand of JBBRLA010000405.1, from coordinate 5,483 downwards.
CACCTCTACGTCCGACAGGTTGTACACCGCCGCCACCCCCTGGCTTCCACCGCGCTGAAGCGCCAGCAGCCGCCCATCCGTCGCCGTCAGTACCCGCAAAAGGTCGCTGCTGAGCGCCGGGGTCGCCCGGCGCAGCCGGATCAGCTTGCGATAGTGGTTCAGCAGCGATCCCGCATCCGCCCGCTGTGCCGTCACCGTGTCCCAGGGCATCGGGGCCCGTTGCGCCCGATCTCCGGTGAGCTTGGGGTCGGTGCTCTGCTCCATGCCGATTTCCTCCCCATAATAGAGGAACGGCGGGCCCGGCAGGGCCAGAAGCAGCGCCGCCGCCTGGCGCATCCGCGCCCCTTTCCCCTGAAGGACAGTGGCCGAACGCTGCTGGTCATGGTTCGACAGAAAGGGCGCCAAGAAGCTGGCCGGCACGGTGGTGCGCGCCATGGCCGAGAGCGCGTCGCGGATGGGCCCGGGATCGCCCCGGTTCACCCCGTCCAGCATCGCCCCCGCCAGGGGGAAGTGGAAGCAGCCGTGCAGCTCGTCTCCGCCGCCGCGATACTGGGCGATGGTGTCCATGTCGGCCCATACCTCGCCGATGAGGGCCGCCCCCGGGTCTCTTGCCACCGCCGTCTCCCGCAGGGCCCGCCATGTCTTGTGGGTGTCCGCCGTATCGGCCACCGCCGGCTCACTGGTGGCGCTGATGGGATCCGGCCACTCCTCCAGATAACGGGCCGCGTCCAGGCGAAACCCGTCGGCCCCGCGGCCGATCCACAGTGAGACCACGTCCTTTATCGCCGGCAGCACCCGCGGGTCGCGGTAATTCAGATCGGGCAGGGCACCGCTGAAAAAAGAAAAGAAGAAGCGCCCGCTGCCATCGGGAACGGGCTTGAAGTAGTGGCGGCTGTTCATGGGCCAGCCCGGGTCGCTGCCGCGGAAAAGGTAGCGGCCGGCCTCGGGGCCGGAGGTGGGTGCGTCCTTCTCCGCCGCCAGGAACCACGGGTGCTTGTTGGACGTGTGGTTGGCCACCAGATCCAGGAGCACTCGCATGCCCCGGCGGTGGGCTTCGGAGAGCAGGCGATCCAGGTCGGAAAGGGTGCCGAAATCGGGGTTCACCGCGTCGTAGTCGAGGACGTCGTAGCCATGGTAGCTCGGCGAGGGGTGGATCGGCGTGAGCCAGATCAAGTCCACCCCCAGGTCTTGCAGGTAGTTGAGGCGCGCGGTGATGCCCGGCAGATCCCCGTCCCCGCTCTTGTCGCTGTCGGCGAAGCTGCGGACAAAGATCTCATAACCCACGGATTGGGGCAGCCAGACAAGGGCCGGCGGTCGCTGGGTCTTCCGGCCGTCGCCGGTTCCATCGGTGGGAAGAGACCCGCTCAGGTCGGACGGCGGCGCCATCCCCTGTGGGGCGCAGCCCGGCGCGACGGCGAGAAAAAGCACGAGGGCCCCGCGGAAAAGGAACGCCTGGCTACGAAGAACAGAGCCGGTCATCGGGGGTCCATGGGTGCGGGGCTCCAGATCAAAAGGTGAGGGCCAGCCCAGGCCGACCGGCAAGGCCGAACCCGAGCGTGACCGGCGCCCCCATCGACCCGGGCCGGAGCCGGGGCAGCGAGATGGTCGTCCGCCGCTCGCGCAGCACTCCGCCCAGCACGGCCACTATCAGGCCGCCGGCTTGTGCCAGCCCGTCCAGGACCAGCAAGGTGGTGGTAGCCCGGCTGGGGTCGGGCTGCTGCAGCACCTCGGAGAGCAGGAACCAGGGCCCGATGACCGGCAACCACGGCTGCCAGTTCAGCGAGAGGTTGTTGGCCAGCAGCCGATCCGCGGCCCACACGCTGAGGGTGGTGCCCACGCCGGCCACGAGCAGGTCGTTGCGCCGCCGATAGGTGATCCGCGGCGTCGGCAGGGCCTCGGTCTGCCGCGGCGGCACGACCACTGATTCGGGCTCGATCTCGGGCACCGGCATCGTCATTGCCTTGTGCTCCGGCGCGGCGGGCGACGTCGGCGGGGGCGGCAGCTCCGAGGGCCTGGTCAGCGGCAGCGGCAGGCCAACCTCCTGCGCGGCGGCGGGCGAGGGGCAAAGGGGCAGCGCGCAGAGGCCGCACAGAAGCCAGACCCGGCGCCGCGCGGCCCCGCAATCCGGGACTGGGAAGAAGGGGCGCGTCACCTTTACCACAGAGTTATGGGTAGCACGGCGGGCGGAAGGGGTAAAGCGGAACGTCGGCCCTCGTACTCGCGCCGATCTTGCAGCGGGCGGGACCGCGCAGTGCAAAACATGTACGTGCAATTGATTCTCACAGGTCTCAATTGCAGGGATGCGAAGCCGGGGCAATGGGCCCGCCGGGGAGTGTCCGTGCAATTGCCTCTTTTTGGCTCTTCTCAGCAGCGCCGTCCTTTGCTACTCCTTTTCCATGAACGATCCCCTGTTCCGGCAGTTCTTGATCGAATACGAAAACACCCTGACCGAGCCAGAACCAGCGCCAAAAAACAAACCGGTGGCCGTGCACTCCAACCCGCCGCAAGTGGACCTGACCGCCTTCCCCGATCTGGCCATCGGGAGTGTGATCAATGAACTCCTTTCGATCGCCGGCGCCACTACCCTGCCCCGACGCGGCCCCGATCCCAGCCTTGTGCCCCGTGCCATCGTCCCCGTTCTCGCCGTCGTCCTTGGGCCCGAAGTCCGGCCGGAGCAGGACCACCAGGAGCTTCTGGCCATGGTGCGGGATCTGGTCGCCGACGCCATCCAGCCCACGCTCGGGGGTGCCGGGCGCAAGGGACTGCCCGTGACGGCTGGCTACACCGGCCCCGATCGCCGCCGCAAAAAATGACCGGCCCCAGGAACATCAGACCCATGACCCGCGTCCCCATCGCCCTTTCCATCGCCGGCTCGGACCCCAGCGGCGGCGCCGGCATCCATGCCGACCTGAAGACCTTCTCCGCCCTCTCGGTCTATGGCGCCGCGGTGATCACCGCACTGACCGCCCAGAACACCCGGGGCGTCTTCGCCATCCACGACCCGCCGGTGTCCTTCGTGCTTCAGCAGGTGGACGCGGTCCTCGACGATCTGGAAGTGGGCGCGGTGAAGATCGGCATGCTCGGCGGGGCGGCGCTGATCGAGGTCCTCGCCGATCGCCTGCGGGACGTTCACCCGCTGGTGCTGGACCCGGTGATGGTGGCCAAGGGCGGGGCCGCGCTGCTTCCCGCAGAGGCCCTGGTCGCGCTGCGCACCCGCCTGGTCCCGCTGGCGCAGGTGCTGACCCCCAACCTTCCCGAGGCAGCGGCGCTCTTGCACGAAGACCTCTCATCGGTGCTCGGCGACCCCGAGGGGGCCTGCCGGCGCCTGCTTTTGCTGGGGCCGCGGGCCGTGGTGCTCAAGGGCGGGCATGGCGGGGGTGACACCAGCGACGATTTCTTTTGCGACGGGTCAACCCTGGTACGCCTGTCCGCGCCGCGCACCGCGACCAAGAACACCCACGGCACCGGGTGTACCTTCTCAGCGGCGATCACCGCGCTCCTCGCTCGCGGCCTCTCGGGGGAGGAGGCCGTGCGCGGGGCCAAGACCTACGTCACCGCCGCCATCGCCGCCGCGGATGGCCTGGGCGTCGGACAGGGGCACGGGCCGGTGCATCACTTCTTCGCCCTGTGGCCAGACCCCGTGCGCCGCCGCCCCTGACGACTTATGTTGAAAGCAGCGAGGCTCTCATGAAGCAAGATGATCATAAGTCAGCCCAGATGACCGCGTGGAGCTGTACCCAATGCGGCCACATCCGCGGGGACCTGGAATCGGGAGAAACCTGTTCCCACTGCGGCGTCAGCCCGGCGGCGTGGAACGGGGCACCGCTGATACCGGGCCCGGTAGACTTGGCCGAGCCCGCGGTGGGACACAACGTAAACGACGGGGTACCCCAGGTGCAGGGAGGCAGCGACCCGCTGGAACTTTTTCCGACCAGCCCCCCGGGGACCGAGGGCTACGACGTCAACGCGGAGTTGCGCGTCCGCTACTGAAAGCACACCCGCTTGGCACGGCTGACAGCTCTTCGATCTTCGATCAAGCCAATCTATCCCGCCGGGGCCTTCAGCATCGCAGCCATCTGGAATAGGCGCCGGGACTGAAACTGGATGCTAACGAAGGGAGCGAGAGGTTTACTGTCTGGCGGCCCGCGACATCGTGCGGTTCGTAGCTCACCTCGCCGCGCTGGTAGACCGTGAGTTGCTCGCGGTCCAGGTCGACCAGCCAGTAGTGACCCACGCCGGCCTCATGGTAGGCCCGCCACTTCTGTCCATCTTCCACGTCCCGCGACTTGGTCGACGGCGAAAGCACCTCGCAGACCCAGTCCGGCGAGGCTACGTAGACCCCCAGGTGTTTTTCGCCGAGGTTGATCTTCTGCGGTGGACTGGGGTGCTTGTCGATGAGCCAGCCGACTACGTCCGGTCTCAGTCCCTGGCCCGAAAGGAAGAGATCGACCTCCTGGCTCAGCCACCACCCACCGCCGCCGACGCCGGGCGGCCCCTGGAAGCGGTTGATCTGTTCTCCGATGGCCATCACCGCCGCGCCATGGGCCAGGCTGGCCATCGTCTTGTAGACGATGCGCCCCCCCAGCAGTTCTGCCCGGTCTCCGCTGGGCAAGGACAGCCACGCCTCCAGCCGCTTCATTCCTTCGGCAGCCAGTCCACTGAACCGCCCGGCGGTTCCTTGCTCGCTCTTGGCGGCTTCCATGACGCCGAGCCTAGCACAGGTGCGGGGCCCCACGAACACCACGCTGGGCCCCACGAACACCACGCTGGCATCGTGTTGCACAATGCAACCAGGCCATGATAAGGATCCCGTCATGGCGATCCTCCATGTCCGCAACTTCCCGACTGACCTATACCAGTATATCCAGGAGCAGGCTGCGACGGAGAACCGCTCTCTGAGCGCCCAGGTCATCATGCTCCTGCAAAGCGCGGTCGAATCGGCACACAAGCGCCGGAGCCAGGCCGAGATCCTGAGCGAGATTCGTCGCCGCCGCGTTCAGCCCAGCCCAGGCACCCTGGACAGTGCGACGCTCCTGCGCGAAGACCGAGACCGATGACCCCGTTCCGCTGCGTCGTCGATGCCAGCGTCGGCATCAAGCTCTTCCTTCAGGAATCCTTGTCCGACCAGGCGGATGCGCTCTTCATGCGCCTGGTCAGCGATCCCAGCGCCGAGCTGTACGTCCCGGATCTGTACTATGTCGAGTGCGCCAACATCTTCTGGAAGCATGTGCGCCGGGGAAGCTGCTCCGCACAAGAGGCGGCGGAGTGCCTTTCGCGGCTGGAGGCGCTCGCCCTCTTGCCCGTGCCCACCCAGGAGTTGCTCAAGCAGGCATTCGCGCTGGCCACCCAGCATGACATCACGGCCTACGACGCCTGCTACGTGGCCTTGTCTCAAATCGAGCAGGCCCCGTTGTGGACCGCCGATGAACGCCTCCTGCGCAAGCTGACCGGCACGCCTCATGCTCCTCGTTGGCTGGGCGATT
>JBBRLA010000404.1:0-7833 GCA_038231615.1 Polyangia bacterium | reverse complement strand
CTGGACGTGACCGCCGACCTTCAGACCCTGGGCAAGGACCCCGGGTCCGATCGCGACGCCGGCAAGGTGACTTTTGTCGATCTCCTGGGGATCGAGGGAGCCGGGCGCCGCGCCCGCGAGGTGATGATGGCCGGCATCGACGCTCTTTATCCCCTGGGCCCGGCGGCCGAGCCCCTGCGGGCCCTGGGGCGGTACACGATCGATCGCGATCGATAGCCAGCCGAGTTGCTTTGCTAGAAACGATAGCCGACCAGGAGCCACAGGCCCAGGTACAGGTCCTCGGCGCTCTGGATGGGCACCGGCAGGCTGGGGCTGGCGGTCGTCATCCCTGGGGCCGGCCCGCGGTAGCAGCTCGCCATGTTGGTGCTGGCCATGGCACAGCCCGTCCCATCGAAGGAGAAGGCGATGCGCTCGACCTTCCCGCCAAGGGAGATCGAGAGCCACGGCAGGGGCAGGTACTCCGCCTCGCCGCTGACCCGGAAGCCCCACGCGCTGCCGGGCCCGAAGGGGTTGCGGCTGTTCTGGGCCGTGGCATCGGTGATGCTGCCCGCCGTCAAGATGCCCAGGATGCTCAGCCCGGCATGCAGGTGCAGCTTTTGGGTCAGGAAGCTGCCCAGGCCAAGCTGCGGCAACAGGTACTGGTACCCCACGTCGGGGTAGGGAGGCTGCGCGGCGCCCCCCGAAAGGGCGAACGAGTGGAAGCCGTAAGCCAGGCCCGCTTCCAGGATCGGCCGCAGCGTCGCGTTGCCGATGTTCCAGTGCCAGCGCACGCCGCCCTCGAAGCGCAACTCCTTGGTTGGGAAGCTGCTGCCGTTTTGCTGCTGCCGATTGGCCCAGAAGGGCAGGTCCAGGGTAAACCCGATGCCCAGGCCTGCCAAGGGAGCCGCCACCGTCCGACGCAGTGCCAGGGGGAACACCGTTGCGTCCAGGCGCAGCCCGGCGCCGCCGGAAAGGGGGAACTCGGGACCGGCGCAGGGCTGGTTGTGGCGGCGCGCGTCGGCTTCGGCGCAACTCAGCCTGCGCCCCGAAGCCAAGAGCCCCGCCTTGACGTCGAGCAGGGGCCGCCACGGCTCGCGCACCCAGGGCTTCTTCACCACCTGCGCGACGCGAAGGCCCTCGACTTTGGCCAGCTCCACCGGCTTCTCCCGGTCCACGTCCTGCGGCGAGGGTTCGTCCTCGGGATTGGCGGGCCCCGTCGGCGGCGCCTGGGCCTGGAGGCCGACCGCAGGCCGGACAATGCGCGCCAGCCCTTCTTCCAGCTGGAAGGTCGCCGTCGCCCCCAGATCCGGTGTCAGGGAGTCGACGACCAGCGCCGAGATCGGCAGGCCCTTGTCATTGAAGACATCCACCGACAGGCGCCACCACCCCTTTACCTGGGACAGCGTGCCGGTCACCAGCAGGTCCGCGCCCAGACGCCGCGCCATGGCCTCCAGATCGTCCCCTTGTCCCGATTCCCTGGCCTCCTTGCTCCACTGCGCGGCGTTTAGCACCTTAAGCCCGGCGATCCGCCGAAGGGCCTTTTCGCAGACCTGGTTAAGGTGCTCGATGATCTGCGGCTGCGACCCACCGAAGGGCATCACCGCCACCGTGGGGGGTTCCTCGTCGCCGGGACCGCTGGTGTCGATCTGCGCCCCGGCCGGACGCGCGCCCAGCACAAGGACCGCGATGGCCAGCGACAAGAGCGACTTGGGGAGCAGGGCGGGGCGCCGGGGAATGCAACGGGACACGCAGGGGCCTCCAGGGGAGACGATCAGACCTTCGGTCCTATGTTAGTACACGTACCCCGCGGTCAGGAAGAAGCCACCGTATTCGTCCGTCGCCGAAGTAACTTTTTGTCGGATGCCCGGAACGACCGGAGTGGGCTGAACGCGCAGCGCCACATCGCCGGTGCCATCGAAGGAGAGCAGCGTCTGTTCGTAGTAGAAGCCCGCGCCCAGCGACAGGCCGTGCCAGACCCGCAGCGCCGCCGAGAAGTCCAGGCGCCACAGCCAGCCCGAACCCGGCCCATATACGTGGAAGCCGCGCCCGGCGTTGCGCGGATCGTCCATCAGGGCGCCGGGCAGGCCCATCGGGCCCAGGTCCAGCAGGCCGGCGAAGGCGAACGACAGGCGTGTCGACAGGCGCCGAGTCAGGTGCACCCGCGCCCCGATGCTGCCGCCGAGGTAGCTGTAGGCCGCCGAGGGGATGTCCACCAGAAGGACGTTGGCCTTGTCGGTGATGTCGAAGCGGTGGTAGCCGTAAAGCGCCTCCATCTCGACCTCGGGACGCAGCACCGCCTCCAAGAAGTTCCAGTGCCAGTGGAGGAAGCCGACCTCGACGCGGTACTCGCTGGCCGAAAGGATGCCGGTGGGAGGCAGATCGGGGCCGGGAATCTGCTGGATGTCGGGCCAGAAGGGCAGCATGGCGGTCACTCGAAAGCCCAGGCCCGCCGCGGCCAGCGGCACCCGGTCAAAGGCCGCCAGCGGGTAGAGTTCGCCGTGCAGGAGCACCCCGTGCGCCCCGGAGCGGTTGAATTCCCGCCCGCTGCCGTTGTCGGTCAGGTGGCGCACATTGAAGAGGTAACCCACCTGCAAGTCGAAGATCGAGCGCCAGGGGGGTCGCCGGTAGTACAGCTCGTTGGCCTCGGGGTTGGGGGGCACGAAGGGCCCTTGCGCAAACTCGCCGTTCCGGGCGGCCCGGCCTTCGCCTTCGCCTTCGCCTTCGCCTTCCCTTGGCAGCGGGGCCTTTTCTTGATCCTCGGCCTGGACCACGTTGGCCGGGCGGGCCATCTGGTTTGGGCGGTTTGGGCGGGCCTGGTCTTTTGGCGTGGTGAGCCCCAGCGCCCGATCGACCATCTGGAAAAGCGTGGAAAGCCGCGTTGCCAGCGTCGGCGCATCCAGCCGCGGCCGGCGGGGGTCCAGGTCCAGGTCGTAACTGAGCTGCCCCAGCGGCTCGGCCCAGTTGTTGTACAGGGCGATGGTCAGCCGGTGGGACTTGTTGGTCTCCGCATTGGGGGTGGCTTCCAGCCAGCCGCCGATGACCAGGTCGGCGCCGAGGACCTTGGCGATGCCCTGCACCTCGTAGGTCCTGCCGTGGAAGCGATTTTCGGCAGTGTGCTTCCAGCGGTTGGGTCCCAGCACCTGATACAGCCCCCGCTGCCGGTCCCGCAGGACATCGACGATCACCTCGGAGGTGGGCAGGGGCAAGATGGGCTTCCGGGGTGGGGTGGCCGCCTCCTTGCCATTGAACGGCATCACCGACACGGTCGGCGGGCCATCGCCGGGTCGATCTCTCAGATTGGCCCCGGCCCCTTCATCCCTGCCGGCACGGGCCTGGCCGGGACAGCCGAGCCCGATCCCGCCCAGAAGCAAGAGGGTCAAAAATAGGCGGGGGCCGGTGGTGCGGTCCGACAACGTTTTTGCACTGTGCGTACGCGCTGGCACGGAGTCACTCCCGGGAAAGGGGAAGGGCCACGGTGAAGGTAGTTCCTTCGCCGCGACGGGTGGAAACGCTGATGAGACCCTGGTGATCATCGACGATCTTCTTGACGATGGCCAGGCCCAGGCCCGTGCCGCCGTCCTTGCGGGTCGAGGTGAAGGGCTCGAAGAGGTGCGCCTGGACCTCTTCGGGGAGCCCACCGCCGGTGTCGCGGAACGTGAATACGATCTCGTGCCGCGGGGTCTTTTGTGTCACGTCGATGCCGATGACGAATGCCCCGCCCCCGGGCATGGCCTGGCAGGCGTTGCGGGCCAGGTTGTGGACCAGGCGAAGGAGCTTCAGCTCGTCGAAAAACGCCGGGCCCAGGTAGCGCGCCTCGATGCGCAGCTCCACCCCCGCCGGGGTCAGCTCATGTTCGAGCTGTTCTTTCAGCTCTTCCACGAAGCGCGGCATCAGCACGCGGCGCAAAAGCAGCTTGCTGTCGCCCCGGGCGAAGGCCATGACCTCGCCGGTCATCGCCTGCATGAGGTCGAACTGCTTCATGATCATGCGCACGAAACGCGCCCGCTCGTCCTCGGCCTCCGTGGTCGCCATGAGTTGAGCATACCCGAGCACGATGGTCATGGGGGTGCGAAGATCGTGCATGACCCCGGCCAGCATACGCCCGATGGAGGCCAGATTGCCCTCCCGGATGCGCAGCATGCGCGTGCGCGACAGGACGATCGCCCGGGCGGCATGGCCGGCGAGCAGGGTCAGCAGCTTGTGATCGGCCAGGTCGAAGCCCTGCGCCGAGGGGCCCGCCTTGTTGAGCACCGCGATGGCCCCCAGCGCCTCATCGTCGTCTTCGTCCACCGCGGCGGCCTCGGCGTGGTCGAAAGGCACCGCCACCACCTGACGGACCGGGAACCCCACCCGCTCTTGCAGGCGTCGCACCGCCGACGCATCGACCTGGTTGTTGAGCATCGACTGGCGGTGCTGCACGCAGAAGGAAAGCAGGCCCTCGCCGTGGGCCAAGCGGGCGGTCTGCACGCCGCCGTCGGGCATGTGGACCGGGTCGGAGCCACTTTCGGCCTCGGCCCCGATACGCGGGCCGGCCTGGGACTGCTGAAAGAAGGTCACGTCCAGGTCGCCCGTGGGCAGGCGCAGCGCCACCACGCCGGCCTCCCCCCCAAGCAGTTGCACCGCCCGCTTGCACAGCCGGACCAGGAGTTCCTGCAGGTCCAGTGCCGCCGAAGACTCCCGCTCGATCTGGTAAAGCAAATCGAACTCGCTGACCCGGTCCTGCAGATCCTTCTGGGTGCGCAAAAGCGCCTGGTTCTGCTCCTGCAGCGAGCGGTAGAGTTTGCTGTTTTCCACAGATACGCCGACGTAGGCCGCCATCGCCCCCAGCAATGCCTCGTCGTCTCCGTCGAAGGACGCGCCGTGGCGCCGGTTCAGGGCCTGCATGACGCCGGTGATGCGCCCCTCGTGGTCGGGGACCGGCACGCACAGGATCGAGCGGGTGCGAAAGCCGGTGCGCCGGTCCACCTCGGGGTTGAAGCGGGCGTCATCGTAGGCGTCGGGGATGTTCAGCGGCGTGCCGGTAAGGGCCACGGTGCCGGCGATGCCCTCGCCCAGGGAGAGGCGGATCTCGTCCACCAGAAGGCCGCCCCGCATCGCCTTGGATACGAGCTGGCCGGCGTGAGCGTCCTCGGCGTCCCGTTCGACCAGGAATAAGGTGGCCCGCTCGGCATCCAGCAACTGGGGCACTTTGTCTACGATGGTCGACAGGACGTGGTCCAGATCTAGGTTTGCTCCCAGCGCCTTCCCCAGCTCGCGCACGGCGGCGAGCTTGCGCTGCTCCATGAGCAGGCGTGCCCGCAGCTCGGCTGCGTTCTCGGGAGGTTTTACCATCGGGACCAGAATAACCCGACTATTGAGGAATTGTAAGGAGCGGGCCCACCGGAGGCGGATAGCGCAGGTCATCGCAGGTCGCGCCGAGGCTTCCGACCGAGTCATTATAGAAGTTCATCGCGTCCACCGCGTGCCCGTTGGCGCTGTTGCGGTACTTGCGCCCGAGCCCCGCCAGCACCGTGCCGGTGATCGCGATGGCCACCCCGCCGCCAAGCCACGCCGCTTGGTGGTCTTGATCGTGGAGCCCATAAAGCCCGCCCAGGCTGATCCCCCCGAAGCTGCCGCCCAGGGCGGACAGGACCAGCGCCGCGGTGCCGTCCCGGGTGGCCCGCCGTGCCTGTTCTGCCGCGGGGGGCACGCAGCGCACGAACTCTTGCAGGCCCCGGTAGCGCAGCCCGTGGGCGATGGGGCGGTCCCCGGTCCACATCTGGAAGCCCTCGTCGTAGCGCAGGGTCAGCTCGCCTCGGGCCACCACCTGCGGGGCGTAGCGGGTGGTGGCGCAGCCCGTGGAGCAAAGGCCGATGGCGCAGCAAAGGACCAGGGCCATGGGCGCAGCGGGACGGCGACGCCGCCTCGACCTGGCGGTCACAGCGAACCTCCGGGAGCAAGCTCGGGCGCGGAGATCGGCTCGGGCACAGGGAGCGCATCCGGGACGACCGGCGCGGCGGTGGCCAGGTTGAAGAAGCAGGGCGACCCGGGGCTCCGGGCCAGATCATTGTAGGCATTGGCCTGGTCGATGGCCTGGGAGGACTTGGTTTCCGACTCCGGCCGCGACAGGGCCAGCCCCAGGTCCACCGCCGGCAGGACCAGCAGCACGATCACCGCCAGGTAGGCCAGCCCCTTGTCGCCGCCGCCGCCACCGCCCGAGATCCCGGCGCCGCCGGAAAGCACCGCGGGGAGCGGCGCGGAATGCGCGATGCCCAAGCTCGGCAGGAAAAGCGGCGGCAAGGGCAGCACCGGGGCCAGCCCGGGGTCCAGCACCACGATCGGGCTGCCGTAGTACCGCGGCGTCCAGTAGCTCCGCTCGCCGGCGATCCGGTACTCCGGGGGCAGCCGCAGCTTGCCGGTGGCGGTCAGGTACATCATCTCCTGGGCGCAGACCTCGGACAGGGCGGCGCCCGAAGGATCGAAGACGACATTGTTGTCGCGCCACAGCGCCCGAGCGCGCCCGTCCTGCGGCGCCGTGTACTCCGAGGTGTACGCGCAGCCCCACGGACCTCCCGACAGGGACAGCGAACCCAGGACCGCCCACGCCGGAGCGCGACGCAGCCATGCCGAGACACCACAGCGCATGTTCCAACGGTAGGGACAAGCGCAGGGCCCGTCAAGCCATGGCGCCAGGCACCGGCTTTTCACAGCCAGCCTTTCAGTCCATAGATGAACGTACCCAGATACTCGCGCAGGGCCAGGGTGGTGTTGGCCAGCGCCCCGGCATCCGGCAGGACCGAAAGCAGCAGGAACGGGCGCCCCCGGGTGACATATTGCCCCGTCGGGGCGGGCAATATGTGGATGTCGTCGAGGCCCCGTCTCCGCACTTCGCGGCGAAAAATGGCCAGGGCCCGCGGCATGTGGAACGCCGAGGTCACCAGCAGCAGCCGATGCATCCCCCGCTCCTGTGCCAGGCGGACGGCCTCGACGGCGTTCTCGTGGGTGTTGCGCGACCGTTCGTCCAGCACCATGGCATCCCGCGGCAGCCCCCACTGGGCCAGGACCTGCCGCATCTGGTCCGCCTCGCTTTCGCCCGGGTACAGACTGCCCCCGCTGAGCAGCACGATCGGCGCCTTGCCCGCGCGAAACAGGCGAAAGCCATAGTGCAGCCGGCCCCCGCTGGCGCCCAACTCGACTTCGGGCTGGCCCGGGGACTGCCCGCTGGTGCCGCCCCCCAGGATCACGATCGCGTCCGCCCCGTCCATGACGGTGGAGGAGCGCACCGGGTCATGCCCCTCCAGCCGTCCCAGGAGCAGGTCGGATAAGAACGGGGTGGACGGCCCCCACAGCACCGCGATGCCGATCACCAGCAGCCCGCGGGCGGCCCGCGGACGTCGTCGAGACAGGACCAGCGAAAGCAGCAGCAGTTCCAGGCACAGGCCGACCGGGAAGAGAAGCTGAGGCAGGATCTTGGAGAGGTAGACGAACACTCCCTCTACTTACTCGATCCCGCGCCCCGGGGACATCGATGAAATCGGGCGTCGCCCAGCGGGCGCAGCAGGGCCTCGCGCAGGCGGGAGGGGGTCACGCCGAAGATCGCCCCTGGTTGTACAGCATCACCCGGGTGGCGTCGGCAAAGATGGGCTCGCCGCCCTCGGCCCCGCGCCCCGGGCCGGCCCCGTCGCCCGCGGCGCCGACGAACTGATACAGGGGGGCAAAGGTGCGGCCGGAGTAGACATAGGCCCGGCCGCTGCCGCCTAACCAGAGTCGCGTGGATCATGGATCAAACGAATCGGGCGACGTAACCAGCGATGAGGAAGGTCCGTTCGCTGAACTCCTCGAAGGTCGCGACGAGTGCCGCGTCCGTGGTGAAGG
>JBBRLA010000403.1:0-7881 GCA_038231615.1 Polyangia bacterium | reverse complement strand
TTCCTCACCCATGTTGAACTAGCCTTCTTCGTGCGGAGTAGAGGGTTTCAGGTCTTCGGTCCGGCGCATGCCAAAATCGATGGCATGGGCCACGATGGCCCCGGGCAACACCGAGACGCCCAGGATGAACGCCACCGGGTCCACTGGCAAGTGGCGGATGCACAGGTACATCAGGGCCGCCAGCAGCAAGAGTTTGCCGTTGAACAAGACGACGATGCCCGTCACCGACGCCCGCGGCCCGAGCAAAAGGCGCAGCAAGCGGGAGCCCAGGCGGCGCATGATCCACAGGTTGATCAGCATCAGCGCCGACCCCAGCGTAGTGCCGAGTTGCGCCCGCGGCCCGCAGAACACCATCGCGCCGCCGATCAGCACGGCGCTGAAGATCAGCGCCCATCGTTCGACTGCGCGGATGTGATTTGGTTCTGAGGTCTCGCTCACGTCGGGGTCCTGCCTTGGTTATGCCAGGTTCTTGTCGTCGGGGCCACCGGCATCCGGAGCGCGGTTCTGTCGGCGGTACTGCCGGGTCACTCGATACAGCTCTTTGGCGCTGGCGGCGATGCCGAACAAGATGCCGACCACCGACAGCCAGTGACCGGTGTGAAGGTGCCGGTCGGCGAAGGAGCCGCCCAGAAACCCGATCACGATCGCCACCCCAAAGAAGATGCCCAGGTAGCTCAGGCCGGCAGCCTCCCGCCACATCTTCTTGGATTCGTCGTGGTTCTCGTGGTTGTTGGCCGGCATCGCTTCTGAGCTGGCGCTGTTACCACGCCTTGCCCGCCGAATCAAGGCCGGCGGCGATTGACAAACCTACCTCGTCTGTGAACAACCTACACTACCCAGATGCTGGAGTATCCACACCCGTACGACGTGATTGTCGTGGGCGGCGGCCATGCCGGCTGCGAGGCGGCCCTGGCAGCGGCGCGGCTGGGACAGCGCACCCTGCTCCTCACCGGGAACCTGGACACCATCGCCCACATGTCGTGCAATCCGGCGGTGGGGGGGGTCGGCAAGGGGCACCTGGTCAAGGAGATCGAGGCCCTGGGTGGGGTCATGGGCCGCGCCGCCGACGCCACCGGCATCCAGTTCCGGCGCCTCAACACCTCCAAGGGCCCGGCGGTGCGCGCCACCCGCGTTCAGTCCGACAAGGTCCGCTACCGCGCGTACGTCCGCGGGGCGCTCGAGCGCCAGCCCGGCCTCGACCTTCAGCAGGCCGACGGGCAGCGGCTCCTTACCGAAGGCGACGGCAGCCAGCGCCGGGTCATCGGGGTGACCACCAGCATGGGCCTGGCCTTTCGCGCCCGCGCGGTCATCCTGACCACCGGCACCTTCCTCATGGGCAAGCTCCACGTCGGCGGCGAGCAGCTCGACGGCGGGCGCATGGGGGAGCCGCCGGCCCGCGGCCTCTCCGCCTCCCTGCTGGAACTCGGCTTCACCCTGGGGCGCATGAAGACCGGCACCCCGTGCAGGATCGACGGTCGCACCATCGACCTGGCCGGCCTGGAGGCACAGCCCGGCGACACCCCCGCGCCCCGTTTCTGCGAGGACGGCCCCGCCCCGCCCCTGCCGCAGCGGGTGTGCCACGTCACCTACACCAACGCCCGCACCCACGAAGTGATCCGGGAAAACCTCCACCGATCCCCGCTCTACGCCGGGCGCATCACCGGCGTCGGCCCCCGCTACTGCCCCTCCATCGAGGACAAGGTGGTGCGCTTCTCCGACAAGCCGCGCCACCAGATCTTCCTGGAGCCCGAGGGCGAAGATACCTGCGAGGTCTACCCCAACGGCATCTCCACCTCCCTTCCCGCGGACGTGCAGCTCCAGTTCATAAAGACCATCCCCGGCCTGGAACACGCGCGCCTTTTGCGCTTCGGCTACGCGGTCGAATACGACTTCGCCGACGCCAGGCAGCTCCTGCCGACGCTGGAGGCCCGGGGGGTCGCGGGCCTGTACCTGGCCGGGCAGTTGAACGGCACCTCGGGGTACGAGGAGGCCGCCTCGCAGGGCCTGTGGGCCGGGGCCAACGCCGCCCTCAAGCTCCGCGGCGATGGGCAAGAACTGGTGCTCAAGCGGGACGAGGGCTATCTGGGGGTGATGATCGACGACCTGACCGTCAAGGGCACCGAAGAGCCGTATCGGATGATGACGTCCCGCGCCGAATACCGGCTGCTTCTGCGTGAGGACAACGCCGACGAACGCCTGATGCCCATCGGACGCCGGCTCGGCCTGGTGGATGATGATCGCTGGCGCCTGCATTGCATCCGGCGGGACGCGGTCGCCGCCGAACTGTCCCGGATGAAGGGCACCCGTCTTTGCCCCACGGCCTCGGTCAACGATCGCCTGCGGGAGCTTGGCACCGCGCCCCTGTCCGAGCCCCAGACCCTGTTTCAGCTCCTGCGTCGTCCGGAACTCGACTACCCGAAGCTGAGTCAGGCCTTCGGGGGCGACGCCCCCCCGGCCATCGCCGATCGGGTGGAGATTTCGGCAAAATACGCCGGCTACCTGGCCCGCGAGGAAGAGGACGCCCGCCGCTTCCGCGAGCTGGAAGATCATCCCCTTCCCGATTCCCTGGATTACGACCGCATCCCGGGATTGTCGCGCGAGGTATGCGAGAAGCTGGGCCGCTTCCGCCCGCGCTCCCTGGGTCAGGCCAGCCGCATCTCCGGCGTGACCCCGGCGGCGGTGTCGATCCTCCTTTTCATGTCGCGCGCCCAAAGCAAAGAAAAAGGCAAAGGCAAAAAATGAAGACCATGACCCGGCTCGGCTTCTGTATCGGGGCCCTTTTGGCCCTATCTCCCGGGCCGGTGCAGGCCGGGGGCTTCGAGTTCCCTGCCAACGGCACCGAGGCCCTGGGCCGCGGCGGCGCCTTCACCGCCAAGGCCGACTCGCCCCTGGCGCTGGAATACAACGTCGCCGGCCTGGCCGGGCAGCGCGGCACCCGCCTGCTTTTCGACAGCAACCTGCTTTTTAGCAACTACAGCCTTCAGCGCACGGGCCCCTACCCCCTGGTGACGGACCAGGCCAGCAAGCCGTTCTTCGCCCCCTGGTTCGGCCTGTCCACCGACTTCGGCTATTTCGATCGCTGGACCTTCGCCATCGGCGCCTACGGCCCGTCCTCCGTCGGCCAGCGCAGCTACGATCCCAAAAGCCTCACCCGCTACGACGTCAGCGCCACCGACATTCTGGTCATCCTGCCCACTTTGGCGGTGGGGTTCCGCGTCAATCGCCACCTCGACCTGGGCCTGGCCTTCCACGACGCCATCGGCAATTTCAACCTGTCCAACACCGCCTACAGCGTCCTGGGCGGTCCCTGTTCGGTCACCACCTTGAACCCGGACTGCGACAGCAACACCCAGGTAAAGGTCCACACCTATTTCAACCCGATGCTCTCCTTGGGGGTCCTCATCCACCCCACCTCCTTCTTCGACATCGGCTTCCACGTGCGCACCAGCGCCAACGTGGGGGCCAAGAAGATCCAGGCCACCGGCAGCCTGACCGCGACCCAGCCCAAGTTCCTGAGCCCCCAGCCCATGAGCGTCACCAGTGACGACACCACGTTCCAGAACGACCTGCCGTGGATCTTCCGCCTGGGCCTGCGCTACGCCTACAAGAAGCAGCACCGCGAGGTCTTCGACCTGGAACTCGACGCCACCTACGAGCTGTGGAGCCAGGCCGAGGGCACCGGCGACACCCTCAACGGGACCAACCCGGTCACGATGAGCGATCTGGGGGGGGGTGATGGCATCCTTTTGCCCCACCACTACAACGACACCTACAGCATCCGGTTCGGCGGCGCCTTCAACCAGCCCATCGGACCTTTGGTCCTGACGCTCCGTGCCGGCGTCTTCTTCGACTCCTCGGCCACCGCCAGCCAGCCCGAGTATACCCGCCTGGACTTCGACTCCCTGGACAAGATCGGCGGCTCCGCCGGCCTCGGGCTGACCCTGCGCGGGGTGACGCTGAACCTGGCCTACGCCGGCATCCACGCCCTGGATCGCACCGTGCAAAACGGCGCCCTCCTGCCCCTCGACGGCATCACCGGCCGCCCCCTGGTCGGCGGCGCCGCGGTGAACAACGGCACCTACACCGACACCATCCATGTCGTCTCCGCCGGCTTGCTGATCCAGTTCGACGAACTCGTCCGCGGCGACGCCTGGGCACGCAAGCCGCGGCCCTAAAGACGCACACGCAGACGCAGACGCAAAAAATCGTGCGACCGCGCAGAAAGTGCCACGACAAGGCCGGGAAAAATTGCTACCGTGCGCTTCCGGGTTCACCGGCAAGGAGACCCCATGCTCAACGCGCGCTGGTTGATGATCGCTCTGCTCGTCGTGGCCGGCAGGGGCTGTAGCTGCAACGGCCGAGAGCCGCAGGGCATCGACGACCCCGGGCAGGGCGACGGCGGGGTGGTGCTCACCGGGGGCTTGCAGGTGACCCCGGGGGACGTCACCCTGGATCTGAACGTCGGGGTCATGCCCCCCAAGCAGCGCTTCACCGCCAGGACCAAAGACGGCCAGGACGTCACCCAGATGGCCTCGTGGAGCATCGACGATCCGGGCCTGGGGATTTTGACCCAGAACACCCTTTCGGTGGGTGCCGACCGCGGCGGCGTCACCCTGGTTCGCGCCGTCTGGCGCGGCCTGGGCGGCACGGCCAACGTGCGGGTCCGCCTGCGCGCCATCGTCCCCGATGCCTGCCCCGGGTGCCCGGCCTTCCCCCCGGACAACGCGCCCCCCTGCCCGGCGGCGCGGGCCCCGGCGCTGTCCTATCCCCCGGATGGCACCCTGGTCCCGCCCAACCTGAACGTCATCGAGACCCAGTTTGACCCGGGCACCGGCAACACCCTCTTCGAAATTGACTTCAGCAACAAGCTGACCGACGTGCGCATCGAGACCCGCTGCGCCCTGATCGCCGACTCCCGCAAGCTTTCGACCCCCGGGTGCGGCTACGAACTTTCGCAAAAAGTGTGGGACTATCTGGCGCTGACCAACCGCGGCGGCGACCCGGTCACCCTCACCGTCCGCGCCACCGATGACGGCGGTTCGTGCGTCGCCGCCTCCCCCGGACGCGGCCTGTCCTTCAGCGCCGAGAACCTCGAGGGCGGTCTGTACTACTGGCAGTCGGTGACCCTGGACGGCGTGCCGGGCAAGACCGGCGGCATCTACCGCTACGACTTCGGCAAGCGGGGACAGCCCCCCGACCCCTTCCTGACCCCGGGCAACAGCAACCGCTGCATCGGCTGTCACTTCCTTTCCCGCGATGGGCAGAAGATGACCTACGGCTCCGACGACGCCGACTCCGACGACGAATACGCCGACATCAACGCCACCCTGATCGACGTGGGTTCCAAGGTATCCGCCCCACAGCGCAAGGTCGCCGGGTTCCAGGCGTTCTCGGCCGATCACAAGCTCTTCCTGTCTTCCGATGGCAATGGGGCCAACCACCCGCCCGCGTTCTTCCTCTATGACGGCGAGACCGGCGTCGCGTCCAACCCGCCCCGCGTCCCCACCGATGAGCGCGCCACCCAACCTGACTGGTCCCCGGACAACTCCAGCGTGGTCTTTGTGCGCCCGCACCTCTTCCTCAACGGGCTCTTCGGCGGCGGCGACGACGACCATTTCATCGGCGGCAGCCTCTTCACCATGACCTACGACACGGGCCTTCACACCTTCTCCAAGCCCCAGGCGTTCCTGTCCTCGGCCGGGGAGAACAACTACTACCCGGCCTACTCCCCCGACGGGGCTTATGTCATCTTCAACCGGGCCCCCGGCACCGGCTCCATGGTCTCTCAGGATGGCTTCTCCAACCTGAAGGCCCAGGCGCTGCTGGTTTCCGCCAAGCCCGGGGCGCGGCCCCAGGAGCTGCCCGCGCTCAACGGCACCGGTGCCGTCACCAACTCGTGGCCGCGCTGGAGCCCGGTGATCCAGAAGTACAAGGGGCACAAGCTGGTGTGGGTGACCTTCTCCTCGACCCGGGACTATGGGTTCCGGGTGCGCAATTCGATCCAGGTCAACGACGGCATGGGCAACCACGTCGACCAGGTGAACTGCTTCCCGCCCGACAGCCCGCAGAACCCCAACGGCAACCACGGCGACCCCCTGCCGAAGAACTGCCACCAGCCGCAGATCTGGATGTCGGCCATCGACCTGACCCTCGCCGATCAGAATGTCGACGTCGGCACCGGCGACCCGAGCCTGCCGGCATTCTGGCTCCCCTTCCAGGACAAAAACGCCCACAACCACATCGCCCAGTGGGCCGCCCGCGTGGTCGGTCCGGGCAACCCGGATGGCGGCTGCATTCCCTTCGGGGGTACCTGCTCCGAGGCCAACTCCAACTGCTGCGGGGGGGTGTGCTCCGGCGGCGTGTGCTCCGTCCCCTGAAAGCCCGGCATCCGGCACCGCGGGTCAGACCTCGACGATGGTGGTCAGGGTCAGGGTCGGGTGGTGCAGGGCGCAGGGGCTTTTGACCTGGGGCGAAAGCTCGCCGTAGGAGTAGAAGCCGATCTGCTGCGCCTGTTCGGGCAAAACCTCCCGGGTGGCCTCGACCTCCTCTTCCGCGCGTTCCTTGAGGACCCGGCGGCGCCCGACACAACTGATGGCGATGGCCAGGGGCCGATCTCCGTCCCGCAGCGCGGATCGGCTCATCTTGGCGGCCCCCGCAGCGCCCTCGATCAGCCGGTCCACGTTGGCGCACATGAGCTGGGCGCGGCTGCCTTCGGGGATGTCCCCGGCGAAGGTCAACGACTGCCGGGCCGGGTCCACCGAAAGCAGGGTGCGCACCACGGGGTCCTGGTCCGAGTCGGAAAGAAGGGTTAGGGGGAAAAGCCGCCCGGCGGCGGGCAGGTCGCCGCAAAGCGCACCCAGGTACGGCTGGTACAATGGAAGCGCCGGCTGCCCATCCAGCTCGAAGAGCACGTTGCCTGTCGAACGGGTGACCCGGCGCGGCGGCCCCAGGAGGTTAAAGCCGCCCTTGGACCCGTGGCCCAGGCGCACCCGGTCTCCATAGAGGCCGACGGCGGAGACAAAGCCGGCCTGCGGCGTGCGGTCCTTGATGACCCAGGTTCGCTGGAAGCGATCGCCGTCCCCGGCCAGCCCGCCGGTGATCAGCACCGAGGTCGGGAGCACGCTGCTCAGGCCGCGCAAAAGCTCGCTGCCGTTGACCTGCAGGCCGTCGGACAGGACGAACACGCCGCGCAGTCCCGGCAAAAGGAGTTGCCGGGCCAGGGACTCGCCGGCCATGAGCGAGGCCGGCCCCTTTCCCGCGGGTGCGGTGGCCGTGCGCAGGGTGGAATACTTGAAGCGCGCCACCGCGATCGAGATGCTCTGGTCGGAGACCCGGGTGCCGAAGATCTCCCCCGAGGTCGAGCAGCCGATGAAGTGGGAGCGCGGGTAGGCCCGGGAGAGCCCCTGGATCGGCCGCGGGTGGTCCAGATACTCCGGCGCGCCGAAAAGCAGGACCAGCGTCTGTTCGGAGTCCAGGGCGGGGAACGGCTCCAGCGAAAACCCCCGGCTGGCGTCGAAATGGAAAGTCTCAAGAAGCATCCTGGCACCCGTCGGCACAAGCGGCCGCGTGAAATGAATGAAAATCGGTCACGGGCCCGCCAGCGGCGGCCTTCCCGTGGTCAGGCAAGATGTCCGGCCCCACGCCAGATGTCAAGGCCATGTCAATCATGCATGGGCGACGGGCACCAAGGCAACGGCACACAAGAAACGTACGGCCGTGCAACCCTTGCGCAGGCAACGTCCGGGGCAGCCCGCCCTTCTGCGCCTAGAGCGGTGAGCACTTGCGTTGAGGGCGAGTGCGCCTCCCCCATGTCCTCGCATTCGCGAGGCCACCCCGAGACGGCGAGCGGAGCGGCCTACTGGCCGTGAGCACGGCGGCGTG
>JBBRLA010000402.1:0-7912 GCA_038231615.1 Polyangia bacterium | reverse complement strand
GATTCACCTACACTCTCAGCCACGATTCACCTACACTCTACTCGATGGACTGGAAGTTTCGTGATGCTGCCCTCCTCGCTCTTTCCGCACTGGGTTGCTCCGACTCCATGCGCATGGAGGGTGCCGGCATGTGTCGCCAGGACGGCGCATGCCGGGTCTATGCTGCCGCTGGCACCGAGAGCGCCCAGAACCCGTGCTACGCTCCCGATAGCAGCAGGATACTGATCACCGTCTGGCATGGCGGTTATAACGCCGGCCCGGCAGGCCTCTACATTGTGCCGGCCGCTGGTGGCGCTGCGGCCCCGATCCTCAATGATGGCCACAGCAATGTGAATCTCCCCGGCACGAGTTGGAACGCCAGGAGCAATCGCATCACCTTCTCGTCGGACCGCGCCGGCGGCAATGAGGAGATCTATACCGGCAAGCCGGATGGGACCGACATCTTCCAAGTCACCTCCCACATGGGAAACAACTTCTTCGAGCCGAGCTTCTCGCCAGACGGCAGCGAGATCGCATTCGAGTCGAACGCGGGCACGAGTTCAGCGGAGATCTGGAAGGTGAGGTCCAACGGCGGTGGTCCCTCCCTGCTGACAAGCGCGAGCAACGACCGCCAGCCCAACTGGTCCCCCGATGGCAGCAGGATCCTCTTTCAGCGGCTCGCGATGGACTGGGCCATCTATACGATCAAACCGGATGGAAGCGAACTCGCTCCGATCACCCCGCCTCAAGACTCGAGCACAGACGCCTCCTTTTCCCCGGACGGCAAGCGCATTGTCTACTCTACCAACGGCGGACGCAGGTCGGGCGCGAACCTCTTCGTCGTCTCTGCGGACGGAGGGATGCCCAGGCGGGTCACCGACCAGCCTGGCTATGACGGTGCGCCGACCTGGTCGCCCGACGGTCGCTGGATCGCGTTCGAGTCTTCCCCTGACCCGAGCGGAACGGCCAGCACCAGCATCTGGAGGATCACAGCGCCCTGATTGGCTTCACTGCCCCGCTGCCGGCGGCGGCGTGGCGGTCAGGTCCTCCAGCGGGCGCATGGTGACCTGGCCATCCTCTCCATCTCCGACGGCTGGCCCGATCCGCGCGACGCCTTCCTGCATGCCCAATGGCTGTGCCAGCGGGCCCAGGAAATGGGCGCCACGGACGAACTGGACCAGACCATCCTGCGCTCGACCCACCGGTGTGTCGAAGAGTTGTTCTCCGCCAAGAGTTCGTTGAACCAGCGGAGGTGGCCATGACGCATCGGTCAGTCCGCCGCTTCGGGCATGACCAAAGTGGGCCGCTCATTCAGCGTGAAGAAGAAGCGGCTGCCTTTCCCTTCCTCACTCTCTGCCCAGATTCTGCCGCCATGGGCCTCGACGATCCCTTTTGCGATGGATAGGCCCAGACCGCTTCCTGGGTACGCCGTCGCATTGGCTTGCCAGTATCGCTCGAAGACATGAACCATCTGGTCGCGCGAGATTCCCGGCCCACTGTCCGTCACCGCGAACCGCGCCGAATCGCCGATCCGTTCGCCCTTGAGCGTGACGGTGTCGCCTTCGGGCGTGAACTTGATGGCATTGCCCACCAGGTTGGCCAGTACCTGGAGCAGGCGCTCTCGATCGCCCATGATCTGGATGTCCGGTGACGGGGCCTCCACGATCAATGTCTGGGCCCTATCAGCAGAGAGCGGTTGGGCCGCCTCCGCCGCCTCCCGGATCAGGGCGGCAGTGCTGCAGACTTCCAGCCTGAGCGATAACCGCCCGACCTCGATGGCAGCCACATCGCGTAGATCGCCAATCAGTCCATTCATTCGCTTGACCGATCGGACGATGAGCCCCAGCGAGTTCTGCCCGTCCTCCGGCATCTTCTTTGCCAGTGACTGGGCACTGAGGCTGATGGAATTGAGCATGTTCCTGAGATCGTGCGAGACGATGCCGAGGACCTCGTCACGGCTCCGTACAGCCCGGCTCCGCTCCTCCATCACCGAGCCCAGGATCATGATTGTCGCCGCCACCACAGCCACAAAGATCTGGAGGTGATCCAGCACCTCGCTGAGCCTGTGTGCCCCGGCTGCGAAGGGACCGAAGTGGCGTGCCGTGCCCCAGATGGCCACCGCCGAGATTGCCAGGCTGGCCATCGTTCCGCCCCGCTGGCCGAAGCGGAGCACAGCCCAGATCAGAGGTGGGAACACCAGATAAGACATGGGTATGGTGATCCCGGTCCCAGAACTGAAGATGGGTATGCTTACTGCTCCAAGCGCCACCCCGAGCGCCGCCGCCTCGCCCCACTGGCGCAGTCCCATGGCCGGGACGCGGGACCTCACCCCGAGCGGCCAGGTGGAATCGTTACCTCCAGGTGCAAACCACGTCAGGAGCAGCGGTGCGATCAGCAGATCACCGACCAGGTCGCCAAGCCACCAGGCCCGCCAGGTCTGGATGAGATTGGACAAGGTGATGATCTTCCCCAGGAGCAAGCTGCTGACACCGATGACCGAACTGACCAGCGTGCTCAAGACGGCTGCCAGTACGATGAGTCCGAGGACATCCGCAAGGCGAGTCAGGGAGATATGGAATCCGGGGATGCGGCGTAGCGCTCCTGCGCCAAACACTGCCTCCAGCGTGTTACCAAGAGCGATTCCAGCCGCCACGGGGAGCGGCGCCCCGACAAAGAGGTTGGCCAGGAAGGCCCCGAGGGCCACGCCGGGCCATAGGCGCTGACCAAAGAGCAGCAGCGCTGCCAGGCTGAGTCCGCTAGGTGGCCAAACGAGCGTGGCGAACCCGGCGACGGCATCCAGCTTGAGGCCGAGCAGGGCGAGGACGACATAGACGGTCGCCAGCAAGATTGTCTGAAGAAGAAAACGGCGAGTCATCTTGATGTCCAAGGACGCTACCACCAAAGGGACAAGGCTCTGCTCACCATCTCCGCGTCCTACCCCATCACGCTGGTGCCGTGATCGGTCCATGTCGCCCCACGCGGGCTAGCAGGCAGCCGTCGCTGTCGAGTTCCAGGTCGTAGCGGTACAGGACCCCCGCTGATCGGTCTTTGTCGGGGCTGTCCGGCGACTCCGGGCTGGGCGGGGCCTCCTGCACCCAGGTCACGTTCATCGCGATGCCGACCAGGTGGGTCCCCCCCTTGCGGTAGGGCTTGAAGCGGTCCTCGGGAAAGTCCACCACAATGGGGGTATCGGGCTCGGGTTCGGGGAGCACGGACTCGTCAGACTCCACCTTGGCGGCGTCCGCTTTCGCCTGACCATCAGGAAGCCACCGCGACTAGCTGAAGCTTACGCAAGGGCAACGTAAAGACTTGGCACACGCCGGATCGCGGGGAAAGCGGGTCTTTTATCGGGTCGGGTTGCCATGTTACCGTGGCTGAGTAGCCTGTGGAGGCTATTTTTTACGGGTGGAAAGGCAGGTTGCGGTTGGTGGAAAGGCATGGATTTCCGGGTACCCGGGTACCCGATCGTCCATGAATGGGCAGGGCCGGGGCGCTCCAGAAGAGAAGGGGGGCTCAGGATTCCGGAGGGAAGAACCGAAGTAGAAGGGCATGAGCTTTTCAATCGATCATCTCAAGAGCATCCTGGCGCAGGCGATCAAGGCCGAGGGCGCCCTCCCCGACATCCAGCTGCTCGCCGGTGAACGCATGGCCAAGAGCGGCCACCTGTTCGCCGACGACTTCCTGTTTACGCGCTACGTGGCCGGGGCGATCTCGGACAAAACGGGGCTCTTTGCGGACGTTCCCCTGGAAGCCGGGGAGCTTTTGCTCCAGCAGGGGCAGGCGAGCGTGTTTCTGAGTCTCTTCTATACTTATAAGGGGCTGATGCAGCAGGCCTGGGATGCGTACCTGTGCACCCAGTCGGACGCGACGCAGAAGGCGATGACCGTGGTGCAGCAGGTCCGCGGCGACGACGACCGCCCCTACCCCCACCCGCGCCAGGAGGAGCGGAAGATCGCCCTGTGCCAGGCCGAAGAGCTTTTGACGAAGAGAAAGGCCCAGAAGCGGCGGGCCGCGCGGAGGACGCAGCAGCCGATCGCCTCGGGCCCGATCGCCCCGATCACCATGGGCCCGATCACGATGGGCCCGATGGGCCCGATCGCCCCGATCGCCTCCGCCCGGCCTGCGAGGTCGACGCAACAAGAGGCCGCCCTGATCGCCGAACGCGCAACGGTGCAGCGGCTGGCGATGGAGTCGGCGGGCTACGGCGATGACCGCACCGCCCTGTGCCCCTCACTGCAACTCCGCGCCCGACGCAGACTTGCGGCGGCCTTGCGGCCCGCCCCCGGTGCAGACGACGCAGACCGGGCACGGCGAGAATATGCACACCCAATCCAGCCCGCACCCCTTCAAAGCCCGATGAGCGTCTTTTCGCCTGATCCTCCTTGCCAGACCGAACCGATGCCACTAGCCTTTGTGGGTGGGACGCACTTGTGAGGAGTGAATAATGGAATCACACAGCCCTTTTGATACAATCAATCCCTCTGTCGGCGCGGGTGGGGTAGACATCAGCAAGATCCCGAGCGCCGAGATGCTGGACGCCGCCCGGGGCAAGCTCCTGTCGGCCGAGACGATGATGTTCTTGACCGACGTACCGAAACTCCCGATCGGGGCCCAGGCCGCCAAGAAACCCCCTCTGGCGCTCTCGCCCGACGAGGTGGTGCTGGCCGGGGCGTTCACGCGCTTCATGCGGCGCCGCCCCGACGTGGTCAAGGGCGCCCGGGTGGACCCCAAGCGGCACGATGAGGGGGCCAGCGCCCATGTGATCCTGGACCAGGCCGGCGGCGGCTTCGCGGAGGTCGCCTCGGTGGCCAAGTCGGGCACCACCCTCCTGCGCGCGGCCCTGACCGGCCGCACCGACGGCGTGGAGCACTACGTCGCGGCAGTGCGCGCCGACCCGGACAGCACCTACGCGCAGGTGGAATCGCTGAAGATCGCCTGGCGCCCGGTGGACATCGTGTACGAGCGGGAGGCGCAGCTTGCCGCCGGCCGCACCAGCACCAAGGTCCAGCGGCAGGCGCTCTTCGATCAGAAGGTGGCGCAGGAAAAGCAACGGCAGCACATGCTGCGCGGGGCCCAGCGTCTGAAACAGGGGACTCTGCCGGCGGAAAAGAAGGCCCCCGGCACGTCCGGAAGGCCCGGCAAGAAGGTCTAGCGAGGAGAACAAGAAGATGGCCAGAACACCGATCAAAGCCAACGTCCGCGCGCACAAGAGCGCCGATCGCGGCCCGCGCGGCAACAAAGACAAGGCGCTGCTTTACCCGGGCGCCGCCGCCAAGAAGAAGAAGCTGAACCCCGTGGAGCGGTTCGGGGCGACGGTGGCGCCGCCCGACATCCTGCGGCAGGGGGTGGGGATGCTGACCCAGGTGGTGGTGGACCTGGGCGGCGAGTTCCTGCCCCACACCCCCGACGACGGGATCGAGGTGGAGGTGGCGCCGCTGGTGGTGCAGGTGGGCACGGTGATGGCCGAGGCGCTGCCGACCATGGTGGGGGCGCAGCAGGCGACGGGGACGACGCCGGGGGTCTTGATCGAGATCATCGGCAAGGAATCCTCGATGGTGAAGACCTACGGCAGTGCGGTGCGAGCGGGCGATCGGGTATCGTTTACCCAGTCGTGCCTGGCGGCGCAGGTGCGGCAGGAGCAGGACAAGATCAACAATGAGGTGCAGCGGATGCTGGGGACGCTGCCGCCGGAGCAGCGGCGGGCGCTTTTGGCGGACTATGAAGAGGTAAAGGCCGAGCTGGACAAGATCGCCGGCACCCGGATCGCCCAGGTGGGCAAGACCCGGAAGGATACGGTAAAGAAGGCCGCGGACCTGAATACCTATGTTGCGCATGGGGACCTTTTGCACACCATCGTGGACCTGAAGGACGGGCTGGCGGTAGACGAAGCGGACCTGGCACAGGCAGTGGAGACAGCGTCCCGGGAGACGACTTCGACGAGCCCCACGACCGCCCCCGCACGCCACGCCCCGCGCTAAACAAGCCGTGGGGAGCGCCAAAATCTGCTCCGGCCATGTGCTTCTTCCTGTATAACCCCTTCTTTCCCTGCCCATCTACCACGCCAGGAGAGCTCCTTGCTTGGGGAGATCGATTCTTTATACGGCCGCTCCATGGCGACGGACATTCTGGTGCAGAAGTTCCAGGCAGTCGGAGCAGGTGACCTGGCGGATGGCGTGCGCGAGACGGCTGATCGGGCTGCCGCAAAGGCCCATTCCGCAGTCCAGGTCACCCCGTTGGGGTTCCAGGGCCAGGGTGGACAGAAAGCGCCGCGTCAGATCGGGATCGACAAAGCCGACCTCGACAAGGTGGCGGACGAAGTCAATGACGTTTTGGGGGCGCGGGCTGCAAATGGGACGGGGCATCAGTCATCCTCTGGTGGTTGGAACAGATCACCCAGAGGTGCCGAAGACGCCCAAAGAGCCTGAGGTGCCCAAGGTGATCGCAATGATCGCTCCACCTGACCAACCTACGCGCAGGGTATGACATTCCTTCCCTCATAGCACGAACGCCCGGGGCCCGCGGGAAAAATCCATTGGCCAACCAGATACGCGTTCATCGTGCGCCAACCAGACACCGGGGCAGCGTCGCTCGGTGCCAAAGCGTTTGATCCAGGCTCAAAGAAGAAGTTGCGCACCAGGCGTTCGTCGCCCTGGCTGACTGCGTAGAGCACCGCCGTCAGAGACGAAAAGATCGGCAAGGTCTCGTCCACCTGGGTGGTAATGGCGGCGAAGACCGAGGCGCTGGCCGAATTACGAAAGGACCCGCGTTGGACCGCGCTGCCGCCGGACGATCACGTCGCTCTGTGGACCGACGACTTTTCTGACCTCCTCGGCGTGTTCCGCTGGCACTGACGAGCGCCTACCAGGACGATAGGCCACCCCGGACACTGGCAGAAGCGACGACGACCTTGAACAACCGAGCCGCGTGGATTGAAGCGGTCCGGACCTTTTCAGGGCGAATGAGAGCGAGCAACTCAAAGCTGTGCCTGCCCTTGCCGTAACGCCCTTTGGTCTTGCTGTCCCTGGTGGCGGCGTCAAGCGCCTTGAACAGGTCGCTCTTGGCGATCTTCTCGATGTCAGCCTGGCCTGGAAGCGCGTTGGTGCGGAACCCCTGTCGATAATATGCAGCGAGAACCTCCCGGTCAGCCAGGAACCATGCCTCCATGCACTGGACCATGAGGTGCGCGTTGCCCTCGGCAGCCCCCGGCGGCTGCTGCCAGCCATCGCGAGCCTCGAGGTGTTGCCAGGGCGCCTTGCTCACCAATGCTTCCGCATCGACCAGCAGGAGCACGGCCGCCTCCTTGTTTTGTTTGAGGGCCGTGCAGAACCTGTCAAAGGTGGCATTGCGCCCGCCGCAAGCGACGATCTTCGGCTGATGGCCTGGGGGGACGATTTTCCGGAAAAATTCTGCAAAGCCCCGGCGGCACTCCGCCAGTAACGCGCGCTGATCGCCACCACCTTCCACATAAATGACCACGCTCACCAGCGGTTTCCTCCGATTTCACCGGAGCGCCACAGTTGGCCCAACGTATACTTTTCCAACCAGGCGCTCAGTTCCTCCTGAGCCAGACGACGAAGGGTCGTCTCTCCTCCGTTCTTCTCACAGATGATGATCGCCTCCGGCATATCGCTGAGCGCGTCGACCAGAACGTCGGAGTGGGTGGTCACGACGAGCTGCATCCGCTGGGAAGCCTCCTTGAGCAGCCGAGCCAGCACCGGAAGCAAATCCGGATGTAGTCCGATCTCGGGCTCCTCGATGCAAACGAGCGGCGGAGGAGCCCCTGGCGGCAGCAGGATCGTCAATAGGCACAGCCATCGCAGCGTGCCATCGGAGAGGCGTCCAGCGGGAATACTGAAGCGCTCTTCCTGCAGGAAGACCTGCACGGTGCCGCCTTCCACGCTGATGTCGAAATCCTGAACCCCTTGATAGATCT
>JBBRLA010000401.1:0-7917 GCA_038231615.1 Polyangia bacterium | reverse complement strand
CCGCCGCTGCCGAAGGCCATGCAAGGCCGCAGCGATGAGAAAACCAGGCTGCTGACCAAGGAGATCTGGCAGCGCGAGACCACCCTGCCTCAGGCCCGGCCGGGCCGCTCGATGCGCGCCTCGGACATCACCCAGCTCGTCGCCGCGGTGCAGGAGGGCCGGATCGATCCTCAGGAGGCGGTCAGCCAGGCGCACCAGGGACTGGCGATGGGCCTCTCGGGTCGGCTGCTCATCACCCTCTTGGAATATCCGCGTATCACCCTTTTCGCCGGGGCGGTGCTCTCGCTGCTGCTCCTCTTCCTGGTGATCCTCCGCCTTTCGCGATGTTGACCGCACGGGCGCCTGCCGCCCATCCATTCGCCGAAGAGAAGCTTCCTTGCCCCCTACTCCGCCCCCGCATAAGCTTCGGGCATGGACCATCGCGACGACCCCGCTGACCCGGCCGGACCGCTGGACGAGGCGCCTGCGCTCGACCCCGCCAAGCAGGCCGAGGAGGCCCGGCTTGCGAAAGAGCCCTCGCTCCGGTCCGTGTCACTGATCGAGGAGTGCTCGATCCCGCCGACGCTGAGCGTGCTTCTGGAGCGGATGCCGACGGACCCCGGCGTGTACCTGATGAAGGACAAGAAGGGGAAGATCATCTACGTCGGCAAGGCGCAGAACCTGCGCAACCGGGTGCGTTCGTACTTCACCCGCAGCGGCGACAATCGCCCCTTCGTGGCGCTCCTGGAACGGCTGCTCGGCGACATCGAGACCGTCGTCACCAACACGGAGAAGGAGGCGCTGCTCCTCGAAAACAACCTCATCAAGCAGCACCGGCCGCGCTTCAACGTCAAGCTGGTCGATGACAAGAACTATCTGGTGCTGCGCTTAGACCCCAAGGCCCGTTACCCGCGGCTGGAGGTGATGCGCCGCATCCGCGACGACAGCGCCCGCTACTTCGGGCCCTATCACTCTGCCGGCTCGTGTCGACAGACCTTGCAAGTCGTCAACCGCCACTTCAAGCTGCGCACCTGCACCGATCAGGTGCTGGGGAGCCGCAAACGCCCCTGCCTCCAGTACCAGATCAAGCGTTGCGACGCCCCATGCGTGTTCCCCATCCCCGAGGAAAAGTACGCCGAGCAGGTCCGCGACGTGGCGCTCTTCCTCGACGGCAAGGACCAGGAGCTGACCACACGGCTGCATGGGCGCATGACCGCCGCCTCGGAGAACATGGACTACGAGGTCGCCGGGGCCATCCGCGATCAACTACGGGCGCTGGAGCGGACGCTGGAGCAGCAGCGGGTGGTGTCGACGCACTTCGTCGACCAGGACGTCTTCGGGCACTACCGCGAGGGGGACGTGCTGGAGATCGCGGTGCTGCACGTGCGGCAGGGCAAGCTCCTGGGGCGGCGCACCTACCACTTCAGCGGACAAGAGTTTCCCGACGAGGAGTCCCTGTCCTCGTTCGTCGGACTCTACTATGACCTGGGCAACGTCATTCCCGACGAGGTGCTGCTGCCGGTGGAGATCGAGGACCGCGAGGCCAAGGAGGAATGGCTGCGGGAGCGGGCGCTGAAAGCCGCGGAGGGGGGCCTGCGGCGGCGGCGGGTCGAGGTAATGGTGCCCAAACGGGGGCCGCGGGCCAAGCTGGTGGAGCTGGCCAGCCGCAATGCCGAGGTGGCCTACAAGAGCCGGCGCGACAAGAAGCGCGACACCGAAGACGTCCTGGCCAAGCTACAGAAGCGGCTGGCACTGAAGCGCCCGCCCCGGTGGATCGAGTGCTTCGACATCTCGCACCTGCAGGGCAGCTTCACCGTGGCCTCGCGGGTGGTGTTCATCGATGGGGAACCGGCCCGCTCGGAGTACCGGACCTTCAAGATCAAGTCGGTACGCAACGACGACTTCGCCTCGATGTACGAGGTGCTGTCCCGGCGTTTCCGCCGGGCCCGCGAGCTTTTGGAAAAGGGCGGTGAGGCCCGCGCCTTGCCCGGCGGCGGGGTCGCCGCGGAGATCGCCCGGCGGGCCAGCGCCAAGGACAATGGCGAAGACCTGGGGTCGATCGCCACCGCGGAGGCATCATCCCCTGCCGCCGAGGCCGGCGCGGATGCGGCGCAAGAGAAGGTGAGCTGGGGCCTGCCCGATCTCTTGGTCATCGACGGAGGCAAGGGACAGCTTCAAACGGCGCTGGCGGCGTTGAAGGACGTGGGCATCGACCTGGTCCACCTGGACGTGATCGGGCTGGCCAAGGAGCGCGAGGACCAGAGCGGCGAAAAGCAGCCCGACCGGGTGTTCCTGGCCAAGGCCAAGGACCCGATCAAGCTGCGCCCGAACACCGCGGAGCTGTATGTACTGGCGAGGATCCGAGACGAGGCCCACCGCTTCGCCGTGACCTTTCACAAGAAGCAGCGATCCAAGCGGACCATCCGTTCGATCCTGTCGGACATCCCCGGGGTCGGGCCCAAGCGACAGCGGGTGCTGCTTCGGGCATTGGGCAGCGTCAAACGCATCCGCGCGGCCACGGTGGAGGAGCTGGCCGCGGTCCCCGGCATGAGCGTCGCCGCCGCAGAAGCGGTGGCCCGCTTCTTCGGCAGCATTCCGCACACCCAGGAAATCCCGGAGGGGGCCGACCTGGAGGAGCCCCCCGAGGACGCGGCTGAAGACGCCGCTGAGGGAGAGCTGGCCGAGTTCTCCGAGGACCAGGACGAGACCCAGATCACCGAAGAAGAGGTGGACCCCGAGTTGCTGGCGGAGATTGCCGAGGCGGCACGGGCCGAAGCGCGAACGGAGGCCGACGCACCGCTCAAGAAGCCCCGCAAGCCCCGCGACATGAACGTGCCCAATCCAACCAAGAGCGCGGAGGCAGAAAGTCCGGCCCCGATCCTGAGTTCAGATCCGATCCCGATCCCAGCCCCGAGCCTGAGTTCAGATTCGATCCCGATTCCAATCCCGGCCCTCCGCAAGCCCAGGGCGCCCAGGTCAGTCAACGCAGCGCCCGGCCCCGAACATCCGGGCCCCGATGAAGACCCGTCCCCGGCCAGCGGGAATGGAGAAACCAAACACACATGAAACGCCCCGCGATCAGCATGACCGTCTTCTGGCTCGGGGCGGTCAGTTTCTTCACCGATGCTTCCAGCGAGATGATCTACCCGCTCTTGCCGGTCTTCTTGACCACCGTGCTCGGCGCCAGCGTGATATCCCTGGGCATCATCGAGGGCGCAGCCGGAAGCACCGCTGCCCTGCTCAAGATCTTTGCCGGCGGCCTTTCCGACCGCTGGCGCCGGCGCAAGCCGCTGATGCTCTTCGGCTATGGCCTGGCCGCCGTCCTGCGGCCCCTCATCGCGTTCTCCCACGGCGCCGGCACGGTTTTCTGCATTCGCATCGGCGACCGCCTGGGCAAGGGCGTGCGCGGCAGCCCCCGCGACGCCCTCGTGGCCGATGTCACCCCCAAAGAATTACGCGGCCGGGCCTACGGCGTACAGCGGGCCATGGACAACGCCGGCGCCGTCCTCGGGCCGCTCCTCGCCTTCGGGCTGATCGAATGGGGGTTGCCCCTGCGCCGGGTCTTCCTTCTGGCCGCCATCCCCGGTGCGGTGGCCGTCCTCATCCTGATCTTCCTGGTGAAGGAGCGCCCCCGCGCGGCCCCCGCCCCGCAGGTCTCGCCGACCCCGGCTTCCCCCGACCCTGCCACCGATGCGGCGCCCCTGCCCGCCGGTCTGCGCCGCTACTACCTGGCCCTGGGTTTCTTCTCCCTGGGCAACTCCTCCGACACCTTCCTCATCCTGTGGGCCCGGGACGCGGGGTTATCGGCGGCCCACGTGCCCCTCCTGTGGATGCTCCACAACGGCATCAAGGCGGTGTTCAACACGCCCCTGGGGTCCCTGTCCGACCGCATCGGACGCAGGCGGGTGATTTTGACAGGATGGGCGGTTTACGCCGCGGTCTACCTGGGCTTCGCCTTCTTGCACAGCCCGCGTTCGGTGTGGATCCTCTTCGCTGCCTACAGCTTCTACTACGCCATGACCGAAGGCGCCGCCAGCGCCATGGTGGCGGACCTGGCCCCGGCGACATCCCGCGGGCGCGCCTTCGGCTGGTACAGCGGCATCATCGGTGCCTGCGCCCTGCCGGCGAGCCTGCTTTGCTCCGAGCTGTATACGCTGGGCCAGGCCCGCGGCCCTCACGGGGGGCCGCTGTGGGCGTTCTCCGCCGGGGCTGCCTTCGCCGCGGCGGCGGCACTGGTGCTCCTGACCGTGCCCGAGAGCAAGTCCGGGAAGGGGTCCGCCCCGGCCCATTCCTGATGGCACGACGACCCGCGACATTCCTCCTCTCGGTGATCCTGTGCGCCCTGTATCTGACCGCGGCGCAAATCCAGGCCCATGGCGGCGTCGGCCCGCTGCGCCTTTTGCCCGAGACCCTGGTGGCCTTCGGCGCCCTGGTCACCCCCGCGGCCTGGCCCGACGACCTGTGGCGCCTCTTAGCGGCGCCCCTCTTGCACGTCGACCTGCAGCACCTCCTGGTGAACGTGGGGCTGGTGCTCTTCTTCTGCGGGGGGCCGGGCCGGCTGCCTGGGCCGGGTCTGGAATTGGCAATGGGCGGATTCAGGCTGCTTCTCGTGTTTGCGCTGGGCGGCCTTTTGGGGTCTCTTCTGGGCGTGGTGTGGTACCGGCACACTTCGACGATCTGCGTGGGGGCCTCGGGCGCGGTGCTGGCGCTGCTGGCCACCGGGTTCTTCGTGGGGGGGTTCTCCTTGCGGGGGAAGCTCCTCGCCCTGCTGTGGGCGGCCGGCCTGCTGATCTTTGGGGCGCTGTATCAGGGGGACAATGCCGCGCACCTGGGCGGGCTTTTCGCCGGCACCCTGGCCGGGCTTTGGCAGCGCACCAACCTTCGCCGCCGCACTAAATAGAAGAAGGTGAAGGTCGGGTCGTCCAGCTTACATTGCCCCCTACTCCACTGCCAGGGGGGCCCAGCGTTTGTGGGCGCGGACCTCGGTCAGCAGCACCGCCCCGGCGGCCAGTTCGACCTTGGCGGTAGACAGGGCCACCGCGCGGCTCAGGTGGGGCTCGGCGAAACGGCCCAGGGAAAGGAAGTTCTGCCGGGCCCCCTCGTGTACCGAAGGGGTGTCGCTGGCAAGCTGGGTCAGCCAGCCGGACAGGGTGCTCTCGTAGGCCGGCGAGAGCAGCTCCATGCGGATCACCATGGTGCGCGAGACCCGGGCCGGCGCCGGATTGATGGTCAGCGGGATGACGCGGTCGGTGTGGACCTGGGGCAATAGATAAAGCAGCCGCACCCCGGGGGTCAGGAAGTAAGCCCGCTCCCAGGTGTCCACCATGGCCACCGCCTCGTCTGTATACAGGCCATCCTTTATCAGCCGCGCGGCGAGTTTGGTCTTCAGGGCCACTACGAAGTCCCCATGGGCCATCGAAGGGATGGGCACGATTGTGCTCAGGTCCTTTTCCGGTCCCAGGTCGCCAAGTTCCTGGAAGGCGGCGTGGTCGGCGGTGACGTTCATCAGGAAGAGCCCACCCATGGTGGCCCCGGCATCGCTGTTGCTGAAGGTCGTTCCCTGGCTGTCCATGCGGGCGTGCAGGGGCAGGTCGAAGTTGCCCAGGCCCCGATAGAAAAGGAATTTCTCCACCTGATCCCCGGCGGCGCTGGTCACCCGCACCGGGTTGGCGGCGGTGTGACGGGCAAAGCCCCAGGTGGTGTTGCCCAGCGGACCGGGGAGGTCCGAGGGGCTTTCGGGAGACTGCACCTGCACCGCGCCCCAATCCAGGCTGCCGCCGCCAAACGACGCCGGGAAGAAGGGCTGGCAGTTTTGCGGGATCTCCTCGGGGGCCTGCGGGAAGCGATCCACCACCCTGCCGCCAATGGTGTAAAGCGGCGGGTACAGGCTCTTGACGTAGGGATACCACTGGGTCAAAAGGCCATTCGGGAAGCCCACCTGGACGTTCACTGTCCTTTGCATCGGGGAGTAGAAATAGGTGACCGGGGTCTCCATCTTCTGGTGGGTGGGGTCCAAAACGATGCTGGGATCGGCCTTGGCCTGCGCCAGGCGATCGGCGACAAAGGCCGGCAGGTCCTCTTCCTCGTGATGCAGGCCGGGGAGGAGCATGCCGTCGCTGCCGACCACCGAGGTCAGGGTGCCCCACTCGTGGACCACGAAGCCCTCCTTGGCGGCGCTGTAGGCCGCCTGCGGCAGGGCGGCCGGATCGATGGGGGTGGGCTTGGCCGGCGGGTCCTTTACCGGGGGAGCGGGCGCGGATACATCGGGGCCGGACAGGCAGGCGGAAAAGGCGAGGGACAGGCCGGCCCAAAGCAAGCGGTGCGAGCGGCGGTTCATGGCAGCCTCCTTGGTTAGTCTATGTGAACTATGGGGGGCAGCCCGGGAAACCTTCATCCTTTTCACAATAAAACATGCGCTACGCCGCCGCCCCGTCTGCCGCGCGGGCCCTTGCGGAGTCTCGCGGGTGGAACAACGAGGCCAGCCCGAAGGCCACCGCCGCGATGAGGATCGCGAACACCGGCAGCAGCACTGCCTTCCGCAGCCCCCCTGCCCCGCCGATGCGATCGGCCAGCGCCCCCACCGCCGTGGGCGCGAAGGTGTCGCCGAAAAGATGGCTGACCAGAAGGAACGCCGCCTGCGCCGTCGCCGCGAAGCGCCGGGGCACCACGTCGTCGATGATGGCGATGATCGGGCCGGCATAGAACGCCATCCCGAAGATGGTCATCCCGCACAGCCCCATGAACCACCCCCGCGACGTGGTCAGCGTCCCGCAAAGGCCGATCGGCATCACCCAGGCAAAGGCCACCGCCACCGCGATGCAGCGCCCCCCCGGCCGTCGCGCCTCCAGCCGGTCGCCCAAAAATCCCCCGGACAATGCCCCCGCCGCCCCGCAGGCGATGGACAGCAGCCCCAGGAAAAGCCCCCCCTGGGCCACCGAGAAGCCGTGGTAGCGCACCACGAACATCGGCATCCACGCCATCAGCCCCCCGGCGGTGAACGCCGCCACCGTGCCCCCCAGGAGCACCAAAAGCAGCGTCGCCGAACGCACCGTGAAAAGCTCGCGCAGGGTGGGCTGCTTCTCGGGGCTGGGACGGGGCAGCCCGGCCAGCCGGTTCCAGGCGATGGCCGAGAGGGCGAACCCTGGCAGGCAGACCAAAAGGATGGTATAGCGCCAGCCCACGCGCATCCCCAGATACCCGGCCAGGGCCATGCCCCCGGCAATGCCGAAGGCCGTGCCCAGGTTGAAGATCGCCAGCACCTGGGACTTGCTCTGCGGATACAGGGCGCAGAGCGTGGCGTTGGCCGCCGGCTCGTAGGCCGCCTCGCCGACCCCCACCGCGGCCCGGGTCAGAAGCAGCGTCCGAAACGAGCGTGCCGTGGACGACGCGGCGCTGGCGCAGCTCCAGAACAGCGCCCCCAGGCTGATCACCAGCCGCGCCCCGACCCGGTCGGCCAGCCAGCCCCCGGGCACTGCCACCAGGGCCAGCACCAGCAGGCACGAGGTGGCCACCATGCCCAGCTGACGGTCGTTCAGCGAGAAGTCGCCGCGAATCAGCGGGAACAGGGCGTACACCCCTTGCCGGTCCACGTAGTTGAAGAAGTTCAGCAGCGTCAGCAGGATCAGCGTCTGCCGGGCGAAGTCGCGCTGATTTTTGTGGGCCGAGATATCGTCGGGCACGTCCGGCCCATCATGACATGCAACCGCGACCCGTTACAGCCTCGCGGTCCCCATCAGTTCCTGGCCCCCGGGCGCCGGGGCCGGCGCTTCGTTTCTTCCGGATCCATCGGGTCCAGCGCCACCGCCGGCATCTCCGGCGAGTCCCCCCAAAGCGCCCGCGCCCCGGCCCGCATCCGCCGCACCAGCCCCCGTGCCCCGCCGCCCGCCTGGACCGGGAACATCACTTCCCCAAGACCGACCAGCACCCGGTTGGCGAGGT
>JBBRLA010000400.1:0-7927 GCA_038231615.1 Polyangia bacterium | reverse complement strand
GCGCTCGGTCGCGTCGTGAAGCAGGAGGATGGCCCCCGGATGAAGGCCGGCGGAAAGACGGTGCAGCGCGGCCTCCGGGGTGGTCCCGGCGAGGCCGTCGTGGGCCTTGCAACTCCAGCCGCACAGGGACAGGCCCACCCGACGCGCTGCCTCGACCAGGGGCGGGGAGAGCAGTCCTATCGGCGGGCGGAACCACCGCGGCCGGCGCCCAGTCCCCCGGGCAATGACGTCCTGGGCCTGTTCCAACTCCGCGGCCAGCCGTTTCGCCGGCAGAAAAGGGGTCGCCCAGCCATGGCCATAGGAGTGGTTCTCGACCTGGTGCCCTTGTCGAGCCATCTCGGCCAGGATCTGCGGGCAGCGCGCGGCGCGTTCCCCGATCACGAAGAAGGTGGCGAGCGCCTGGTGCCGAGAAAGGAGATCCAGGATGCGGGGGGTGGTCTCTGGATCCGGGCCGTCATCGAAAGTCAGGGCGACCGCCGGAAAGACGGCGGGCCCGGCAAGGAGGGGCCGGCCAAAGACCCCGGATCTGGGCCAGAACACCCCCAGGACCAGCGACAGGCAGAGGAGCAAGCCCAGGGCCGGGGCCAACCAGGGAGGGACCGCCTGCCCGGAGGCCGATGCCGCCCCCGCCAGGTAGCACGAGAGCAGGATCCCGTGAAGGGCGATCCTCCCCCACCGGGAGGCGCGCTTGGCAATAGATCGGGCGAATGGCTTGCCCGTTGCCGGGGTGGCATCTACCATCGTAAAATACTAGCCGCTCGGATAAGGTATCGGGGCAGCAGATTATTTATTATCTTTGCGGCAAGAAAGAAGCCGAATTATACCTTCCTCTCATGCATCGCGTCCTTCGTCACTGGCATCATGCCCGGCTTCGCCTTCGGCGCTGGTCACTGGGGGCACACGGGGCATCGGACTGGCCATTGCCACGCGTCTGGCCGTGGGCGGACATGAAGTCATCGTGACCTATGCCCATGACAGCGACGCGGCGGAGGCGGCGGAGCGAGAGGCCCAGGCGCGTGGCCTCTCGATTCGGGCGGTCCGCTGCGATGTCGCCTCGGAGGCGGACTGGCAGCGCCTTTTTTGCCGGGGGACGGCCCTGGGGGAAAAGGGGGTCAATGTGCTGGTGCACGCGGCGGGCGTGGTCCGGGACCGGCTGCTCATGATGATGCCCGAGACGGACTTCGACGCCGTCGTGGGGACCCACCTGAAAGGGGGGTTTCTGGCCGCCAAGGCGGCGATGCGCGGGATGATCGGGGCGCGATGGGGCCGCATGATCTTCATCACCTCCCCCACGGCCACCCTGGGACGGCCGGGGCAGGCGAGCTACGGCGCCGCGAAGGCAGGTCTTTCGGGGATGATGCATAGCCTGATCTGGGAGGTCTCCAGGTTCCAGATCACCGTCAACTGCGTCTGCGCCGGTCTGGTGGAGACCTCTCTTAGCGCCGGGTTGAGCGACAAGGCGCGCGCGGAGCTGCTGGGCGCGATCCCCCTTTGCCGGGTCGGCCGCGTGGACGAGATCGCGGCGGCGGTGGCTTGGCTGGCGTCCGATCGGGCCGCGTACATCACGGGCCAAACCCTGTCTGTCGACGGTGGCCTGAGCCGGTGAAGACGCGAGAACGTGCGGGAGCCAGGCGCTCCCAAGAGGGCAATCACTGAGATGGTGGACCAAGAATTCAAAAACGAAATCAAGATGTTGATCGTTTCCAGCCTGCGGCTCGATCGGGCGCCGGAGACCATCGACGATCAGGCGCCGCTTTTCCAGACGGGCCTCGGGCTCGACTCGATCGACGCGCTCGAACTCGCCGTGGCGATCGAGCGGCAGTATCACGTCACCATTCCGGACGAGAAGGTGGGCAAGCAGGCGTTCTCGTCCGTCGAGGCGCTGGCCGCCTACGTGGCCGAGCACCGGCAGTGAGCCGGCGGGAGGCGCCCAAGGTCCGGGTCATGCTTTGGCTCTGGGCGCTGGGCGCCTGCCTGTATGGCGGCGTGGTCCACGCCAAGGATAATAAGGCGGGCCCTCCGTCGGCACCTCTTGTCGCGCAGCTCATCGATCGCCTGGACGGGACGCAGAAAGATCTGCGCACCCTTTCCGCCGAGTTCGTGCAGCACAACCACATCAAGCTCTTCAAGCAGGAACTCATCACCTCTGGGAAGTTCGTCTTCGAACGCGGGCAGCGCGAGACCCTGTCCCGGCTGCGCTGGGACTATCTGGCCCCCGACCCCTCGACGCTGCTTTTGACCGGGAAGCAGGCCTTCCTGAAGCTGCCCGGGCGTCCGACGCAGGTCTTCGACACGGAGAAAGACCCCACCGTGCACGCCATCTTCGACGAGCTGGAACTCTGGTTGGGCAACGGGTCCCTCCGCCGGGCACAGGCTGACTATGGCATCTCGTCGGCGGGGACCGGGGCGGCGCCACGCCTGCTGCTGGTCCCCCGGGTAGGCGCCCCCCTGGGAAAAGCTTTCTCTCGCGTCGAACTCCGGCTGGATGGCGCCAACCTGCTGTTGAAGAGCCTGCTTCTCCTGGAGCGGAACGGAGACGAAAAAGAGATCGTCTTTTCCCACATGGAGCGCAACCTAGCCCTGCCGCGGGATGCCTTTCAACCGTAAGCTCTTGATTTCAGGGCCGACTGCCGACCCGGCCCTCCCTTCCCCAGCGATCTCAGACGGCAAAAGGGCCCAAAAGAGCCTGTCGGAAGGGGGGCGAAAAGCAGAAAGATTGACACCGTTCCATGGCGGGTTACAACTGCCACATGCCCCTACGTGATGGCCACAAAGCGTCAGCGAACCGGAGGAACGGTAAAATTGCGCCGCGGAACAGTGCCCGATATACTTCTTGAATGTCGCGGGCAGCCCCGCGAGCCACGGGAAAGTTTTGAATTTTCATATTTTTTCGCTATCGGAGGTGTGCGTGGCCCGTATTAAACAGACCGAGAACTCGCTGGAAGCTGACCCCGGTTCTTCCGCGGTTCCAAGATTTGCCCGGTCGCGGCCGGGCAGCGAATGCCTGCTCTTCGACAACGGCGAGATCGTCGAGGCGCCATCCCAACCCAGCCCGGTCAAGCCGGCCCTTCCGCGATCGGTTTCTCCCACTTCGGACCTGGATGAGGCCGCCCGGGAGCAGCTCGAATGTGGGATCGCCATCCATTTGCCCGCCAGCCGTCTGGCGCTGACCCTGACCGACAACCGCTACACCATGATCTCGGTGAAACGGGAGAAGGGGCTCTTCCGGCTCCGCCTCCACCACATGTTCCTCGATGCCGGGCCGGAGATCGTCATCGCCCTGGGCCGCTACGTCACCGATAACGATCGGGAGGCATCCTCGTTGCTCGGGTCCTACATCGATGCCAACCAGTCCAAGATCCGCCGGGCGCGGCCGTCCCGCAGCGCGTCCTTGGCCCTGGAGACCCAGGGCGAGCTTCACGATCTGCAGGAACTCTACGACGAGCTGAACCAGCGGTACTTCAACGGGACCATCGACGCCAGAATCACCTGGGGGCAGCGGGCGCAGCCTGGGGCGCGGCGAAGGCGGCGGAACTCCATCAAGATGGGGTCCTACTCGGTGGAAGATCGCCTGGTCCGCATTCACCCGTCACTGGACCGGCCCTTCGTGCCGCGCTACTTCGTCGCCTGGATCGTCTACCACGAGATGCTTCACCAGAAGCACGACATCCCTGTGGTGGATGGCCGGCGCCAGTTCCACACCCCGTCTTTCCTGGCGGAAGAGCGCCTCTTCGACGAATTCGAACGGGCCCAGCAGTGGGAGCGCGTCCACCTGAATCGCCTGCTGGTGTACTGACAGAGGCGGTGTTACCCGCCGTCGTTCGGGATCTTCCCCCATCAGGCACACCGGCATCGCCGCCATCATCCCTTGGCACCCCGCTATCGCGCACTCCGCCATCCTCTGCGCCGGCGTCCGGCACCCCCGCGTCTTCCTGGGGTGTGGGGGGACAAACGCCCTCAGGAATCACACACTGTACATCTGGATAGGCTAGTGTGGGCAGGCAGATGACCCCGGGATTGTCTCGCGCGGGCAGGTCGTCCGGAAGACCTATGACCCCCTGAGGAGGGAAGAACACCCGGCACGCGGTAAGGCTGGCGTCCTTGCACGTACACATTCCCTGGCCCTTTTTCTGGTAACAGGCGCGAGGGAAAAGGCACAGGTCACTGCTGGTCCCGATAAGGCCCGGCGGCGGCGGGGTCTGGCCACAGGACAGGAAGAGCGCAGCACCCCAAAGGATGGGCCCCGCCCGCCTCGCGGCGGTCGTCGTCGTCCGGCGCATGTAATCGAAAAGCGCACCCATGGGCCCATCATTCTTGTAGACGCGACCGCACGCAAGCGTCGGACGCACGATTTGTGGAAAGGGTCTGCTTTTCTGACTCGTCAGGCGCCGTTTCCGCTGCCCGCGGCGGCGGCCAGAGGCGGCATCTGGAAGAGCGAACTGAGCATCTGTTGCCCCTTGCTCAGATACTGGTCCACCGCCTGCGCCGCCTTGTCCGCGTCCCGCTCGCGCACCGCCTTGATGACCTCCCGGTGGTGCTTGCGGATCGCCGCGGGCTGCTCGCTGATCTGCGCGAAGAACTGCGCATGGGAGAGCACCGCGGCCCGGATGGTGTTGATGAGAAGCTGAAACACCCGGTTGTTCGCCGCCCGGGTGAGTTCCAGGTAAAACTCGAAGTCGATCTTCAGCAGCTCCTCATGGGTCAGCGCCGGATCGTCTGCCCTCAGGGCGACCTGTTCCAGCCGTTCGATGTCGGCCGGCTTGCCCTTCTGCGCCGCCAGGCGGGCGACGTCCCGGGCGAAGATGCGGCGGAACTCCAGCACGTCGTCCAGCACGTCCAGACTCGGGATGCCGTCCCCGGAGCCGACGACCAGGTGCGATACCAGCTCCATGCCCGCGGTCTGCATGAAGTCCAGCACTCGGGTGCCGTCTCCCTGTCGGGTCTTGACCAGGCCCATCTGCTCCAGGGACTTGATGGCCTCCCGCAGCGACGCCCGGTTGACGCCCAGCTCTTCCGCGAGCTTGCGCTCTGGAGGCAGCTTGTCGCCTGTGGCGTAGTGGCCGCGCAGAATCAATCCGCGAAGCTGGTGGACGATTTCTTCAGCGACTCTCTGTTTGCCGATCGGTTTCAGCATGCGCTCGCAGGGTAGCCAATTGGTCCGACAAAAACCAGAGCCTACAAAATCTTCATGGGTTCCGCCGAGGCGGTCAGCGACTCTGGCGCATTTTTTCATTGCCTGAGGTGTCCCAGGTGTGGATCCTCCCCCCTTTGAAACCCTGGGCCCGGCCCGGGTACATCCTTTCACCCGAAGCACCGCAAGGAGTTCCAACAACGATGCATTCCGTGGGCACGATCCCGCGCCGCTGGTCGGTCGCTGATTCCAGGGAGACCTACGCCGTCCGCCAGTGGGGGGGCAAATACTTCGACATCAGCGAGACCGGCAACGTCATCGCCCACCCTGCGGGACCTTCCCCCGACGGCAGCGGCACCATCGATCTGAAAGAGCTGGTCGATGAGGTGCGCAAGCGCGGCATCGGGCTGCCCCTGCTCATCCGCTTCCCCGAGATCCTCAAGACGCGGATCGTCGAGCTGAACGAGGCGTTTCGCACCGCGATCACCGAGTACGGCTACAAGGGGATCTACCAGGGGGTCTACCCGATCAAGGTCAACCAGGACCGCTACGTGGTCGAGCAGATCGCCCAGTACGGGCGCCCCTACCACTTCGGCCTGGAAGCCGGCAGCAAGCCCGAACTGCTGGCGGTCATCGCCCTGATGGAGGATGAGGAGGGCCTCATCATCTGCAACGGCTACAAGGACGAGGAGTACGTCGAATCGGCGCTCCTGGCCTCGAAGCTGGGGCGCACGGTGATCCTGGTGGTGGAGAAGTTCAGCGAACTGCCGCTGATCGCGACCATCGCCAAGACCACCGGGGTCCGGCCGCGCATCGGCATCCGGGCCAAGCTCTCCACCCGGGGATCGGGGCGCTGGGAGGCATCGGGGGGCGATCGATCGAAGTTCGGCCTCTCTTCCCGGGAGATGCTGGAAGCGATGAAGTTCTTGAAGGAAAACGACCTGCTGGAAAGCTTCGAACTCCTGCACTTCCACCTGGGCAGCCAGATCTCGGCCATCCGGTCGATCAAGATGGCCATGCGGGAGGCCGGGCGCTTTTTCATCGAACTGTCCAAGGCCGGTGCCCCGCTGCGCTACCTGGACGTCGGCGGCGGACTGGGGGTGGACTACGACGGCTCGCAAACCAACTTCAGTTCGTCGATGAACTATTCGATGCAGGAGTACGCCAACGACGTGGTCTACAGCCTGATGGAGCTTTGCGACGAGGCCAAGATCGACCATCCGATCATCGTCTCGGAGTCGGGGCGGGCCATCTCGGCGCACCACGCCATGCTGGTGGTGGACGTGCTGGGGGTCAGCGAATTTGACGTGGGCAAGGTCCCCGAGCAACTCGAACCGGACGCGGCCCCGGTGGTGCGGCACCTGTGGGAGACCTTTCGGGACGTGACCCGGAAAAACTTCCTGGAGGCCTACCACGACGCCATCGAATACAAGGACGAGTGCCTGACGCTCTTCGCCTTGGGCCACATGTCCCTGGAGCAGCGGGTGATCGCCGAGGACATCTTCTGGGCCATCTGCCAGCGGGTGCTGCGCATGACCAAGGAGATGCAGCACGTACCCGAGGACCTGCAGGGGCTGGAGCGGGCGCTCTCGGACACGTACTTCTGCAACTTCTCGATGTTCCAATCCGTGCCCGATAGCTGGGCGGTGGATCAGCTCTTTCCGATCATGCCGATCCACCGGCTGAACGAGGAGCCGGCGCGGGCCGCGGTGCTGGCGGACATCACCTGTGACAGCGATGGGAAAATCGACCAGTTCATCGATCCCCGCGATGTGAAGAACGTCAT
This sequence comes from Polyangia bacterium, assembly GCA_038231615.1. Lineage (GTDB taxonomy): Bacteria > Myxococcota_A > Polyangia > Palsa-1104 > JAEUJZ01 > JBBRLA01. The sequence continues at coordinate 1,010 of JBBRLA010000400.1, read as the reverse complement.
CGAGATGCACCCCCTGACCGGGGACGACTACTACATCGGCATCTTCATGGTCGGGGCGTACCAGGAGATCCTGGGAGACCTGCACAACCTCTTCGGCGACACCAACACGGTCCACGTGGTCACCGCCCCCGGCGGCGGATACCACATCGAGCATGTGGTGGTGGGAGACACGGTGACCGACGTACTGAAGTACGTCGGTCACTCCCGGGAGGATCTGACCACCCGCATCCGCCGCGCCGCCGAGGTCGCCTTGCGCAACCGGCGCATGACCCTGGAGGAGACACGCACCCTCCTGCGGGTCTACGAGCAGGGCCTCTCGGGCTACACCTACCTCGAGCGTGACTGAGCGCCCCCGGGCTTCCCGCCTACCTCGGCCTTCCTCCCCCCTCCCCCATCAGCAGAGCCAAGGCGATCAATGGACAGACGCCGACGGTCGCGCAATGATGATGATGGTTGTCTCAGGACAAGGAATGCATTTGAGGTACGAGATGTACGCAACCGGCGCCCATCGGTGCCCCCGGTACTCGATGATCGCGACCCTGGGGTTGTTGGTTCTTTCGGCGGGCTGTGGCAAGACGGCCTCTTTGACCCGGCGTGCCGCGGACGGAGGCGGGGCGGACCTGCGGCCGGCGTGCGCAGAGGACCCCGGGCAGGAGGGCCGGCACAACACCATCCACTTCGACATCAGCATCCCGGTCCCGGCGGGGACGGGACGGCTGGCCGCGACCATCTTCGGCCCGAGCCAAGACGGGCTTTCCCTGGCCGCTTCCTCTTCCGGGGCGCCATTCCCAGTGGTGGTGATCTCGCCGGCGCTGCAGATCCAGCGTTCGCAGTACTTCGACTACGCCTACCGGTTGGCGAACCACGGGTTCTTCGTGGTGGTGCAGACGTACCGGGACCCGGCAGACCAGGCGCAGTACATCCGGGATACCTCCAGCGCGCTCGACTGGCTGGCCAACCCGACGGGGTTGGACTCGGAGAAGGTGCTCGACCGGGCGGACAGGAAGCGG
>JBBRLA010000399.1:0-7932 GCA_038231615.1 Polyangia bacterium | reverse complement strand
GAACGGGTGACCCATGCGGTGGGGGCGCTGTATCTGAACAATGAGCAGAACGTAGAGCAGAAATTGATCGAAGCCTACCAGATTCCTGATGAAGTAACGGGAGTCACCGTCTCATTGGATCGCGTCAGTGTACCGATGGAGACCGGGTCGGATGGGACTCGGTACCTGAGCTTTACCCCCATGGAGCTTCTGGAGAAACTCGCGGTGCTGGTGCCCCCCCCGCCTCGGCCTCCATCAGAAAGGTCTCGAAGTCGCGGAGCCTGCCGCCTTCGAAGGCGAGCTTGATGAACCTCGATGCGACCGGGGGCGGTACAAGTATGCTAGGCTGAGGGTCATGACAGCCATCGGCGCCGATCTCGGGACCAAAGCTTCTCCCGTCAACCTCGCTTCCGAGGGTGAGCAGCGACTGGAGGCATGGCTCCTCTTGCCCGATCGGGACCGCGCCGAGCTGCTGGGCGGGCGCATCGTGTACAAGGCTATGGCGGGCATCGAACATGGCGCGGCGGCGGGCAATGTGTTCGAGCAGCTCGGCAGGTTGCAGGGCCCTCCTGGTGTGGGCGGCGGCTGGTGGCTCTCTCAGGAGGTGGACATGTTCCTCAGCGGCCAGGGGCTGCGGCCGGACGTGGTGGGCTGGCGTACCGACAAGAACCCCAGGCCGCCCCACAAGGTGAACATCGGGAGCCGGCATTTGGGTGTCTACATCACTCCGCCGGACTGGGTCTGTGCGGTGCTGTCCACCTCGACCCGATCCAAGGACATGGACGATGGGATCAAGTGGCAGGCCTACCATGAAGCGGGCGTCAGCCATTACTGGCTGGTGGATCTTTCGCGGGAGCAGATCCTGGTCTACCAGCATGGCGAGCGCAACTACGAACCCATCGCGGTGGCGAACATCCGGGATGTGAAGCCACTGGCCCCTTTCGAGGCCGTGGAGTTCGTGACGCGCCGGGTGTTCCTGCTGGCAAGCTTCGTGAAAGCAGAGTCCTGAGCGGCCATGACCAGAAGGAGGCAGGGAGATCTCTTGGCGTGGACGCCGAGGCAAGGATGGCGTGGATGAAGCGCGGTGAGATTTTGTTTCCTTTGTTACGGACGGAATGAGTGGTGATCAGGGAAGCGAGATGGGGAGTGCCGCTCGCGGGTAGCTCAAGCCAGCTTTAGTGGCCAAATACCCGCCCTCATTTTTCCTACGCTCTTACATCAAATAGCTTGCTCGGCAACACCCCGCAGCCTACGCTCGAGCGATCACTCTTATCAAAAAGCCGCTTTGAGCGTCCTAACCACAACCACCTCCTGCTTCACCGCGGCTTGGTGAGGCCGGCGATCTTTTCGCGAACCGCCTCGTTGACGAATGCACTGAGGCTGACCTTTCGCGGCACGTTCGCATTGATCCAGTCGATCAATTCCTGATCCAGCCGTACGGTCGTGGTCCGCTTGGGCGGCGACTTGCCCTTGGGGCGCCCGGGTCTCGATGGCCGTGTCTCATTCGGCATGCAACTTTTTTCTTGACCAATTAACAGAATGCGATAATCTGTTATTCGGTGCTTGCGATATTACTGTCAGCAAGCAACTATGCCAGGTTTCCGCTCCGGCATCCAGATTCCGTCCCAGGAGGTGCCCAGCGATGAAAAAAGAAGGGGTGCTGTGATGACGCTTTGCTGTCTCTGCTGTCGGCGCAAGGGCATGGATTCCCATTTCGATGAAGATCATATCGGGCTGCTCTGCCCGCGCTGCCACTTCGACCTGGTGCGATTCATTCGCCTGTTCATCGACAGCGTGGTGATGCTGCGCCGGATTGATGGCCGCGTACTTTTGCGGGTCCTGAAGACGCTCTTGCAGGTGGGCGTCCAGTGATGCCGCCCGGAGGCCCATCTGTCCCATGGCAGGAGCGATTACCTGGAAAGCCGCCCGCGCCTTGCTGTCCTGAAGTGAGATCCGCCACCCCCTATCGTCACACGATGATGGCGCCAGGTCCCAGGATGATCGTTGGCGGGAACGGCACCGATGCGCTAAGATGGCCATATAGATAGCGAAGTTGCCGAGATGTCGAAGTCCTCTCTCGTCAAGACCAATGTTGCGCCTGCCTCCGTCGAGCAAGCGAAGCGCGCTGGAGCGGTTCCTGCGAACCATCCGGGGGACGATGCCCATTCTGCCCTAAGCGCGCGCCCGACTGTATCAGCGCACGCCTCCATACCGCGACGGAGAGATCGCAGCCGTCGCGCGCACTCAATGTGTGATGGACCGGCTCACGTTGTTTTTTCACCGTAATAAAGATTCTGAAAATCTTCCAATATATCGAATCATATCAACTGGTTGAACCTTCAACCCAAGCAGGTCTGGCGATCACCTTCAGCAAAAAGTCGCTGTGAGCGTCCTGACCGCTTGACTTGGGTCGCGGGGTTGACTAGAACCCGAGAGTCAAGCTCGACTGAAAACACCCCATGAGACCTCACTCCCATCCCTTCATGTGCCCTCGTTTTGGACCTCGTCTGACTGCCGGCTGTTAACAACCGGCAGGAGAAAAGACGAAACAGAGAAAAGCAGTCCAAGACCGAACGAAATGGCAGGTACACAAACATGAACTGGATGCGAGGTTTTATTCGAGATGATCATCAACAACAGCCCACAACAACCCTCTTTTCAGCTCCCTGACGACCAGTTACCCGTCACGCTGGTCATCGAAGGGGGCAAGATACGGCGTCTGACAGGCGACTTCACCCCGGGGCAGACCGTCGATACCAAGGCCGCCTTCAAGGCCGCCGCGGACCAAATCTACAACGCCCTGGGGGACCCCACCAAGGAGAAGGACGTCGAGGCCGGGGTCGAGGTGATTCTCAACATCATCCTGTACGGCGAGGGCGGGGACGACATGCTCGACAAGGTCGTCCGTCCGCAGAGCGCCGATCTGTTGCCCGGGGCGGCAGCGGCCATCATCGAGCAGTGGGACCCGATCGGCGCGATCAGCCCGATCATGCTGCAGGGCACCGACAAGGGGCGCTTCATCCACATCACCGGCAGGTTGAACAAGGCGAACCGTCACATCGGCATCCTGGGCAGCGTCCAGGACAAGTGGCAGGCGCTGCGGTCGCAGATCGAGGTCGAGGTGGCCCAGCCCATCAACACGGCCATCACGCGGTGCGGCGTGGTGATCGAGACGCACCCCACCCTGAAAAGGGGGCTGATGCCGGTGATCCTGTACAAGAAGGGCCCTGCCCGGCAGGCGGTCAAGACCCGGGGGATCGTGGAGAAGGCAGCGGAGAAGGCCAAGCAGGAGGCCCTGGATGAAGTGGCGGCCAGCCCGAGCCAGCCGACGCCGGCCGCCACCGGGGCCTCATCGCCCCCGAGCATCCCGCCGGTGAAGGCGCCCGGGACGACTCGGCCTTCCCCCATTTTGCCCAAGGGCGGGAAGAAGAAGAAGAGCCCCAGCCGCGGGTAGCCGCGAGCCGCGGATAGATAGGTCGTACCGGCGAGGGCTGCGTGCGGAGCCTTTCGAAAAGATCATCCTGATCCGGAAGCCATCCCTCTCCCTCGGCGCGCAAGCAGGAGGGAGAGGGAACGGGACCAAATACCGAGAAGGAAGCCAGGGCAGGAAGCAGCTGGTTCCCGTCGGCGTTGGGCGCGTCCAGGCCAAGGCCGCGCGGTGCGGAAGGCCGCGCACGATTCTTTTTCCCGCCCGCTCAAGAGCGTCTCGCTGACTTGGTGGTTCCTCGTGCACCTCAAGCGCCGTGTAGAACATGCACTTGCCGCCAGGAATGAGTGGGGCTATACCCCTTCACTATGTCCTATCCTCACCCTGCGCAGTCCACGCTCCTCGTTGAGGGTTGGCGATCGATCCCGCACTCCTACGCTATCGTCAATCAGTGGCAGCTCCTGGCCTTGCTAAGAAGGGAAAGCGTCGGGCTTTTCCACCGGGACGTGCCGTACTTCCGCGCCGGATGGCGGCCGGACACGGGCCTCTTTCCCGCCCCGGACGAGGCGCGGATCGCCGCGGTTCCGTCGCCGCCACCGGGTTTGTCGCCGGACGCGGTCTTGCGGCTGGCCTATCCCTACGACCTTTTGCCTGCCGCGGCGAAGCGGCTCTGCGTCTTCGGCACCGCGGAGAGCGGCCAGGTGGGGGATGAAAAGCTGGTCGGCGGAAGGCTACAGGACCGGCGGGACGACCTGTGGCTGGTGACGCCCTCGCGCTGGTCCCGGCAGGGGTTTTTGCGCAGCGGCGCCGATCCGGATCGGGTGGTGGTGGTCCCCCATGGCGCCGACCCGGCGGTGTTCCACCCACTGCCCCCGGACGAGCGCGCGGTGCTGCGGGCGGAACTGGGCTTCGAGGGGTTTGTCTTCTTGTCGATCGGGGCGATGACCCCCAACAAGGGGCTGGACCTATTGCTTCGGGCGTTTGCCCAGCTTGCCGAAGCGCATCCCGAGGTCCGGCTGGTGCTGAAGGGGCTGGACGCACTTTATCCCTCGCGGGACATGCTTCATCAGCACTGCCAGCGGCTGAGCGTCGCCCAGGCGGGGCGTCTTCAGCCGCGGCTCCTTTATCTGTCGGAGAGCCTGTCTTTTCGCGGGATGGCGCGCCTGTATCAAGCGGCCGACGCCTACGTCTGCCCGTACCTGGCGGAAGGATTCAACCTGCCGGCACTGGAGGCCATGGCCTGCGGCCTGCCGGTGATTTGCACCGCGGGCGGCCCCACCGACGACTTCATCGACGAGGCCTGTGGCCTGCGGGTGCGCAGCACGCTGGCGGCCTTCGCCCCAGCGCCCGGAGTACAGGGGCTTTGCCTTCGGCCGGATGGGGAGCATCTGCTTTATCAGATGGGCACGGCGCTTCAGTCGGCGGACCTGCCGGGGCAGGTGCGGGTGGCGGGGCCGGCGCGCGTGCGGGCGGAGTTTACCTGGGACCACGTGGCCCGGGACCTGGTCCGGGTGCTCTTTGCTTAGTAGGGGGATGATTAAAGGGTAGGGCGGACATGCTTGGCGAAGAAATCGAGGAGCTGGGTGCTGGCGTCGATGTCCATGGAGGCCCCGGCGCTGCCCGGCCAGCTATGCGAGCCGCCCTCGATGGTACACAGGGTGACCTCGGTGTCTTCCTTGCATGGGCCGTACGTCTGGCAGCTCGCCTTGCCGTTTTTGAAGGTCTCCTTCGGCATTCCGGTGCAGCTGTCGCGCATGGCCCAGCCTAAAAAGGTGGTCATGGCGCTGGGGAAGCCCAGGAACTTGTTGCCGTTGTACGGGACGATGGTGTCGCCGGTGCCGTGGAAGTACATGACCGACACGGGGCGGGCCTCCTTGCATTCGCTCAGAAGCAGCCCGCCGGAGACCGGGGCGATGCCGGCGAACTGGTCGGCCAGGTCGCAGCCCAGCCGGTTGGCGAAGAAAGCTCCGTTGGACATGCCGCTGGCGTAGACCCTGCCGTCGTCTACGCAGAAGGTCCCGCGCAACTCGGCGAGCATGTCGCTGATGAAGACCACGTCCTCGACCTTGTTGCCCGATGCGGGGCCGCAGCACGAGCCGGCGTTCCAGCTCGCCAGGTTGCCCCCGGTACCCTGGGGGGCCAGGAGCAGAAAGCCGCGCTCGTCGCTGTGGGCCTCCATGCCGCTCTCTTTCAGGTGGCCCGCGGCGGTGTCGGTGAACCCGTGGAGGTCGACCAGCGCCTGCGTCGGCTTTCGGGGATCGTAGTGAGTCGGCACATGCAGCAGGTAGGTGCGCTCCTTGCCGGAGGACATGATTTTGTGCATCGTCGTGCCGGTGGGCGCCAGAATCTTGCCGGCACATCGCGCGGCACTGGCGGCGTCAGGGGCAGGTGAGGAAGCATCGGACAGGGGCGACGCGTCCACCGGGCCAGCGCCGTCCGGGGCGAGGGCCAGGTCGGCGCCCTGTTCGATGGAGTTGTCCCCGCAGCCCGAAAGCCCGGCCAAGATGAAAGCACCGATCAAGGGGAGTCTATACCAGAGCATGGCTTGCGAAAGGCGAAGTGCCGTGGTAATGGCTCGCGAAGGGCGAAGCGCGGCGGTGATGGCTTGCGAAGTGCCAAGTGCGGCGGTAATCGACAAAGAGGGGATTTTCATGGGACCTCCGGGAGAGGGCCCATCATAATCCCGCGCCCGGTCAGTGGCTCTTCTTCTCGCCGTGCGCGCTCTTTTTGTCGCCGTGTGCGGCTTCCTCGACCTTCTGGGCCAGGGTGCTGCTAAAAGTCTTGAACGACTTGACGATCTCGCCCAGGGCGTCCCGTGCCGCGGCGCCTGCCTCGCGCACATGCTTCTCGGCTTCGAGGAAGCGTGGTTCGAGCTGCTCATTCCAGCTTTTCTTGGCGTCCATGCCGGCCAGGTGCAGGCGGACCTTGATATCGTCGCGCAGGGTCTTCAGTTCTTCAAAGCTCTTGTTGATTTGCTGGCGGATCTCTTCGGCGGTCGTGGTCTGTGGCATGGTCATTCTCCTTCGAGGGCAACATAGGTTGCATCTTTTCCCCGCGCCAGTCTTGTTGCGCACCGCGGCATGGCCTTATCATCCATCGCCTCGGTTTACATGGCCGGGCCCTGGCGTTACCATCAGTGTCCCGTGGTCTGCCCAGCGCCGCCTTGACGTCGGCAGCCCGCGCGAAAGGTTTAGCCATGCGTGATGTCGCCCCCCGCACCGGTCGTGCCGCTTCGGCCCTTTTGGTCTGCGCCCTGCTCCTGTCGATCGGGGTGGGCAAGGGCTGTTCATGCAACCCGAACACCATCGGCGGCGGCGGTGACGATGGCGGCAACAGCGACGCCATCACCGGCGGCGCGCTGTCGGTGACGCCGGCGGAGGTCACCCTGGACGTCACCGCGGGCGCCCCCGGGCCGACGCAGGTCTACATGGTGAAGACCGGCGATGGCACCGACGTTACCGCGCAGTCGTCTTTGAGCCTGGACGACCCGTCGCTGGGCAGCTTCGCGGGCAGCATCCTGACCACCACCAACACCCGGGGCGGCACGTCTCGGGTGCGCGCCATCTTCCAGCAGCAAAGCGGCTTTGCCACCCTGCACGTGCGCCTGCACGCCGGCATCACCGACACGTGCCCCGGTTGTCCGGCCTTCCCCAAGGACGGCACCCCGCCGTGCCCCGCCAGCCGCGCCCCGGCGCTGCTCTACCCGCCGGACAAGGCGCTCTTGCCGCCGAACATGAACGTCATTCAGACCCAGTTCGACCAGGCCACCGGAAACACCCTCTTCGAGGTCGACTTCCACAACGACGTCACCGACATCCGGGTCGAGACCCGCTGCAGCGCCATCATGGACAGCAGGGGCCTTGCCACCAACGGTTGCGCCTACGACCTGACCCAGGTGGTGTGGGACTTCATCTCCCAAACCAATCGCGGCGGCGCCCCGGTCACCATCACCGTCCGTGCCACCGATGCCGCGGGCTCGTGCATCGCCACCTCGGCGGCGCGCACCCTGCGCTTCGCCAGCCAGGACATCCGCGGCGGCCTCTATTACTGGCAGTCGGTGGTGCTGGGCGGGGTGCAGGGCAAGACCGGCGGCATCTACCGCTACGACTTCGGCCTGCGCGGGCAGATGCCCGAGACCTACCTGGCCCCGTCGCAGGGCCTGTCCCGCTGCATCGGCTGCCACTTCCTGTCCCGCGACGGCCTGAAGATGAGCTACGGCTCCGACGATGCCGATGCCGACGACGAGTACGCCGACCTGCACGGGGCCAGCATCGACGTGGCCAAGAAGACCGCCCAGGGGGGCACGCTGCCGCCGGGGTTCCAGGCGTTTTCGCCGGACCACAAGCTGCTTCTGGCCACCCAGGGGCGGAGTACCGAGACCAACTTCCTGCTCTTCGACGGCAACACCGGCGCCGCGGCGACTCCGGCCAAGGTCTCCACTGCCCCGGGCCGGGGCACCCAGCCCGACTGGTCCGCCGACGGCAAGAGCATCGTCTACGTGCAGCCGAGCAAGTTCATCGCCAGCG
>JBBRLA010000398.1:0-7941 GCA_038231615.1 Polyangia bacterium | reverse complement strand
TCGTTGTCCAACTCGATTTGGTTTCCGCTGGAAATAGATCGACTGATGAGCCTCCAATCTACCTCGTACTACAACAACTTAGTCGTCTTTCCCACTCAGGCCGAAGTCCCTGTCTGACGGGCGTCAAGCTGGGGCTCGGGAAGCAGGTCGCAGTGGCCCAGAGCGAAGTCGATGAACGTGGCGATGACGGTCAAGGGCACCCGCGGGACGTGAGCGACGTGGAACAGGCGGTCCTGGAGGGCCTGGATGGCAGTGCTGGTGTCTTGGCTTTTCATGGCTGGATCGGAAAGGATACGTGTCATCCATGGGAAATAGGGCGACGCGGACGGGTGGCAAGGGGCAAAACGCACTAATTTTGGCTGGTGATGCGCTAATTTTTGCTGGTGATGCACTAATCTTGGCTGGTGATGCGCTAATCTTGGCTGGTGATGCGCTAATCTTGGCTGGTGATGAGCTAATCTTGGCTGGTGATGCGCACGATTGGCGTGGTTGTTGGTGCCAAACAGGAGTAGAGGGCTGTGGTTACAGCAGTAGAGGGCTGTGGTCACAGCAGTAGAGGGCTGTGGTCGCAGCAGTGGAGGGCTGTGGTCACAGCAGTGGAGGGCTGTGGTCACAGCCGTGCACGCCTGTCGCGAAAGCGGGAGCGTGTCATCGGCACGCGCCGCGGCCCGCGGAACACCCTGTTGCCGCCAATTGGCCGTTGCACGATGCGGATTTTCGGGAACATGTGGCGAGCAGATTCGTTTTGCCTGGCAAGGGCAGCCTGGATGTTGTTGCCATAGAGAGTCGGCTCAGAAGCGGTAGCCGATGAAGCCCAGGGGCAGACCGGTGGCCCCGGCCAGATAGAAGTACGCCGCGCCATCCCCGGAGCTGGTGTATTGCGAGCCACCGGCATGGACGGCATAGCCCAGGATCGGAACGGTGAAGCCCAGGGTCAGCCCGTTGTTCCAGGTGTAGTGCAGGCCCAGGCCGACGCCGATCCCGACCCACGTGTCTTTGTCGAGGCGCATCGGGGCCACCATCGCGAAGATGTCGAGCTTGAGGTTCGGCTGGCGCGGGCTCACCGGGATTCCTATTCCCAGGCCGGCGGAGAAGGCCAGCCATTGCCCCTGGGTAGCGATGGGAAAGACCAGCGAGCCGTTGAGGAAGCCGTGAAAGAGGCCGACGTCCACGTCGATGTTCAACGCCGGGGCCACCCCCAGGTTCAGGGCCAGGTGGCGCGGCTTTCCAGGCGTGCGCGCGCGGGCCAGGGCTTCCTCCTCGCGCCCGACCGGGGCCACGGCCAACGGCACCCCGGCCGAGAGCAGCCGCACGGAAAAGACGGCCATGATGGGCAGTTCCACCACGTCATTGCCGGGCAGCCGAGCTACCACCACCCGCTCCCCCGCGACCTGGAGCACCCGGCAGGTGACCTCGGTGCCGTCCTGCATGCGCAGTATGACCACCTGGTCCTTGACCGCCTGCAGCGTGGCGCTGGACACGGTGGGCCTGGTGGGGCCCTCCTGGCCCCGGGCCGCTCCTGACGGGTGGAACGCCAGGCAACCGAGGACCAGGATCATCACGAGGCGCGAAGGCAGGGGCATGGGACCTCCATGGGTGACGGGTAATTAACACCCGACTTCTGCCACAATGCAACAGCACGCCCCATGCCACGCTTGCGCGGGCCGGTCTGTGCGACGAGAGCTGCAGGGGATGGGGTTAAAGGACGTGGTGAAGATCTACCACGTCACCCTGGATCACACGGGAGCGAGAAAGACTACTGCGGCAGAGGGCCCGGCACGGTGCCCAGATCGACGAAGGCGTTGTCGGCCATGATGACGAAGGGGCGCTCGACGAAGCGCAGGTTGCCGCGGCCGTCGTGCTCGATGATCTCGAGCTTGCCCATGCCGTAGCCCATGGGGCCGCGGGAATAGTAGTGGGCCTGCAACTTGTAGGGGTAGGCGCCGGGCTTGCCTTCGATGGTGAAGCACTCGGGGCCGTAGCCAGTGGTCACGTCGGCGTAGAGTTCGCCGCCGCTTGGCAGGGCCTTCTGCCCGTAGTAGGCGTGGCCGCCGCGTCCATCGCTGATGTGGAAGTCGACGTCGTTGGCATCGGTCTCCCAGTTGAGGATGAAGCGCACCGAGGGACCGTTGGGCGGGATGCCGGCAGCGGCGCTGATGCGGCTGGCGATGTCCCCCTGGCGGTCGGGCTGCTTGCGCGCCCAGGCCATGCCAATCAGGCCCACGTCCTCGTGGAGGATGCGATCCACCCCGGCAAAGCGGCCCTCGGGGTAGCTGCGCTTGGCACCCTCGGCGATGACCTCGAAGGCCTCCTCGGGCTGCCCGGCACGGAGGAGAGCGTAGGCCAGCAAGCGGTGGCTGGCGGGGTGATCGGGGCGCTGGGTGCGGGCCTGGCGGTAGGTGTCCACAGCCAGTTCCAGGCCGTCGGCCAGCAGGCGCTCCAGGCGTTCGCCGGCGAAGCGGCGCAGGTCGGCGCGGCCGGGGAACAGATCGATGATCGATCCGTAGGCGCGGGCGGCGGCCTTCTTCTGTCCCATGGCCTCCAGCGCTTCGCCCAGACCGATGAGCGCCAGCACGTCGCCGGGGTCCTCGTCGCGCCAGGCCAGCGCCGCTCGCAGCGCGTCGTCACGCTTGCCGCGTTTGAGCAGGTTCATGACCTGGGCCAGCTTGCCCTGGTAGGGGTCGACCAAAGACTGCTTCCAGTTGCTGGACGAATCGCCGCCACCCAAGAGTTGATCGATCAGGCCGGGGGAGTCCGCCCTGGGCCCGGCGGAGCGGTGGGAAAGCGCCATGCGCCGCGGGGGTTCAGCAGGCATTTGCCTTTGCCGGCGTTCGCGGTCGGCGGGGGACGGGTCCGCGACCAGCGCCATGGGCCGCTCCTCACGCGGGGCCGGCGGGTTGGCTTCGGCCTTCTGCATCTCTGGCTCCGCCGCGGGCAGCGCGGCAACGGCCGGGGTCGGCATCGGACGCGGCGCAGCGACCGCCCCCGCCGGGGCCCCTCCACCCCTTCTGCCGGGGAGGCCGCCGAGCGCATCGTCCTTTGCGGCCAGAGGATTGCCCTGCAGGGCGCCACCCTCATCATTTTTGCCCTTGTCCGCGCCCCTCTTTGGAAGGTCGACAACACCGTCTCCGTCGATCGAGAGAGGACGCGATTTCTTCTCGACCAGCGCGCCTTGGTTGGCCATCACCGTCTTTTGCGCCGGCTTGGCCGGGGCGCCGGCCGGCTGGGCCTGCGGCGTGGTGGAAAGGATGGTGCGGTTGACCAGCGCCGGGGTCGCCGGCTGGCTGCGGTTCACCACCTCGATGCCGCTTTGACCCACGGTCAGCACATCGGTCAGGGCGCGGCGATCGATATGGAAACGGGCGTAATCCGCTTCGGTCTCCAGCACCAGCATGGCGGTGAAGTCGGAAAGGACGCGGAACTTGGTGGAGATGTCGACGATCTGATGGCGCAGCGCCTCGCGCAGGTCCTGGTCTCCGCCGGCCAGAGTGTCGCGCTGGTACATCAGCTTCTGGATGCGGGCGTTGACCCAGGCCCGCTCCAGCAACGGTCGATCCACCTGGGCCAGGGTGAAGGCCTGGCGATCGGCGCGGGCACCCTCCAGCACCACCTCGAAGGGCTGGGTGCGGGGCAGGTCGGCGTAGACCAGGACCTCGTCGCCCGGCTGGAGGCCGTCGAGCTGCGCGGGCCACGACCACTGGCTGCCGGGCACGGTCACCTTGACCCCGGAGAACGTAGCGCGCTGCAGCCGCCGGGCCAGTTCGTCCACCGGCAAGTCGCCATCCAGCACCACGCCGTTTTTGGGCAGTCCGGCGGTGGCCAGCTTGCGCAGGAGCGCCTCGTCGCGAATGCCGCCGCTGGCGATGGCGTCGAGGCGCTTGACCCCGGCGCCCAGCAGGCCCACGACCTCTTTCTGTAACTCGTTGCCCTCGGTCTTGCCGGCGGTGACGATGCCATCGCTCACCAGCAGCACGCGGGCATAGGGATCGCCCTGGCGGGAGACCAGAAAGCGCAGCGCCTTGCCCAGATCGGACGCGCCCAGGGCCCGCCGATCCAGCAGGTGGGCGAGCTGCTTCTGACCCAATCCTTCCATGGGGCCGGCATAGATCTCCTCGATGTCCTGATCGAAGGCAAGCAGGCGCAGGCGCGTCTTTTGCGGGGCCTGCAAGGCGGCGAGGGTCTTCTGCAGGCGGTCGAGCTGTGCGGCAAAGCCCAGGGCGCGCGAGGCGCTGGTGTCGAGAAGGACGATCAGGCTCTCGATGGGCTCGGGCTGCTGATCGGCCACGGGCAGAAGCCGCGCGACCACCAGGTTGTCGTGACGCAGGCCCAGGCGGTCGGGGGCGGCGGGCACGGCGACCTCGAAGTCAGTGTCGGGAAGAAAGTCGGTCTTCTTGACCTCCAGGGCCTCGTGGGACACAGTGGTACCGCCCAGGGAAGATCCCCCCGCACGCACCTCGGTCTTGCCCAGAAGGACGCGGATGTCGAGGCTGCCGAGCTGGGGCAGGCCGCGAAGGAAAATGCGATAAGGATCGCTCTTTCTGGGGAGTTCCTGGGAGTAAGAGACGATGAGTTCCTTGGTGCCCGACGGTGGGATGGGGAAGACGCGGGCGCGGAACTCGTTGCCGGCCTGCTTTTCCAAAAGGGCCGGGTCCTGCCTGCGGTGAAGGAAGTCCTCATAGGCCTGTCGGGCGGCCTGAAGCTCGACGACCTCGCCCTCCTGCCACACGTCGCCCTGGCGCATGGCGAAGCGGCTGATGGTGGCGCCCTGGGGCAGGGTGATGGCGAACTGGCCCTCGATCTGCCGGGGCTGGGGGTTCTGGAAGACCAGGCGTAGCTCGGTGAAGGCCAGGGGGTCCTCGACGACGGCGCGGGCCTGGAGGGACACGACGCGGAGGCCGGTGCCGTCCGAGGAGGTCAGCGAAAGGGGAGCGCCCGAGCGGACGATCGGGTTCCCCGGGGCGTCATTCCGGCCGGTGCCCTCGACAGGGACCGGGCGCACCGGTGGGGGCAGGCGCAGGACGGTGGACTTGGGCGGTTCGACGGTCCCCGACGTCCCCGGATCGGGGGTCGGGCTTTGGGGGCAGCAAAGGAGGATCGCGGAAAAGAGGACCAGCACGGCGGCTGGCAATGGGGCAGACAGAGGCCGGAGCTTCATGATGACACCATCCCGTTTCACATCATACGCTCGACCTGGGCCGAAGATCTGGAGACATCTGTCGCAAAACGTCGTAGACCCACACCCAGCCTTCAGGTCCCACCCGGGTGCCGATTGCGCTGGCCGCTTTGATTGAGCCCCATCGAGGGCGCAGGGATAGCGATGCGCGGCTGTGGACCGCGCCGAGGCGGCTATCTGGTTTTTTTCTTGCCCGTGGCGTGGGGCTTGCCCTTGGGCGGGGGCATCCGGTCGGGGTCCAGCTCGACCTTCCGCGGGCCCATGATGCCGGCCTCGGTCCTGAGGGCGGAGGCTTCCCCCTCCAGGCCGTAGTCGCGCATCTTGTCGTAAAGCGCACGCCGGCTGACACCCAACCACAGAGCGGTCTGGGTGTTGTGCCCGTGATGCTGGTTGAGCGCTGCGTGGATGCACTTTCGTTCGCACTCGCGCAGGCACCTGGCGAGCCGTCCATCACTTCGCGGTCTTCTTGCTGACGTCACCCCGCCACACTAGCAGGGGCGCGGTTGCGGAGCAATGCCCAAGAATCATTCGATGGCCCCCCCGACAACCAGGGTGCGGCCGAAGTGCCGAAGCAGATCGGCGACGCCTGGCGCGCAGGCTCAGCGAATCATCTGGCCGGGTTGACCCGAAAGGGCCGGTCTGCTCCTCTTTCTGATCATGATGATCACCGCACGAATCGCCCCGGGCCTCCTCATCTTGCTCCTTCAGGGCTGCGGCCCTGACATTCCTGTCACGGACCTGCAAGGGGACGGCGGCGCCGGGGGCCCCGACCTGGCCGCTCCCGTCGATCTGGGCCCGCCGCTTCAGCCCGGCGACCCCGGCCCGGCGGAGGTGACCTTCGCCGTGCGCTCCGATCGAGGGGTGCACGCCATCTCGTCGCTGATTTATGGCAGCAGCGGCGCCCGCGACATCGCCACCAATCGGCAGGCCCTGGTGCGCAGCGGTGGCAACCGGCTGACCGCCTACAACTGGGAGACCAACGCCTCCAACGCCGGCAACGACTATTGCTTCCAAAACGACGCCTACCTGGGCACCACCGACACTCCCGGGGACGCGGTGCACCCGCTTCTGACCACCGCCCGCGATCACGGCGCCGCGGCGCTTCTGACGGTGCCCGTGGTGGATTACGTGGCCGGCGACAAGAAGGGCGGCTCCGGGCCGCCTGGGTGCTCTGGGGACGTGCGCAAGTCGGGAGCGAATTACCTCGATACCCGCATGAAAAAGAACCGCGCGCAAAAGGGCGCGCCCTTCGCCGCCACCCCCGACCCCACCGACGCTTACGTCAACCAGGATGAGTTCGTCTCTTGGGTCAAGGGCGCGGTGCCCGGGGCGCGGGTGCTCTACGCCCTGGACAACGAACCCGACCTGTGGGCCTCGACCCATGCCGAGGTCCACCCACAGGCGGTCGGGTACGACGAGCTGTGCCAGCGCAACATCGACTATGCGAAAGCCATCAAGGCGGTGGCCCCCGACGCCAAGATCACCGGCTTCGTCAGCTACGGCTGGCAGGGCTACGTGAACCTGCAAAACGCCCCGGACCAGGGCAAGAAGGGCGAGTTCATCGACTATTATCTCGGGCGCATGTCGGCGGCGGAGACGGCGGCCGGCAAGCGGCTGATCGACTACCTGGACCTGCACTGGTACCCCGAGGCCCGGGGCGACAACATCCGCATCACCGCTCCCGGCACCAGCGCTGGCCTGGTCGAGGCGCGGGTGCAGGCGCCTCGCTCGCTCTGGGACGAGAGCTACACAGAATCGAGCTGGATCACCGGCTCGATCAACGGGCCGATCCGCCTTCTGCCGCGGCTTTTGGACAAGATCGCCAAAAATTACCCCGGCACGCAGCTCGCGTTCACCGAGTGGAACTACGGCGGCGGAGGGCACATCAGCGGGGCCATCGCCGCCGCCGACGTATTGGGAATCTTCGGCAGGGAGGGCGTGGGGGCGGCGTCGATCTGGGAGCTTTCGGCGGACGAGAGCTACCTGTATGCCGGCCTCACGGCGTACCGCAACTTCGACGGGGCCGGCGGCGCATTCGGGGACACATCCATCGAGGCGACGAACAGCGACCGGGTGAAGGCATCGGTCTACGCCAGCCTGGACGCCGGCAGCCCGGCGCGGGTGATCCTTCTGGCCATCAACAAGACCACCGGGCCTCTGCGGGCCGGCATCACCGTGGCCCACCCCACGTCGTTCGGGCACGCCAGGGTGTACACGTTGACCAGCGCCGGGGCACGGCTTTTCCCGGCGGCGACGATCGCGGCGGTGGCGCAGAACGCTTTCAACTACGCGATGCCGGCGCAGTCGATCTCGGTGCTGGTGCCCGGGCCTTAGCGCCTCCCAGAGGAGCCTTGATGGAGAGGACATCACAAACCATGGGGGCAGCGTCTCCAGGCTCCTGGCTGTCTGGCAACCTGGTACTCTGGCATTCAGGGTGCTATCTTGAGGCTCATGAGCGCCGTAGCCCTGAAGCAAACCACCCTCGAAGAGGATCTCGCCCATGAGCGGGCCTTCGAGGAAAAGCACGACTATGAAGGCGGCCAGTTCATCGCTATGGCTGGCTGCAACCGTCGACACGACGGCATCACCGGCAACCTTGTCTCGGCTTTGCGCCGGGCACTGGAAAGCAGCCCGTGCGAATCCTTCACCGCGGACATGAAGGTCCACACGCCGGCCACCGGACGTTGGAAGTACCCAGACGCGAGCCTCGCCTGCGAGCCGGCTTTTTTCGACGCTGTCGAGGACATGCTGATGAACCCGTGCGTCGT
>JBBRLA010000397.1:0-7944 GCA_038231615.1 Polyangia bacterium | reverse complement strand
GGGCTCTGCCGATGACGCCGGAGACCTTCGTCTCGCGCGTGTTCTCGTTGCGTGGTCGTAAGGAGATCGAGCCTGAGGTCGAGCGGATCGTGTTCTACGAAAACCCGCGAGATCCAAAGGTCACTGCAGCAGTCAAAGACAGGGACTGGGCAGATTACCGGAGATCTGGTCGCGCCCGTACTGCCTTCCCTGGATCCATGGACGGATCCCGCAGATGATCCTGCTTGATACTCATATCTTCGTACTCTTGGTGCTGGGCCAGCCCGCTTCGTATGCCGAGGAACTCGCGTCCGATGACCTGGCGGTAAGCGCCATCTCGGCAGCCGAGGTGGCGTGTCTGGTGCGCGTTGGCAGGTTGACCCTGCAGATGCCGCCTGCGGAATGGTTCGAACAAGCTGTCTCGGTATCTGCAACCAACGTGCTGCCTCTGACACCCGTGCTCCTGGCCCGCGCGTTCATGCTGGAGTGGTCGCACCGCGACCCTGCCGATCGAATCCTGGTGCAGACGCTGATCGAGATGCCGGACCTCACGCTCTTCAAAAAAGACGCGGAGATCCTGGCCTATGCGGCAAAGCGCAATCTTCGCTGCAGCGATTGTCGCGGGGGATGATGAAGGTGGCTAGAAAGCCAACTGGCTTTCTGTCGGTTCCGCTCAGCAGAACCAGGGCTCGGTCAGCCGCGGTGCCTTGCTCTGGGTGGCCCGCGCCCGCACCACGTCATCCCGCCCGATCTCGCGCCCGAATGCTGCCCGCAGCGCTAATTCCTGCAGCGCGGCCAGAGTGTCTCCGGGCGCTTCCTTCTGGGTCACCGCCTCTTGCACCCGGAAGGTGACCGCCGCGTGCAGCGCGTCCATCCGCGGGTCCGGGTGCCGCCAGATGTAGGTCAGCCTTTCCTCGTCCAGCGTCCCCAGGTAGGGCGCCAGCTCCGGCGCCTCCAGCAAAGAGGACCCCGGTGGCACCAGCAGCCGGATGGTGAATTGCACCGGGTCGATGCTCTCCTGCAGCCCGTGCCGTTCGACGAAGGCGAGCACCTCCAGGTAGTCCAAAAGGGTGGTCATCGGCGTGAAGGCCACCAGCGAGGGGCGCATGGCGATCCCCGCCTCGCGCAGCACCCGCAGCGCGGCTTCGACGTCCGCGGGCCCGTGCCCCTTGTGCAAAAGGGCCAGCACCCGCGGGCTCAGCGATTCCACCGCCGACACCACGAAGCGGCAGCCCAGCGCCGCCAGCTCGGGCCACATCCCGCGGTGCTTCAGGATGTGCTCGACTTTCGCCGTCACGTCGAAGGTGATTTTGGGGAACTCCCGGTGCAGCGCCCGCGCCACCTTTATGGCATGCCCGGGGCCGTTGAGGAAATCCGGGTCCCCGAAGGTGATATGCTCCGCTCCCTGCCGCACCTGCTGGGCCACGTCGGCCAGGACGATTTCCCTGGGGACCACGAAGAAGCGCCCCCGGTACACCGGCGGGATCGGGCAATGCCGGCACAGGTGCTTGCAGCCCCGACTGGCCTCGACGTATCCCGCGGTCTGCTGCGGCCCGCCGTCGCCGGGATCGAAGCGGGCGTAGCGGGGCAGGGGAATCAGGCCCTTCCGCTCGGGCACCACAAAGGGCAGCCGGGTCATCACCGGCGGCTCCCGGCGGCCCCGCGTGGTCACCCCCTTTACCATCGGCATCTCCCGCCGCGTCCCCTTAGCCCATTCCGGTAAAGACAGCGCCTCGCAGAGCGCCAAAAGCGCCGACTCATACTCCCCGCCCAGGATGGCATCCGCTCCCCGGTGCAGCAGATAGTCCCCGTTCAGCGTCGCGTAGAGCCCGTAAAACCCGATCCTCGCCGCCGGGTTCAGCGCCTGCGCCCGCGCAAGGAAGCGCACCCCCAGCCGCAGGGCGGTGTGCATCGGCACCGAGACGAAGATCGCCCGGGCGGCGCGCACCCGCTCCTCATCCAGCTTCTCGGCGAACAGATCCAGCGCGGCCGGCGCAAACCCCGCGGCCCGCAAGAACCCCAGCGGCCAGGCGAGTTGCAGCGGCTGGTGCCCCAGCTCGTAAAGCGACACCAGCAGGATGTCTCCGTCGGCCCTCACCCGCCGCTACTTCTTTGGCGGGGCGCGAAAGTCCGGCGGCAGCGACGAACCCTCCCCGAAGAAGAAGGCATCGCAGCGCTCATGAAGCAACTCGAACGCCTCCGGGGTGACCAGGTCCAGGCGGTATTCGTTGATCAGCATCTTCGAGTGCTCCAGCCACATCGTCCACCCCTCGTCGGAGATCTCGTCGTAGATCCGCCGCCCCAGGTCGTCGTCGAAGGGCCGGAAGGTCAACCCGGGCAGTTCCCGGCTGAGTTTCTTGCACATCACCATACGGGCCATCGCGTGTTCCTTCTTTGGTGCCGACGCGCCCCGGAGGGACGGCCGGCGAATCCTTTGCGTGTTATCTTTCTAGCATGTCCATCAGGAAAATCGCCGTCCTTGGCCACCCAGTTCTGCGCCAGCAGTCCCGGCCATTGACCCGCGAGGAGTTGCTCTCCGACAAGACCCAGACGCTGATCGACGATCTCATCGAGACCCTGCGCGACGCGGACGGGGCCGGACTGGCGGCGCCGCAGATCTACGAGCCGGTGCAGCTTTGCGCCCTGGAGGTCCGCGACAACCCGCGCTACCCCTACAAGCCCAAGCTGCCGCTGACCGTGCTGGTGAACCCGGTGCTGACCCCGCTGGTCGACGAGACTTTCGAGAACTACGAAGGCTGCCTGAGCGTGCCGAACCTGCGCGGGGTGGTGAACCGGACGCTGCACCTGCGGGTGCAGGCCTGGGACCGCCACGGCAACGAACTGGACTATGAGGCCCGCGGCATCACCGCCGGCACCTACCAGCATGAGGTGGATCACTTGCAGGGTACGGTCTTCCTGGACCGGGTGACCGACACCAAAACCCTGTGCACCTGGCAAGAGTTCGAGCGCCACCACCGCGCCCCCTTCATCGAGAAGGTCCACGCGATCATCGCCCGCTGGGGCAGCTAGCGGCTCCGCGGCAGCCGGGTCTGGCCCATCTGAAGGATGATCTTGAACTCCCCCGGCGAAAGCGGCACCACCGAAAGCCGCGACCGCCGCAACAGGGCGATCTCCCGCAGCCGCGGCTCTTGCTTGATCGCCGCCAGGGTGACTGGCTTGGCCAGCGGCCCCACCGGTTCGACCTCGATGGCCGCCCAGTCCTCGCCGGGGCCTTCGGTCGGGTCGGCGAAGGCCTCCTTGCTCACCCGGGCCACGCCGACGACCTCCTTGCCCTCGTTGGAGTGGTAGTAGAGCAAAAGGTCCCCCTGCTTCATGGCCCGCAGGGTGTTGCGCGCCTCGAAGTTGCGGACGCCGTCCCATACGGTCCGTCCGTCCGCCTGAAGCTGGGCGAAAGAATATTTGTCCGGCTCGCTTTTGACCAGAAAATGTCCCGGCAAACGTCGTGGCATCGCGCCGAGCATAGCCGAGACGCCTCAGCGCAGGTAGCGGGCCTCCATGGGATGCGCCCCGGCAGCGATCTGCCGGCGTACCCTGCCGTTGGCCGAAAGGTGCTCCAGCAGCTTGAAGGCGACATACGCCTCCCCCTGGCCAGCCAGTTCCGCCGCCGTCCGCGGCGTCTCGGAAAGGGCCGCCAGCAAGCGCCCTTGCAGCGCCAGCACGCCCACGGCCGCCTTCTTCCCCGCCTCGACCCCGGGCTGGTGGTAGGCGTTGATCTCGACCAAAAACCCATACAGCCCCACCGCTCGCTCGAAGAGCCCGATCAGCATCCCCAGGGTATGCGCCGACACGTCCGGCACGGTCAGCGTCAGGCTCAGGCGCCCCTTCTGGTGCAGTGCCTCGCGGGTGCCCAGAAGGAACCCCAAAAGGTAGTCCCCGCTGGTGACCTGCTCTTCGACGAAGAAGTCCTTGCCGCCCGGGGGCAGGGCGCGGTCCTTCTGGACCTCGATAAAGGTCACGAAGAAGTTGTTCAACCCGTCGCGAAGTTGCTGGACGTAGGCGTGCTGGTCGGTCGACCCCTTGTTGCCATAAACCGCGATCCCCTGGTTCACCACCTTCCCCGAAAGGTCCAGCTCCTTGCCCAGGGACTCCATGACCAGTTGCTGCATGTAGCGCGAGACCAGCTCCAGCCGGTCCTTGTAGGGCAGGATGACCATGTCTCGCCGCCCCAGGGTCATCGCGTGGTGCCAGCACAGGGCCAGCACCGCGGCCGGGTTTTTCGCCGGGTCCTGTGCCCGGGTCAGGGCGTCCATCTCCCGGGCGCCGCGGAGCATCTCGTCGATGTCCAGCCCCTGTAGCGCCGCCGGCAGGAGCCCCACCGCCGACAGCTCCGAGGTGCGCCCGCCGACCCAGTCCCACATCGGGAAGAGGGTCCGCCACTTTTCCGCCAGCGCCGTCTGGTGCAGCTCACTGCCATCGCCGGTGACGGCGACAAAGTGCGAGGCGAAGTCCAGCCCCGCCCGGCGGAAGGCCTCCTTGACCTCGAATTGCCCGTTGCGTGTCTCCTTGGTGCCCCCCGACTTGGAGACCACCAGCACCAGGGTCTGGGCAAGCCCCCCGGCGGTCGCCTGGATCTGCCCGATCACCCGGTCGATGCCGTCGGGATCGGTGTTGTCCAGGAAAAAGGGGTGCAGTCGGTCCCCCGGGCCGGAAAGCGCCGCCGCGACCAGCTCCGGTCCCAGGGCGGATCCGCCAATGCCGATGGTCAGCAGGTTGCGGAAGGGGCCCGCGCCGCTGCTCACGCTGCCCGCATGGACCTCGGCGGCGAACTGGTGGATGCGCCGCAGCGTCCCGCGGATCTCCTCGCGGATCTCCTCGCTGGGGGCGCGCTCGGCGTCGCGCAGCCAGTAGTGCCCTACCATGCGGTGCTCGTCGGGGTTGGCGATGGCCCCCTGCTCCAGCGCCCGCATCTCCGAAAGGGCCCGCCCCATGGGCGCCGCCATCTTGGTAAAAATGTCCTTCGGCAGGTCCATGTAGGCGACGTCGAGCAGGAAGCCGAACCCGCCGCCCGCCCCCTTGCCCGGCAGGGCATAAAGCAGCGTACCCAGATCACTACCGGTGTCCCTCGCAGTTGCGCTCATGATCGGCTCCGTTCCCGTAGGTGCAGCGTCATTGTGCCAGTTCTCCTGCCCGCGGCCCACCCCGCGGCACGATTTCTCGACCCGGGGTATGTTGTGGCCCATGTACCGGCTGCTTCGTCCGCTGCTTTTCTGCCTTTCTGCCGAGCGGGCCCACGAACTGGCCCTGCTCGCCGGCCGCCTGTACCAGGCGTCGCCGTTGTTGCCGCTCCTGGGCGGGTTCTTCCAGCCCGCCCACCCTGCGCTGCGTCCGCGCTTCCTGGGCCTGTCTCTGCAAAGCCCGATCGGGCTGGCGGCGGGGATGGACAAGAACGCCCGGCTGGTCCGCTTCTGGGAGGGAATCGGCTTCGGCCTGGTGGAGGTCGGCTCGGTCAGCGCCCGCCCAGCCCCGGGGAACCCCCGCCCGCGGGCCTTTCGCCTGGTCGCCGATCGGGCGATCGTCAACCGCATGGGACTGAACAACGACGGCGCCGAGATCCTCGCCGTCCGCCTGCGCGCCCTGCGGGGCGTGCCGGTGCGGGTGCCCATCGGCGTCAACCTGGCCAAGACCCACGACCCCGGGCACAAAGGGCCCGCGGCGCTTGGCGATAGAAATTCCGCTGCGGCAGGCGTGGACGACTTCCGCGAGAGCTTTCGCCGCCTCGCGCCGCTGTGCGACTACGTGACGCTGAACGTCTCGTGCCCCAACACCGCCGAGGGCCATACCTTTGAAGAACCGGCGGCGCTGGATGGCTTGCTTCAAGCGATCTTCGCCGAACGGCGGGAGCTGGGTATAAAGGTGCCCGTGCTGGTCAAGCTCTCGCCGCCCGCCTGGCCCGGACTGGCTGACGGGCCCCTTTATGAATTGCTGGCGGTGGCAAAGGCCCACGGGGTGGCCGGTCTGGTGCTGTGCAACACCGCCGCCGATCGCCAGGG
Organism: Polyangia bacterium; assembly: GCA_038231615.1. Lineage (GTDB taxonomy): Bacteria > Myxococcota_A > Polyangia > Palsa-1104 > JAEUJZ01 > JBBRLA01. The sequence goes on along the minus strand of JBBRLA010000397.1, from coordinate 1,954 downwards.
GGTATTGACGTCTGCGGATCGCCTGGCGCGGATTGGACCGGGGGGGCTTAGCGGCCGTCCGCTCGCGTCGCGATCCACGGCGCTCATCCGGCAGGTCTACCGGCGCACCGGGGGGGCCCTGGCGATCGTCGGCGTGGGCGGGGTGGATTCGGCGGCGGCGGCCTACGAGAAGATCCGGGCGGGCGCCTCGATGGTCCAGCTTTATACGGGCCTGGTCTACGAGGGGCCCGGGCTGCTCCGGCGCATCCACCAGGGTCTCTTGCGCCTGCTCGAGCACGACGGTCTAGCCTCGATCGCCGACGCGGTCGGCACGGACGCCTGAGCCGCCTGAGATCGGGCGGGCCCGCCTTTCGCTCTCGGCGGCGTAGAGGGCCTCGAAGTGGGCCGGGGGCTCCAAGGACTCCCAGGCGTAGATCGCCCAGTCCAGGTCCTCACGCCGGGGGAGGACGAAGCAGGTGACCACGGTGTTCCTGGCGGCGGCGCACAAGCCGATCAGGCGGTAGATGGGCCCTTTGTCGTTGCGCTGGGTGCCGTCGAGGATGGCCCTGCCGGCGACGTTGGGGCGCACGAAGGTGAAGACCACCTGGCCCTGAGCCGGGGCGCTGTTCTCGTCGAGCCAGCGGAGGTTGGAGAAGCGGGTCTTGTCCAAACCGAAGTACTTGACGCTGACCAGGCGGTCGTGGTCCCAGGCGATGAACATGTCCTTGTCCTTGTCCTCGTGAACGGACATGCCGCCGGGTAACTCCATGGTCCAGAAGCGCTGGACGTCAAGGCGCATGCGGCCGCGCCGGTAGCCGATCCGCGGAGGCTCGCCCGGGGGGGCCGGGCTCTTGGGGAGGCAGCGGCGGAGGAAGTCGAGTTCGTGCAGGGGGAACTTGATCGACGGGTCGAGCTTCTGGCCGCGATCGGCCCAGCGTTCGAGTTGGTGGATGAAGTCCTCGTCCTGCTTGCCGCAGGTGCGGTCCCAGCGAGCGTCGAGCCACATGTGGCACAGAAGGAGGCCGCGGAAATAGTGGCCCAGGCCCGGGTGCCACCAGGGGAAAACGTCGTGGCCGCTGCCTCCGGACAGGACCTCCCTGACCCAGCCGGCGTTGCGGGGGCCCAGGGGGGTGGTCACAAGGCCCTCGTGGAGGTAGGCGGGGCGATCGGCGGGGACCATGAGGGTGGGCGGGGTGTTTTCGAACCAGCCCTTGGACAGGGCGGCGCTCAAGGCCACCTTCAGCCAGGCGAGCATGGCCTGTTCGAGAGCGCCGCGGTCGCCGGAGTAGAAGAAGCCGGTGGGATCACCGGTGCCGTCCGGCTTGCTGGGGCGATCCCAAAGGATGTGGAGGTCAGTGCCGATCTGCTGAAGGAGTTCGCAAAGGTACTGGTGGTAGCCGGGGCCCAGGTGGGAAGTGAGGGCGCTGACCCGGACGGTGTTGTCGGAGAAGGCGATCTCGATGTAGGGGGCGAAGTAGTGGAAGGCCGCATAGAGTGCGGGGCGTTGTTCCTGGGATTCGCCGAACTTGAGATCGAGGAGGGTGTCGGGGCAGTGCTGGCGCAGCCAGGCGGCCAGCTCTTCTAGGCGCCGCTCGTGGGGAGGCGGGCGGCGATCGCCGGGGTGGAAGGGGAAATTTCCCTTGAGACGGATGCCAACGTGCATGAACAAGACGTCGGCGCGGAATCGTCCAGGTCAAGGGGTGGGGTCAAGAATGTGTCAGGACTTCTCCCCAACGTCGGCCGTAGACGTGGGACTGGCAGGAGCTGCTTCACTCGCCGGAGTACCGGAAGCACGTTCGCCAGAAGGACGGGGACTGGCGACATTGCCGTCGGGCTCGCTTCCACCGCCAGGACCACGACCGCCCGGTCGATCGCCACCGCCCGGGCCACGACCCCCCTCAGGGCGAGGCCCACAGCCACCGCCGGGGCCACGACCCCCATCACGGCCAGGGCCACCCCCCCCCGAACGGAAAGG
>JBBRLA010000396.1:0-7981 GCA_038231615.1 Polyangia bacterium | reverse complement strand
CCCGATGCACGACCGATGCCCTCCGCCAAAGCCCAGGATCGCGTAGGGCGGCGTCTTCTCGCCCCCAAGAAATCGCTCCGGCAGGAACTCGTCCGGGCGCTCGAAGAGTTCCGGCATTCTGCCCGTGTGATAGGCGCTGTAGGCCACCTTGCTCCCCGCCGGGATGGCAAATCCCTCGAATTCGATGTCGCGCAGCACCCCGCGCAGGGCGAACGTCAGCGGCGGGTACATGCGTTCGGCCTCGGTCAGCGTCGCTTCCAGGTGGCGCTCCTCCTGCATTGCGGCGAAGCCATGGGCCGTCAGCGCCCGGGCCTCGGCCCGCACCGCTTCGTACAGGTCCGGCCGCCCGGCAAGGCCCGTGAACGTCGAGATCAGCAGGCTGGAGGTGGTGTCATAGCCGGCGAAAAGGAACGCCAGCATCTCCCCGACCAACGCCTCGTCGGGCAACCCATCGTCCGTCGGCGCGTCTCCGGCTTCACCCCTTTGCCGCATGAGTTGCCCCAGCATGTTTGCCGGCGGCGCACCCGCCTGCCGGTAGCCTAAAATGCGGGCCCGCACGTAGGCCGAAAGCCGTCGGTGCGCCTTCTGGCCGCGGTGGAAACGGAACCCGGGCAGCCGGACCCTGATGGGAGTGAAAAGACCCAGGCCCAGCTCCTCGAACACCTGGGTCAACATCAGCATGTCCTCATCGGCGGCCCCGAACAGGAGCCGAGCCACGATGTGGAACGTGATGCGCTTGACTTCCCAGCACAGGTCCACTTCCGCCCCGTCCTCGAAGCGGGCGAAGTGGTGCAGGGCGATGTCGCGCATGGCCTGGATGTACTGGTCATCCAGGCGCGGGTGGAACGCCGGGATCAGAGTGCGGTGGCGCATCCGGTGCGCCGGCGCCTCCTTTGTGTCATCGAGAAGGAAGAGAATGTCCCGGCCAAAAAGCGGCTCCATGGTGAACTGGTACCCCTCGTACCAAGAAAAATCCTCCTTGTATTTTGGGGACAACACCCGCTCGTTCCCCCGCGGCCCCATCAGCATCACCAGCGGGCGCGGCCCTCTTGTGTCCAGCATGGCCTGCATCTGCCAGACCGGACCATACTTCCGGGCATTCTCCGTCAGCACCACCCGCGGATCGCGCAAAAGGCGCAACGCCAAGAGGATCGAGCCAAGTGCGCCAGGCCCAGGGGGTGTCCGGGCGCGCGGGGCCTCCGGATCGGTCAAAGAAGATGCGGTCACAAGACGGAAAGTATGCGCGCACCCGGGCCGTCGGCAAGCTCATGTTGTCGGCTCGCGCCGGAGGGCAGCAGGCGCCCGCGGTGCCTGCTGCCCCTGAAGAAAGAGTGTTCCAGAGTTGAAAAGTGGAGGCGCCGGGAGTCGAACCCGGGTCCGAGAATGCTTCACAGGGGCCACTACGTGTGTATCCGGTGGTTTGTCTCACCCGCGCACCCGCCCACCGGCAGGCTGGCTCACGGGCTATTCCACCTTTGATTTCGCCTCCCCCGCGATGGACCTCGGGGGCACTATCCCGTCTTTTTTTACGCCCCGATCCCGAGCCGCAGGAGCTGCTCGGGGGAGACGGCTTTCTACCGGTTATTAAGCGGCGAGAGCGTACGCGTTATCGTTCGCGTTTGTGTTTTTCCCGATGGATTTACGAGGGATCGGGGTCCTCGACACGCGACCGTCTGCGGAGTTCACCCCCGTCGAAACCGTTTCGCCCCCTTTATGTGATGTGACGTGATGGGTCGGGGTTCTTCGTTCGATGTGGAATGTTTCTAAAAATACGTACAGACGGAACTTAATCTTCCGCCCCCGGGACGTCAACACCCAATTTGCGCCGCGCCGCCGCCGCGCCGCGCCGCCCCTGGCGCGTCCCGAGGTATTTGCCGAGCTGATTGCCGGTGCGCCAGTGACCCTCCTGGTAGAAAAAGAAATTGTAGCGCACCCCCGAGGGCTCGGTCTTGCGCTTGATGCGCACGGTGTACAGGGGCAGCTTGCGGACCATGGCGGCCAGGGCATCCCGGTCGCCGGGGTCCATTTGTGCCGGCGGGAGCTGATCGACCCGGGTCACCACCACGTCGTCATACTTCTTCTCATAGACCGTGGCGACCAGCTCGACGGCGCCGATGTTGGCCATCGAGCCGGCAAGGGCCTGATAGCGCGGCCACAGGGCGGTGGCACGCTCAGGCCCGATGAGCCCGGCCAGTTCCTCGCGGCCCATGACCATCGATGCCAGCAGGTCATGCACCCGGCCCCGATCGTCTTTCTTGCACGCCGCAAGGACATCCTGGAAGAGCCGGGTCAGTCCGTCGGGGCCGTCGGCATAGGTCCCCGGGGGCAGTTCCCAGGCCGGGGCCGCCGGCTTCTTCCTGGCCTCGTCGCAGGCGGGCGCGGACAGGAGCAGCAGGCCAAGAAGCAGCCGGGCGCAGGTTAGCATCATGTCTGTTTGGACAGCGCCGCGGGCCTGGTGTTCCCGGCGTTGCGCCGACACGCGATCGAAAGGGCTAGGCATTCCTGCGCATGGCCCGGGCTACGTCGCGCTTGGCGTCGCGCTCCTTGGCGTCCTCGCGCTTGTCGTACTGCTTCTTGCCCTTGCACAGGCCGATCAGCACTTTGACCCGTCCCTTGAGCAGGTACACCTCCAGAGGCAAGAGCGTGTAGCTCTCCCGGTTGACCGCCTCGCTCAGACGGTCGATCTCCTTGCGGTGCAGGAGCAGCTTGCGCGGCCTCTTGGGCTCGTGGTTCCAGCGGTTGGCCCAGGGGTATTCGCTGATCTGCATCTGCATGAGGAGCATCTCCCCCGACTCGGGGGCGGCATAGGCGTCGGTGAGCTGGGCGCGACCCTCCCGCAGGGATTTCACCTCCGAACCCACCAGCGAGATCCCCGCCTCGATGGTATCCTCGATGGTGTACTCATGCCGGGCCCGCTTGTTGCGCAGGATCACCTGGATGCCGTCACCTTTGCCGGTTCCGCTCTTGTGCTTGGCCTGCGTCATGGAGGGCCATCATGGGGCTGCCCGGCACAGAGTCAAGACCTCCACCGAGGCGGCCCCTCCAGCCAGGAGCGCGGCGGCGGCGGCCTGTGCCGTGGCCAGGGTGGTTGCCACGTCGTCGACCAAGAGCACCGCCCGCCCGCGCAGGCGCCGCTGTGCCCCTTTCGGGACATGAAAAGCCCCGGCGACCCGCAGCAATCGCTGCAACGGACCCTCTCGCAAGGAGGGCGGTGCCGGGCGGTGGCGGCGTAGGACGCCATCGGCGATCGGCAGGCGCAGTCCCGCGGCCCGGCAGGCCCCCCGGCACAGGAGTCCGGCCTGATTGTAGCCGCGCTCCCTAAGCCGCCCGTCATGCAGCGGGACCGGGACCAGCAAATCGACGCGCCCGGCGACCGCCCGCAGCGCGGAACACAGCAGCCGCGACAGAGGCCCCGCCAGGTCGTCGCGCCCCTGCCACTTGAGCCGCTGCAATGCCGGGACCAGGGCCCCGCCGTACAGATGACTCGCCGTCAACCGATCGAAGACCGGCCGGCTCCGGGCGCAGTCGCCGCAGCGACCGTGCTGAAGCGGCGCCGCGCAGCGGGCACAGAAGGAGGGGTCATCCCGGTCGATTGCGGTCAGACTGACGGCGCAGACCGGGCAGAAAGGGCTGGCCTCCTCGTCCTGACCCGCCAACACCTCGTCGCAGGAGGCGCAGCAGCGGGGCCACAGGAGATCGGCCAGGGCGGCACGCATCGCAGTCACGAAAGGAAGGCCGAGGATCGCGGACACGGCAGGGTTGTCGGCAAAGGCGGCGGAAAGTTGCCTGCCCGGCGTTTCACAGGATCATCTTCAGGTCCTTGACCATCGCCGTCGCCTCTAGAAGGAAGATGATCTCCTCGACCTCGTCGGCGACCAGCTCATAGGTATAGGCGATGTAATGGGGGCCGTCCGGGTCCTGCCCCTGGCTCCGGCGCTCGGCCACCCGCTGTGCTCCGGGGAAGGCCGCCTCCAAGGCGGTCACCGACTCGGCGAAGGCCTCCGTGTTCCGTCCGATGAACTTGTGGGCGTAGCGATGGGGAAAGGTCTCGTTGCTCAGCAGCGCACGCAGGTGGGTGTAGTCGGTGGCCATGGAGGAATCTCTAGCACGCCGCGCCGTCAGCCGCGCTACATCGGCGTCGGGTTGGACGGCGGGATCAAGATGATCACATCGCGCGCGTCGAGGTTGGCACAGCCGCCGGCACGCACCCGGATGGTGGCGTGGAACACCTGGGGTTTGGTGGTCTCCTTGATCAGGTCGTTCACCGCCTCGATGGTGAAGCGCAGGAAGCTGCCCGGCGTCACGTGGGTGAAGTGGTCACCCGCGATCTCCGGCGAGGCGATCACCGGCGGTGGCATCGGCGGCAGGGCGTCCAGCGGGATGATGCTCTTGATGAAGTCGGCGCTGGTCTTGTTCGGGGGCAGGGTCTCGCCCTTGGTGCCCATGGCCTGACCGACGGTGCTGGCGACCACGTCGAAGTTGGCGAAGCGCGCCAACTGCGAGATACCGCTGGTCACCTGATCGCCGATCCCGGTGCCCTGTGGGGTGATCTTGAAGACCAGCGGGCACAGGCCCTCCTTGTTGGGTTCCTCGCCGGCCCCGAGCTGGCCGGTGCAGCACTTGCCCGCCGCGCAGCCGTTGGGCCGCATGCCCACGTCCCACGCCTCGGGGGGCACCAGGGCCCCGGTAGAGGTCGAGAAGTCGATCATGTCGTTGGTCGCCAGGCACCCCTCCTCGGACATGGTGATGGCGGTGATGCCGACGAACTTGGCGCAGATCTTGTTCATCGCATCCTTGACCTGCTGCCGGTTGTGTCCGACCGTCGCCACCTGGCCGGAGTAGTCCAGCGGCTGGCCGAAGCAGGTCTTGCCGGGCTCGTTGATGGTGTGGGCGGCGGCGTCCGAGATGCCCACCAGGACCGGCAGCGCCCCGTCGCGGAAGGCGACGCCGCCGATGCCCTTGTGATTGGCCGGGATGTTGGCCACCACGGTCTGCCCCTCACCGGTGGCGACCTGGTAGTAGGACTCCATGTGGCCTTCGGGGGTGTCGTTGCCGCAGCCGCGGGTGTGGCCGTTCTTCAGAAGCTCGCCCACCGCCGTCTGGGCCTTGCCCACGTCATCGGTCATCTCCTGGATGAGGACCAGGGGCTGATCGTCCGGGCCGCCATTGCAGTTGCCGTTGCCGTAGGGGTCGATGGGCCAGTCGTCCTGGGCGCCGACGCCGAACCAAGCGTCCTTGGCGGCGGCGGCCTTGACGCCGGGGATGACGGTGGTCTGCAAGCTGCGCGTGAGTTCGGTGATCTCGCCGCCCATGCTGCCCGTGGTGTCCACGTCGAAGAACACGTCCAGCGACTGCACCTCCGTCGAGAACGTCAGCGGCTTGCTCTGTGCCGCCGCCTTGTAGGGCAGGTTGAAGAAAAAGTCCTGCGAATCGCCGCTTTGACGCAGCCACACCACCGTCAGATTGGCGACGCCGTTGATCATGCTGCTGGCGTCCTTGTACTGGGCGATGACGCGGGTGAAGTCCACCTTGTTCTGGTTGAGGGTGGCGCTGTGGAACTGGTTGCCGATGAAGCGGCCGGTCATGGAGTTGTCCAGCGTCCACTTGACCCGGTGAGTCATATCCGTGTTGCTGCCATCGCTGAAGTAGCCCCGGACCGTGAACGGCTTGATCTGCTCGGTGTTCAGGTCGACGAGGAGCACATCGTTGATCGGCTTGACGTCCAGGGACATCAGCCGGACGCCGCCCACGTCGGTGCCACCGTCCCCGGTGCCATCACCCCCCCGATCGTTACAGCTCAGGGAGACGCAGAGACAGAGCCATGGGAGGAGCAGCGAGGAAGACGCGCGTTTGTGCATCGAAAGCCTCCGAAATCGCAAGGTAGTACGCAAGTGTGACAAAAATCAACTAGCGGCTTCAACAGCGATAGCAGCCCGAGGCTGGCGCCAAGGATCACTCGCCCGCTCGCTCGGTCGAGCGGAACGGGCCCAAACGCTCGCTCTATGACTTCGTCGGCCGCGTCAGCGCATGTACTCCGCCTACCGTCGCATATATTCTACATTCTACAGATCCTGGCCGACGGTTCTACGATTGATCTTTTCGGCGGCGCCCCGATGGGTCGGTTTGCGCCGATGCTTTCTGCAAGGACCGGTTATCTATAAGGGCCGGAAACGGGTTTCGCCGAAACGTCAGGTGGGGTCCAGGTGGGCACGCGACTTGCGTTGTCTTTCGTGCATGACACAAAGGCCAGCCGATCTTCGCGGTGCGACCGAGGACATGTTGCTTTCGTGGGGGCTGAAGCGGAACGAGCAGGCCTGGCGGGAACTCGTGCGGCGCTTCCGCCCCCTGATGTTCCGCTGCATCCTTCTGGTCCTGCGCCGCCACGACCGCTTCTCCACCGGCGAAGAGGCCGACGAGGTCTTCGGCGAGACCTGTCTCGGCCTCATGCGGGACGACATGCACAAGCTGCGCTCCTTCGACCCCGCCCGTTCGCGCCTGGGATCGTTCCTCGGGCTCCTGTGCAGCCACGCAGCCTGCGACCACCTGCGGAAGAAGGCCCGGCGCCCCAGAATCCAGGATGTCTTCGACGACCCGCTGACCTTCATCGCCGCCCCGGAACCGGGCGCCGAGGAGCTTTTGCTGGAGAAGGAGCGGTGGGCGCGCCTTTCGCAGGTGCTCTCGGGGATCTCGACCCGGGACCGGCACTTCGTCGAGCTGTATTACGGCCAGGGCCTGTCGGCGGAGGACGTGGCGGAGATCATGGGCATCTCCGCCAAAACGGTCTATTCGAAGAAAAACAAGCTGCTGGCGCGGCTCTGCGCAAAGGGGCCGCGCCGGGATCGGGCAGACGAGGTCACGGCTGTGCTTGCCTGAGGGTCTCGGGGATGCCTTACTACAGGGCAAGGAGTCCCATGTCGAAGCCAAAGCTGCCCGGCCCTTTCCTTCTCCTTCTTGCTCCCCTGCTTCTCGGGATGGGGAGTTGCGCGGAGCTTTCCGCCGATCTCCAGCGGGCCCTGGCCACTGATGGGGGCGCGGCCAGGGCGCTGGCACCAACAGTGAGTGCTTCCGACGTGCGGCTGCGCCGGTCGCCATCTTTGCGGGACCTGGCGGCCTACTACTGCCCTGTGTTCATCCAGAACCAGATTGCGCAGCTTGCCTGCGCCGCGACCCTGGGGCCGCCGCCGTCGCGGGACCGGCTGACTTTCGAGTTTGGCATCGCCGTGGCCATGAAGAACCCCAACAACATCCCCATCCCGGCCCTGGACGTGCTTCTGGCGACCCAGCTCTTTGCGGGGCAGGACACCGAGGGGCTGGGCGCCATTTGCGTCAGCCTGTGTGGTTCCGGCGACCCGAGCTGCAACGGGGCGCCGCGGCCGGGCTCGTGCACCTCCAGCCAGAACGACATCCGCCGCATCCAGGACTTCGCCGCGCGGGTGCCGGGCCTCATTGCCGGCCTGGTCACCGGGGCGGTGCAGAACGAGCTGCGCAAGTCGACGATCGCGGCCCGGGGCGACGTGCGGCTGGACCTGGCGTTCGTGCTGGGCATCGATCAGGCGCTGCGGGTGCTGGAGAAGGCCACCCGGCGGGCGGTCGACGAGCTTCTGGCCGGCAGGCAGATGGTGCTGGACATCCCGGTGTCGGCGCAAGGCACGGTCTTCGTGCAGCTCCCCGCAGTGGGGCGCCTGGGAGTCGGCTTCGGGCCGCTTCAGACCGTGTGGCACGTGAACTGATCCACTCGCTGGACGAGAAGACGGAGAAGAGAGTCAGGGACCGCGCTGTCCGGAAGGCAGGGATCTTTTCAGGAGGAAGGGGCGGCGGATCCCGGGTGCTTGGTCGCCCCGCCGTGGTGGGCCGCCCGGGGTCGCACCTCCAGCAGCAGCAGTTGATCGTAGTAGCTTTTTCCATCTTCCTCTTCCCGCAGCATCACCCAGTCCTTGGCCCAGAAATACATCAGCCCCGGCACCAGGGCCCGGGTCATCTT
>JBBRLA010000395.1:0-8021 GCA_038231615.1 Polyangia bacterium | reverse complement strand
CTCCTGCTGGGCCAGGCCATGGACTCGCCCATGGAAAAGGCGGAGTTGTTGCGGTCCTCCATCGCCAACCAGTTCCTGGCGCTGGTGTCCGGGAAACGAGCACCGGAGGTAGCACAGGCAGCGGCAGAGGCAGCGCGGGCCGCCTGGAAATGCATGGGAGCTAAGACCCATACGTACCTCCAGGACATCTTGAAGAGGTCTGGCTCCAGGTTCAAGAACGAGGAGGTGTGGCAGTCCTTCACGGAGCAAATCAATGGCCACCTGGAGATCGACGCGGCGATCCAGCCCTGGCCGGACACGGTACTCCAGCTCCAGCAACTCTTGGAGCATGCCCAAGTGCCAGCCGACCGCCGCGGCGCGCTGATAGATTCGCCGAGTCCAGGGGCGGCCTACGGTCCGCTCTTCGATCTGACGCACCGACTGCTCAAGGCCCACCGTGCGACCTTGCCGCATGTGCCCTGGAACGGGGACAGCCGTCCGAAGTGTCAGCAGTGCGGTGTCCGTGAGCAGATGGGTCCGCTCAGTGAGAGCGGCCAACAGCGTCAAAGCCATCAGTTCTTCCATGAGCTGAGCCAGGCGCTGCAAGCGCGGCAGAAGGCAGACAGCGACGAAGGGCTTCGGTTGTCCCTGCAACTGGTCCGGGGAGAGGGCCTGTGCGCGGTGTGCCTGACCAAGCGCTTCGCTCCGGAGTGCTATTACGGGTCCGAGGCGGCTCACCTGGGGCTCCAATGGCGGGGGCGGGGGCCGCAGATAGAGGATCGCTCGTTGCTGCGCTTTCCATCGGTGGCCACCATCGCGACGGCCCCGTTCCGTAAGGACCTCCTGGCGCAGCAAGCCTGGTCCGAGGTGCAAGAGTGGTTGAGCACCATGCGGTCCATCGACAGGCTGCTCGATTTCGAGCCGCCTGGAAGCCTGATGCCCGGGCTTCAGGCAGAGGGGGTCAACCGACAGATATTGGCCATGGAAGGGAGCTGGTTCTTCGAGAGCAACTACGAGCCGCGCACGGCATGGCGCAACCACTTTTCCGATTCACGGCCCTGGATGAACGATCCGAAGGAGGCCGATCCCGGCGAACCGAAACGCTACGAAATGCTCCGGCCGAAGCTCACCCAGGCGGCAGCTGCGTTTCAGTCGGTGCGCCGCAAGCTGACCACCCGGCCCTCGGAGTACTACGCGGTGATCATGCTCGATGGGGACAAGATGGGTAAATGGCTGACGGGAACCAATCCCAGGGCCCCCAAGGTCGAGGATATCCGCAACCCAGATTTGATCACGAACCTGGCTGACCTGACCCGTCCCTTGTTCCCGGCGCTCCATGGAGACCTGTCGCGGCGCCTGGGTCGCCTCGCCGTGGAGGTCGTTCGTGACATCGTCGAAAACCAATGCCTGGGTCGGGTGATCTACAGCGGTGGGGATGACCTGCTGGCGCTGGTGCCGGTGGGGACCCTGCTGCGCTGCCTGCGGGAGCTGTACCGGACTTTGCGCCTGCCGCAGCACATGGGAAACCGCTTCAGCTTTACCGCGGGCGTGGCGATCGCGCATCACCGGGACCCTCTGGGCCAGGTCTTGCAGGAGGCCCGCCGTGCAGAGCAGGACGGCAAGCACGAGGGCGGGGATCGCATGGTCGTCCGGCTCTGCAAGCGTTCAGGAGAGGCGCTGCGGACCGTGATGCCCTTCCAGTGGGAGAAGGACGGCGCAGCCACCGATTCCCCGCGGCTGGAGGCCCTCTTGCAGATGATCCGTCCTCCCGAGGCGTTTCAGAAGCAGCGAGGAGAAGAGACCTGGCCGCTCCTGCGGCCTTCTGTGGGGTACACGCTCCGTCACGAGGTAGATGCCCTGGCGCAAGAGTCCATGAAGGATGCGTTCCTGTATCGCGTCTGCCTGTTGTTGAAATACGATAGAAAAGGCCGTGAAGATCGAGGGCCTGCTGGCCTGATCAGTCGATTTTTGGACGAGCGGCTGGAGTCAGTCGCGGAGAAAGAGGGCGGCGAAGAGGGAATCCGGCGTGCCTTTCGGGACGTGGTCGATCTGCTCTTGATGGTGCGGTTCCTGGCCCGGGAGGAGTGGTCCGGTTCCGAGGAGGAGCGGCCATGACGCGCGTGACCATGTTTTTCGAGCCGCTGGATGTCCTCTTGTTCCGCGACCACCGTCCCTTCGATGCCGGCGTGCATTATGTCGCCCGCGGGATTTTCCCCCTCCCCTCGGTGATGCTGGGGTGCCTGCGCACGGCCTTATTCCTACAGCAAGGAGCGGACTTCCACGACCGCCCTCACTTCGGAATCGCGAGCGCAGCGGTGAGGACCCTGCTGGGCAATGCAGAGCGTCCAGGCCGACTGCACCTGCGTGGGCCGCTGCTGGCGCGGTGGACAGATACCGGCGTGTTCCCGTACTTCGCGCCCCCAAAGGACCTGAGCTTCCCAGAGAAAAAGAAGACCGGAACCGACAGGGAGGCCGAGGTCCCCTACGAGCTGCTTCGACCCTTGCCCTCCAGGGCGGATCTGGCCACGACGTGGCACTTCGGGGGGGAGGCCAGCCAGCCGAGCCGGTGGCGGTTGCCGCTAAGCGCCACGCCGCCTGACAAGCACCCGGAGCAAGTGTATCTGACGCGGACAGGCGCGGCGCGCTTGCTCCAGGACAGCGCCGCTGGCGTGCTCGAAAAGGGCGACTACGTCGCCGAGAGGCAGCTGTATCAGGTCGAGTCTCGGACGGGCATCGCCCGCGAGGACACCGGGGCCGCCCAGGACCACATGCTCTATACCAAACTGGCCTATCGCCTGGCTGAGCGAGTGGGCTTCGCCGTCGATGTGGAGGCAGACGGGCCGGTCCACGACATGTTGCAGGGACTGCAAGGTAAGGTGGTCACGCTGGGAGGGAAGGGCATCGGGCGCTGGTGCGGGTGCTGGAAGGGCCCTTGATCGAAGACAGTCTGACCGTCGGACCCGTGGGGGGCCGGCGCAAGGTGTGGTTCGTGACCCCAACGGTGCTGAGCCGGGAGCTGACGCGGCTGCCGGCCGAGGTGGTGTCGTTCGCGACGGCGCATCCGCAGATGGTGGGGGGGTATGATCTGGCGAATCGGCGCCCCCGGTCCTTGCGGCGTGCGGTGCCATCGGGGACCGTGCTCTTCCTGGAAGACAGCGAGGTGGCTGCATCGTGGCGCCTGTTATGCGAAGACAACGCAGATGATCACGATCACTGGGCCGGCTATGGCGTGGCCCTGGTCGGAAGATGGTAGCAAGGGGACTCACATGACCAATACGGGACTCTTGATTTTTCTATATGCGGAGACGCCGCTCCACGCCGGCAGCGGGACGGACCTCGGGGCCGTGGATCTGCCGCTGCAGCGCGAGCGCATGAGCAAGCTGCCGGTGATCCAGGGCTCTGGGGTCAAAGGAGCGTGGCGGGAGGAGCTGGAGGCCTGGCGGCAGGGGCTGGGCGCTGAAGCGGAGGAGTGGGGAAAGCAGCTGGAGGGACTCTTCGGGCCGAAGCCCCCTTCGGAGCGTTCGCCGGGGCAGGCCGCGGCGGAGAATGCGCCGGAGAAAGAGGAGTTCGCTGGGGCGATCTCGCTGACCGACGCGCGGCTGTTGCTGTTACCGGCGCGGACTGTCTGGGGCGGGTGGGCCTGGCTGACGTGCCCGCTGATCCTGCAGCGGCTGGGTCGGGACCTGGAGATCCTGGGGCAGGGCGCCGTGCCCTGGACCCAGTTCGATCCGGGCGAGCGAGATGTGCTGGAGAAGGGGGAGGCCTTGATTGGCGCTGGCAGCACGGTGGTGAAGGAGGAGCCGGGGACCAAGCAGAAGCGCCTGCTCATCGAGGACCTGGATTACACCGCGAGGGTCAGTGATCGGGTCCAGAAGCTGGCGGAGTGGCTGGGAAAGCACGCCTTCCCGGAGGGGCAGAGCTATGCGCCGTTTCGCGAGCGGCTCCCCGGGCAAGTCGCGGTCCTCAGTGACCAGGAGTTCCGCTTCCTGGCCGAGCACGCGACGGAAGTGGTGACGCGGGTGCGTATTGATCCCAAGACGGGGACCGTAGCCAAGGGGGCGCTGTGGACCGAGGAGAACCTGCCCGCGGAGAGCGTGTTGTGGAGTCTGGGGCTGTTCTCGCATGATCGTCGCAAGGGGGGCGAAAGCAAGCAGAGCTTGGCGGTGCGGCAGGAGGAGCAGCGGCGGCTGTTTCGGGAGGCCGCGACCCAGGTGTCGAGAATCCGGCTGGGGGGGGATCGGACCGTGGGCCGAGGGGTTGTGGCAATCCGTTTGAGTCAGGGGGGGCAGTGATGGCCGGGCCAGAGCAGGCGAAGAGGCAAAGTGGCGCCGGGGGCGGACAGGCGCCGCCTGCCACACCGGCACCGACCGTGGCACGGGGCATGCTTGGACAGGTGAGGGCGAAATCTGCCTGGGACATGATCACAGAGGCGAAGGGCAAGGGCGATCGCTACACCACGCTGGTGCGCAAGCTCCCGAGCTACTTGCAGGGCAGCGGGCTGGGTCAGACGTTCGCCTTCCTGCATTCAAAAGGGGCGGGCAAGCAGGATTCCGCTGAGGGCCTGCATTCAAAAGGGGCGGGCAAGCAGGATTCCGCTGAGGGTCTGCTGTTGAGGCAGCTGGGCAAATATTTGGCCAGATATCTGAGGCTGCCCGAGGTCAGAGAGCAGATGGAGCTGGTCCTGAACCTGGATCCGGCTGACTACCGCCGGGCGACGCAGGAACTGATGTCCCTGGCTGAGTGGATGAAGCGCTTCGTGGCGGAGAGCGCCCCATGATCGAGCTGCGCTGGCCCTTGCCGGAGCGAACCGCGACGCTGATCGGGCACTACCAGCGGCGGCCGGGCCCGAAGGACAATGTTGGACTCTGGCTGGATAAATTGATCCCGCGGCGCCCTGGGACATGGGCGCTGGAAGCAGAGGAGCGTGCAGATGCACTGAACCTGGGAGGGCGCCGGCAGTCCGAGGCCGGGCAGGCGGGCCTTTTGCGGCTACGCGAGACGGTGGCGCTGCTGCACCCAGGGGCCTTGCATGTGTCGTTCACGGCCACGGTGAACGGACGGCTGCTGGTGGATTATGGTCGGGCAAGCGCGATCGAGATGAACGTCTCGCTGCATCCAGTCTGGGGCGTGCCGCGAGTCCCGGGCTCGGCCCTGAAAGGAGTGACCCGGTCATGGGCTCGTCGAGAAGCGTGGACGGGACAGCAGTTGGAGGATTGCTTCGGTAATGAGCCGGAGGCAGACACGAGCCGGGCTGGCCGGGTGATCTTCTATGATGCGTATCCAGTAGATGGAAAATTTGAACTGGCGCTGGATGTCCTGACGCCGCACTACCGAGAGTATTACGAAGGGATCGGGCCGCCAGGGGAGTATCTGAGCCCGATTCCACACACGTTCTTGACCGTGGTGCAGACGGAGTTTCGATTTCACCTGGGGATCGAACGTCGGGCGGAAGAAAAGGTCGGACAGGCGGACTTGGCACAGCAATTGGATAAGGTCGCGCAGGCGCTGAAGCAGGCGCTGGTGGATGAGGGAGTCGGGGCCAAGACGGCGGCGGGCTACGGGAGGTTCAAACTGGGGGGGCTGCGATGAAACGGTACGTTGTAGAGCAGCCTCGGATCTTGGAGCCGCCTAACCCGCTGCATGAACAAGCCTTGCGCTTTGTCGAGGAGCTTGAAGCGGGGCAATTCGCTGGTGGCAAGGAACTGCCTCACGGGGTCTTTGGCTACTATGGTCCCCGGGGAAGGGGGAACTGGTCTTGGGCTTCGGTGCCATGCTCTCCAGTCCCATCAACCTCATCAGCCGCTGCACTTGCTTGCGGTTGACTTGGTGTCCTTCCATTTTGAGCGTCTGGGTCAACATTCGACTGCCAAAGAAGGGGTGTTTCAAATGAAGTTCGTCGACTTGGCGCATCAGCGCCAGGTGCTCGGCGTCAGGTTGGACCGGGGTGTAGTACAAGTTTGAGCGATTCACCGCCAACAGCTCGCACTGACGGCGCACCGATGGCGGGATTCTCGGTTCGATCAGGGCTCGCCGCTCCGCTACCGGGAACGACCGAGCCCTTTGGATAAAAATCGCGGTCGACGGTCAACTCGCCGATCTTCTGGATTAGCTCGGCCTCTCGCTCCACGGTATCTACACTCTACTGGTGTTGTGGTTCGCGCAAAAGGCCTACGCGAGTCCTCTGGCCACTCCTCCGGTGCGTCCCTGGTATTCACACAAGCAGGGCCTCTGCTTTGCCGACATTCTGCGCACCGCCCAGCGTGTCCTTGCTCCTATGGATGTCCTTGATTCGCGCCGACTTGCAGTAAATCCCACCTCGTACCGCAAGCCCGACGCGGCGCCTCCACGGAACCGCCGGATAAAGGGCGAAACCTGAGTCTGAGAGAAGTTCGTATCGATTTTGCTCCCGGTAGACCAGTTCTTGATCCGGCCCTCTGAAGGAAACAAACTCGTTGGCGAAATAGTTGGCCTACTCGGGCTCCAGCACCAATAGCACGCCCTGCCAGATCTCGGCCATGCGCTCCTTGGTCAGGTGCCCGATCTTGGAATCAATGCTCGCGCGGTCCAGCGTCGCGATCTGGGTGACGTTTACGACGGATGGCTTGGGCAGTCCCGCCTCCCTTTTGCGGAGCCGAACGTTGCCCGGGAGGCCAGCATACCGAATCTGGGATGTAATAAAGACCACCACCACGGTGTTGATGGCGGTGCGGTTGAATCGGTCGTGCTGAAGGACAACAGCGGGATGACGCCCGCCTGGGGCTGAGTCCTCTGGGTCTGGCAGATCGACCCAGACCACGTCTCCTTGCTCAATCACCACTTTGTTTCGTTTCTGCGGGCCAGCCCAGAAGAAGTCCGGCGAGCTGTCTCCGCCTGCTCCTTACGGATCTCGGGATCGGCAAAGACCGCGTTGATTCTTCGACTGATCTCCAGCTCGCTACGGGCTTTCGCCAGGAGCATCAACATTCGACTGATGAAGCGGCTTCGGTTTTCGCCGCTTTCCGCGGAGGCTCGGTCCACCTGGTCGAGAACGTCCTCGGGCACGGAGATCGCGATTTTCTTGACTGCCATGGTGTCCTCTTGCGGTATTCTGCCATGGTATTCTTGCCAGAGAATACCGCAGGGCGCAAGTCAGCCGGTGAGGCCGGATTATCCCCACTTGGCCGGGCATTCAGCGGGGATCGAAGAAATATCAAGGAGCTGCGATGGGATCTCGCGGCTCCCGCGTCTTTCCTCATAGGGAGTGAGCATGATCGCGAAGTTTGATGGTGTTCTGATCGTGGAGAATGAGGGAAGGAGCCGCGGGCGATCGGGTGGAGGCAGAGGTCAGAAGATGTCGTCGAGAAAAGGCTCCTGATCGGATGCGGTGGCGATGGAGGGCGGGGGCGGGTCGGCAACGGCGGGCAGTGGGTCGAGCCCAGCAAGGAGGTTCCCCATGGCGTGCCCGTGAGTGCGCCACAGGGCGGCGATGGCGCGGTCCGTCAGGTTACACAGCAGCAGGGCCTCCTGGGCGGTGAGCGGTGGGAAATGGACCTGGGCGTGGGGGTGCGATGTTTATAGGCCAGGGTCTTGTTCTGGGTGCTCATCGTTTCCTCCCGGGGGGGGTTGCTTTTGTGCGCTGAGGCGGAGCGAAGGTTTCCAGGTAGAGCTTGTCGTCGAGTTGGGGGAGCTCGCGTTCGGCCGCGACGGTAAGGAGTTCGTCGCACAGGTTCATCAAAACGCGGTAGTTGCCGGCGGCATGCTCAGCCAGGGTGTGTTTGAGTTCGGTAGTCATCAGGGCGGGGTTGCCGGCGGCGGAAAGCAAATGGTCGAGGCAGGCCAGCAGTTCTTCGGCAGAGGCGTAATCCAGCACAAGGCGGCGACGGATGCGGCTGCCCAGCGGGAGCAGGTCGGGATGGCGAAGGCGCTCGGCGAAGCGCTGATCGCCGGCAAACACGACGCACAGGAGCTGGTGAGCATCGAGCTGTTTGGAGCACAGCGTACGCAGCTCGCACAGCACCGGAGTCAGCGCCTCCTGCGCCTCGTCGATAAGAAGGACGGGCCTT
>JBBRLA010000394.1:0-8021 GCA_038231615.1 Polyangia bacterium | reverse complement strand
CGCCGGTCGGCACCCCGCTGTTCATGGCGCCGGAGGTGTGGCGAGGCGAGGATGCTTCCTTCCGTTCCGACATCTATTCCCTGGGCGTGGTGATCTTTGAACTGTGCGCCGGTCGGCCCCCTCACAAGCAGCGGGGTCTGCCGGCGCTGGGCTATTCAGTTCTCAACAATGACGCACCTCCGGTACTGCGGATGGCGCCGCGCCTGGACCCGGCCTTCGCCGACATCGTGGATCGCTGCCTGAAGCGCGACGCCGCGGCTCGCTTCCCTTCGGGGATCGAGCTGAACCAGGCGCTGGAGGGGTTGCGGGAGGGGTTGCGAGGAGGTCTGAGGTTGGAGCGGCCGCGGCGCTTTGGCCCGACCCTTTGGACGGTCGGGTTGCTGCTTGCCGTGGGCCTTGTCGCCGGGGGGTGGCCATGGCTTCGGCGCATGCTGTTCCGGGAGTCGCCGCGCCCTGAGATGGTGTTCTTGCACGGCGGCAACTATCGCATGGGCAGCTCGGAAGATGAGATCCTTTCCGCCTATCAAAGCTGTCGGCGGCAGGCGCAGGCTCCGGAAAAGGACTGTGTGCTGTCCATCTTCCAGCGCGAGGGACCGTCGCGCAAGGTGTATGTCTCGCCCTTTCGCATCGACACCACGGAGGTGACCAGCCGCCGTTTTGCCGCCTGGTTGGATGTGCAGCCCGGCCTGCACGTCGATCCCGACCGGGACACCCAGGTGCCGCGCTGGGTGCGGGCCGGCGATGTGCTGCTCCTCGACCTGTACCCCTCGTACGATCCGGCGTTTGGCGTGCTCTTTTACGAGGGCCGCTTCAGCGTGGGCCGCGGCCTTTCGGAGCGCCCGATTACCCAGGTGACCTGGGAGGCGGCGCGGCGTTACTGTCGCGCCCGTGGCCTGCGCTTGCCCACCGAGGCGGAGTGGGAGTTCGCCGCCCGGGGCAGCGAGGGGATGCGCTTCCCGTGGGGGGATGAGGCACCGAACTGTGAGGGCGTGGCCTTTGATCGCACCCGCGGTGGGATGTGCGACACCCTGGCCCATGGGCCGGCTGCCGTCGCCACCTCTGTCCAGGACCGCTCGCCCGCGGGCGTCTTCGATCTTGGAGGCAACGTGCAAGAGTGGGTCGAGGACCGCTTCGAGCCGCGCTACCGTCCCTGTCCCACCCCCTGCCGCGACCCCTGGGTCACCGATGCCGATGGGGAGCCGGCGCCTCTGGGCAGTGCGGCGGAGGTACGCCGCGTGGCCCGGGGGGGTAGCTTCGACTTGCTTTACGTCGTGACCCGCTCTGCGGGCCGAAGTCAGTTCTTGTACGGTGCGGCCAGCAAAAGCATCGGCTTCCGCTGCGCGGCATCGATCGCCCAGATCCATGGACGAGAAACGCCTTGAATCAAGGAGCCTGTATGCGCATTCCTCTCCCTGTGGCCTGGCCCCTGGTTTTCCTTCTCGGCGCCTGCGGCGCGCACCTGCGACCCACGGATCGCGGGCCGGGGCCCGTCGTCACGCTTCAAGTGGAAGTCAAGGACGAGGGCGGCACTTCTCTCGTCAAGCTTAACGAACCGCTGCGTTCCGGCGATGAGTTCGCGTTGCTGGTGCGCAGCGAGCGGAAGCTCTACCTTTACGCCGTGCAGCAGGGGGTGTCCGGCGCGCTGACCCCGCTGGACGGCGCGGCGGACGCCGGGCCCGCGGAACCCGGCAGCGAGCGGCACATCCCGCGCGAGGGCTGGTTGAAACTCGGCGGGATTGAAGGGGCCGGAGCGCTGCTCTTGATAGCGGCGCCACAGGCGCTGGATGCGGCGCAGGTGGAGGGCGAGGCCCGGCGGACGCCGGTCCCCTGCGGGGTCCCCGCCGGGGATAAGGTCGAGAAGAAGCGGGAGCCGGAGCCAAGCTCGCAGCAGAACGGCACTCGCGGCGACAAGGACACGGTGCCGGGGTGTGCGGACAGACGGGGGGTGGTGCTGGTGCGCTTTCCGCTGCGGCGAGAATAAGAATCGGGGCCCGGGTGGGCTCTGAGCGCTCACCGCTCCAGGGGTCTCGTTGATGAAGAGTCATTTCAGCAAGAAGCACATGGCAGGAGCAGCTTTTGGCGCTCCCCACGCATTCGCTCAGCCGCGTGGGCCCATTCCGCAGCGACTGAGGGAGCGTACTATTGTACGTGACCGATGAAGCGTGGGGGCACCACCCGTGGCCTCGCGAATGCGAGGACATGGGGGATAGATAGGTACGCCAAAATCTGCCCGGTCCAGGTGCTTCTGTTCAGGGGCGGTGTAGGATGGCGCTGATGTGGCCGACGACCCACGCCTCGCCACCCTTGCCGGCAAAAACACCGAGCAGGATGCCGGAGGCACCGGAAGGCGAATGGACCCAGCGGCTCCGCCTGGAATCCCACTGCATGATGAAGCCCGCTTGTCCGACCGCCCACACGTGATTGCGATCGGCGGCGGAGATGGCGAAGAGCGGCGGCAGGAGCACAGGGCTGTCGCCGTCGAACTCCACGGTCACGGCCACCCATTGTCCCGCGGTCCAATGAAGCGCCACGCCGTTTAACGCCACGGCCCAGACCTCTCCACCAGGAATGCCGGTCACCCCGGTCAAATAATTCAAGATCGGAGGGACCCCGCTATTTGACCACACTCCACCTTGTAAGTGATAAGCTGCGGCCCTGTTGCTCCGGTCACTGCCGACAGCCCAGACATCGGTGGCGGAACTGCCCCACATCCCGTGAATGGAGGCCATCTCCGCAGGTGGGGAAACTTCGGTGATGACGCCATTCTGGTAACGGAGCAGCACGGCCGCGGAGGGGTCCTGTACCGTGTAACCACCGATCCACACGTCTTCGGACGTGGCGCCCCACACGGCGTCCAGTGCAATGTTTTCATATTGTTTCGGGTCCAGTGGGTATCGTGTCCAAACCTGCCCGTCCCAGCGTAGCACGGTGCCGCGTTCGCCGACTGCCCATACGTGGGTCGGGTCCATACCCCAGACGGCCCCCAGGTTGGCGGCCACGCCGGTCTGGATCGGTTCCCAGGCCGTGCCCCGGAAGCGCAGCGCCTGCCCTTGATCGCCGACGGTCCAGAGGTCGTCGCCCACCCGGTAGACCCCGCGCAACTCGCCCCCGGCCCCGGCGCTGGACGCAGTGACCTGAAAGCCGTTCCAGTGCAACAAGATCCCCGCCGGCCCGCTGCCCCACACGTCGTTTGGTCCGGTGCCCCATACGCTGCTCAACCCCCCGGTCTGCACCACCTCCCATTCTCCGCTCTTGTTGCCGGTGTGCCAGTGCCAGCGCAAAAGAGACGCCCCATCGCCAGTGGCCCACACCGACCCCCCCGCGACCCACACATCGTAGAGGTTGTTGTCGCCCGAGCCAGCCGAATCCAGGCAGTGCGGGTCGCTGCTCGGATGCTCCTGGGACAGCCAGGTCCAGCGCGTGCCGTCAAAGTGGAGCGTCGAGCGGCTGATCCCCACGACCCACACGTCGTTCGGCCCGCTGCTGGCGACGGCGCACAATGAAGGGGCCCCATATCCCGCCGGCAGCGCCTGCATGGACCAGGCACCCCCGTGAAAGTGGAGAAGCGATCCATCGTTTCCCACCGCCCACGCCTCGCCCTTGCGGATGGCACTGACTCCGTTCAGGGTCGGCTTGGGGATTTTGCCCGGACTGTCCACGTCCTGCCATTCGCTCCCCTGCCAGTGACGTATGCTCCCTCGCTTGCCCACCGCCCAGATGTCGTCCGGTGCAGTCCCCGAGACATCCAAGAGGGTCGTGCCATCGTCCACGATCTTCCAGGTGCCGCCGTCCCAGTGCAGGACCTGCGTGCCCACCGCCCAGACATCATCGCCGGCGCTGCCCCAGATCCCGCTCAAGGTGCCGGTTGCCGGGCCCGGTACGCCCAGCCAGAAGGCCCCGGTCCAGTGCAGGAACGTGCCTGACCCGGTCGTGGCCCAGATGTCGTTCGAGGCGGTGCCGCGAATGCGGATGAGCTGGTCTCCTTGAGGCAGCGGATTTTGCCAGCACCAGCCATCCGAACTGCAGATGTCGCGCAACACGAACCCGGCCTGCGCGACCTGCATGCCCCGGCCCGCCTTGAGCCGGCAACCACCCGGCCCGGTGCACGCACCGGACCAGCCGAGAAAGAACGATCCCGCCTCCGGGACTGCCAAAAGCTCCACGTCCTCGCCGTTTCTGCCGGCCACCACGTCACATGAGGTACTGTCCCCGCCGTGATGCAGGCACTCATGCCGGCCCTGTGTGACGCTGCCGCTGCCCTGCCCGGAGAGCACCGCGCGGATCAGGCAATCCGGCGGATCCGGACGTGCCATCTGCACGTCCACTGCATACCGACCCGAATCGATCACGTTCGTAGTGTGGTTGCCGCTTACCAGCACGCAGTCGTTGGGGCCGATGGCATCGACCTGGATGCGGGTCTTGCCGGTCAACCCGGCGGGCAACTTCACATCGAAGCGAGCCGTGTCCTCGTTGAGGGGTTGCACTTTGGACTGCCCGTCAAAGGCGAGGCTCACCTCGATGCGCTGCACGCCATCCAGGCTGCCCAGGAGCGACACCGCCAGGGTGGCGCGGCCGTCGTCGCAGGCGGAGAGCCAGAGCAGGAGCAGAAAAATTCCCTTCATGGCGCCGGCTTCTGGCGCAAGATGGCGCCCCCTTCGCCGACTGCCCAGACCTGCCCGGTGCCATCGCCCCAGATCCCGGTGAGGTCCGTCCCGGTGAAGACCAGGTCCTTCCGGGAAAGTGGCTTCCCGACATGATGGATGACGGATCCGGCCCCGACGATCCACACATCACTCGGGCCCGCCGACCATACGTCGTTCAGCGCATCCCCGATAGGCAGGGGGATCACCTTGGGCTGGCTCTTGGGGTCGGTGTAGTGCAACAAGACGCCCCGATCGCCCACGACCCACACGTCCGCCGTGCCCTGCCCATGCACGCCGATGAGCTGCCCGACCGACGCCGGGACGGGCACCGGCGCCCAGGAGGTGCCGTCATAACGGATCACGGTCGCGTCGTCCCCTACCGCCCAGACGTTGTCAGATCCGCTGCCCCAGACGCGCAGCAGGCGGGCCTGCGTGGGGCTGGGTGTAGTCATCCACAATCCGCCGGTGAAGTGGAGCAGGGTGCCATGGTCGCCCACGGCCCAGATGTTACTCTGGTCGCTTCCCCAGATCCCCCAAAGCGACTCACGGGTGGGGCTGCTGAAGCGATAGAAGCTTTCTGTCCCGGACGAACATTTGCCCATGTGTCCGGAGCACAGGATGATCCCGTCATCGCCCACCATCCACGCGATTCCGGCATTCGGGCCTCCCGGCGAGCGCCATACATCATGCAGGTCGCCTGCGCTGATCGATAGGGTGCTCCAGCCCTGACCGTCCCAGCGCAGCAACTTGCCACGCGCGCCGGCCGCGAATACCTCGTCGGGCCCACTGCCAAAGACCCGGAAGAGCGTGTCATGCTCCGTGCTGTTGAGGGCCGTGAAGAACCCGCCCGCGCGGCGCAGGACGGCCCCGGCGTGACCCACGGCGAAGACCTGTTCCATGCCGCTGCCGCTGACGGCCTGCAGGCCGACCGTGGCATCCAGCGCCACGCGGGCCCAGGACGATCCGTCGTAATGGGCAATCAGTCCAAGGTCGCCCACGGTCCAGACATCCTGCTTTCCGCTGCCCCATACGCTCCACAGCTGACTGGTGAGTTCGAGACGCTGCGGATTCCAGGAATCGTCCTCCTGCCATACCCTGCCGTTGTAGCGCAGGATCTTGCTGTCGACAGTCGACCCGCCCTTCCCGTCAGCCACCACTTTGCCTCCCACCGCCCAGATGTCGTTCGGCCCGCTGCCCCAGAGCCCGAACAGGTCGAAGCCCTGCATGACGCTCTGCACCCAGGTGGCATTGCCCTCGACCAGGTGCCAGAGCGACTCGTGCGCCCCGGACACCCAGAGTCCCGCCTCGGGGCTTTCCCACAGCGCGTAGAGATTGTCGTTGGTCCCGATGTCCACCGCGCTCACGTCCTGTCCGTCCCAGTGCAGCAAGGTCCCTTGGTTCCCGGCGAACCACACGTCGTTCTCGCCCAGGCCGGTGACCGCGCGCAGGTCCTTGTCGGTGTGACTGGGCACGGTCTTTAGGGAACGGCCGTCCCAGCGCAGCAGCGTGCCCCCTTCGCCGGCCATCCATACGTCTTCAGCGGACCGGGCCCAGACGCCCTGGAGGATGGCCTCGGTAAGGCTGGGCAGGAGTTCCCAGAAGGCCCCGTTCCAGTGCATCACCGTACCGTTATAGCCTACTGCCCACGCGTCGGTGGCCGAGAGCACGGAGAGGCCCAGCAGCGAGTTGCCCTGGGGCTGCGGATGGTCCCAGCAGAAATGGTCCCGATGGCAGAGCCGCCTTGGCAGGAGGGCCGCCGTCACCACGGTGGTATCGGGGTCGATCGGGTCGATCCGGCAGTCTCCCGTACCCGGGCAGACCAGGGTCCCCGGCCAGCCGGCCAGGTAGGAATCGGCATCCGGATCGGCGTGCAGCGTCAAGGTCGTCTGCACCCCCGGAAGAAACATCTCGGCTTTTTGTGGGTAGTCGATTCCCGGCGGATCCGAGGTGATGCGTCCATGTCCGGTCAGGACCCCATCGGGGAGCCGCATCACGATCCGACAGCCCGGCCGCGCCGACAGGTCAACCGACAGGGAATAGTTGCTCTCTCCGGCCAGCACGGCCCCGGCGCTGCCGTCCGTCATCTGGCAGCCGGTGGTCCCGATGACCTGCACCCTCACGGTGAGCGCGCCCGTGGTCCCCGGCGGCAGGCGCAGGTCGAAATGATCCACGTCTCCGGGCAGGGGCTGGCCCACCCATTCCATGGTCCTGCCGTCGATCCGGGGCGTCACCCGCAGGGACGCGCCCCCTTGTGTCACACCCCGCAGCGATACATCGATGAGCACGCCGCCGGGATCACAGGCGAGCAGCCCCAGACAAAAGATTCCCAACCATCGCAGCTTCAGCATACAAACTCCTCGGTCAATTGAAGGTCAGTGTCGGCACCTTGAGTCCCTCCACCACCCCGATGGCCACCGCCCCCGCGGCCACCGCGCCCAGCCCGCCCCAGAACCACCACTGCTTGTAAAATGGCCGTCGTGGCACCACCCGCGCCAGAAGGAAGTCCGTCACCGTGCTGGGTTTGGCCGTGGTCGGCGTCTGTTCGGCGCGCGTCAGCTCCTGCTCGCGCCGGCTGATGTAGAGCTCCATCACGCTTACCGTGATGAGGCCCGATCGCTCATAATCGCCCTGTCCGCGCAGCCCCTCGACCACCGCCTTGGTGAAGACCCCGTTCCCCCAGCGGTCCGATTCGCGCGAGGTCTGCCCCGGGGTAGAGGCGGCGAAGACCACTACTCCGCTCTCCACGCTCGACAGTGCGTTGGTGAAACGCGAAAGGTCCACCTGCCACGCCCCGCGCAGGTTGCCGGCGTGGCAGGTGTCCAGGAAGAGCACGGCCTTGCCGGCGATCTGCCCCAGCGCCGCCTGCAGCTCGTCCCCGGGCAGCATGGTGTCGCGATTGCCGTTCTCGGCCTCGTGAGGCAGATAATAATAATTGCCGTTGCCGCTGTCGTTGATGCCGTGCCCCGCCAGGAAGAGCACCGCCACGTCGCGCGGCGTGACGCGCTGTCGCAGCCAGCGCAGCCCGGCGCGGATGGCCTCACGACTGGCCTGCCCATCCACCAGGAGCTGGGTCTCCACCTTGCCGTAGCGCCGTCCCTGCTGCTCGCGCAGCGCGGTCACCAGGTCGCGGGCGTCCTTGGGCGGGTACTGCAAGTGCAGCGCCGGGCTGCGGTACGCCCCCACGCCCACCGCCACCACGTACAGGTCCCCGGTCGGCTCTGCCCGCGCCACCCGTCGCCCATCCCAGCGCAGCCGCAGGAGGGCCACGGCAGTGGGTGAAAGCGCGGTCTCGGCCAGCACCGCCACCACGCAGTCCTCGGGTGCCAGGTCCACGTCCAGGGTGTGTGTCCCGTCCACCACCGGCCCCATAATGGAGGG
>JBBRLA010000393.1:0-8023 GCA_038231615.1 Polyangia bacterium | reverse complement strand
CGCCCTTCTGCAGGGCCCCGCCCTTCTGGATGGCGCTGACCCCCTGCAACTGGCCGGCTTTGCCAATCTCGCCGCCCCTCTGGATGTTCCCCGCTTTTTGGAGGGCCCCGGCCTTGACGATCTCACCCCCCTTGGCGATGTTCCCGCCCGCCTGGATGTTCCCGGCGGTCTGGACATTCCCGGCGGTCTGGACGTTCCCGGCGGTCTGGATGTTCCCCGACCGCTGGATGTCCTTGCCCTTCTGAATGTCGCTACCCTTTTGGATGTCCTTGCCCTTCTGGATGTCCCCGGCCCTCTGGATGTCCTTGCCCTTCTGGATGTCGCCACCCTTCTGGATGGCGCTGCCCTTCTGGATCTCCCCGCCCTTCTGGATGGCGCTGCCCTTCTGGATGTCCCCGCCCTTCTGGATGGCGCCAGCCACCTGAATGTCCTTGGTCTTCTGGATGTCCTTGCCCTTCTGGATGTCCCCGCCCTTCTGGATGTCCTTGCCGGTCTGGATGGTCCCGCCCTTCTGGATGTCCCCGGCCACCTGGATGTCCTTGCCGGTCTGGATGTCCTTGCCCTTCTGGATGTCGCCGCCCTTCTGGATGTCCTTGCCGGTCTGGATGGTCCCGCCCTTCTGGATGGCCCCGGGGTTCTGCCAGGTG
This sequence comes from Polyangia bacterium, assembly GCA_038231615.1. Lineage (GTDB taxonomy): Bacteria > Myxococcota_A > Polyangia > Palsa-1104 > JAEUJZ01 > JBBRLA01. Next base: position 7,376 of record JBBRLA010000393.1, on the reverse strand, counting down.
CCCGTCGGGGTCTGGATGCCGCGGGCGCTCTGGATCTGCCCGACCGGGATGTTCCACGCCAGGGGCGGTCGCGACCCGCCGCGCTGGGTCGGCGAACCGGTGGCGATCTCTCCGTCGACGTTGGAGGCCGCGGTGGCGGCGCCCTGGGAGAGCTTGAGCCCGACTACGATACAGGCGGCGCCCAGGACGCACGCCAGGAGTACGGCCTCGGCCGCAGAAAAGCCGCGGGCGTCAGCCGCGAAGCGACGCAAGAACGAGAGGCGGTTCATGGTCAAGACCTCCTTACAAATCCTAGAACAGGCCGATCACAAGGTTCGCCGCGCCGCCCGCCGCGCACACCGCATCATAGATGCGGATGCACGCCATCCCCAGGGGGATGGAGGCGGCGAAGGTGATGACAAGGTAGGTGAAACCGATGTAGGTCTCGCCGCGCTCGTCCTTCAGAAAGGCCAGCAGTGTTTTTTTCACGGAACGCATTAACCATCCTCCAAAGCATTTGTCGGGCCGAGGGCCATGTGCCTGATCCAGGCCGATTTCCGCTGCCCGACTGGCGCTGCCTGCGGGTCCCAGACAACGACTTGAGGGGTCGAGACATCAGCAACCGGATAGTGAGCACAAAGGCCTCCGCCAAGTAAAATCGGTCGATCGGTCGGTCGGCGATAGGGCGATAGGGCTAGCGAGTGAGGGAGCGTTCGATCGATAAATAAAATCGATCGGATACTCAGATCCTTTCAGATACCTGCTGAAAGCGGCAAGGCCCTTTTTCGCTTTCGTTTTACCCAGGGGCTGGCACCGCGATATAGTTAACAATACCTGCCATGCGGCCCGGTCCTCATTGTCGCCTCCTGTGGGGCCTACCTTTCTTGTTGACGGCGCTCCTCTGTGGTTGCGCAACGCCGCTGACAAAGGCGCCGCCGGCTGCCTTCATGCCCCCTCCCAAAGCGCCCTCGAAGGACGAACCCGCTGAGCCCAACGCCGACGACACCACCTCCATCACCGCCGCCACCCTTTTGCGCGGCCACCTGCTGCAGCTCCTCCCATGCGAGAGCCGGGCCCCTGGGGAGATCGAGTTTGTCGCGATCACCGCTCGCGACGGCACCCTCCTGTCCTTGAACCCCCTGGGCCACACGGTCAGCGCGGCCACCGAGCGCTGCGTGCTCTCGCGCATCGCCTGGTGGCGCTTCCCGGCCCGGGACGCCGAGCGTACCGAGGTGCGCTTCACCATCGAGTTCCCCCTTTTGCCGCCCTCGCTCGGCGAGCATGTGGTGGTCGCCGCCCCGGGCGGTGGCGCCGTCGACCTATCCGCCGCCACCTGGGAGCTGCGCCACCTGCGCCCCAAGGTCCTTGGCTGCATGAGAAGACGACGGGACGAGTCCCTGATGTTCTTGCTCTGGCTGCGCCTGGGCGCCTGGGGCCGGCTGGTCGACTTCGGGGTCGAGGCAGACACCGGGAACCCGTCACGCGGAGAGCAAGGGCAAGAGCACTCTTGTCTGCGCCGGGCGCTGCGCCTGGGCCGGTTCCCCAACCCCACAGGCGGTGAGGTGACCCTTCGCTTCCCCTTCGTGCGCTGAACTCCCGTGGCGGCGGGCCCCGGGGGCGACCCATTTTTCACGGCCCGCGCTGCGGTTGTTGGCACCTCCATGCGCGTGGCGGTAGACTCGGCCGTGGTTCCGACCCTCCTGCTCATCACCGCCCCGGCCGAGGAAGGCATTCTCGCCGCCGCCCTGCGAGGCGAGATCTTCCTCGATATCCGACTGCGTCTCCTCTCGGATCTGGCAGACGATCTCTCTCCGGCGCAGCACGTCGCGCTGGAGCGCCCCGACGTGGTGGTCCTGGGCACCGGTCTCCTGGGCGTCGATGTCGCAGCGTACGTCGAGGCGGCACGGACCGAGCCCGGCTGCCTGGTCTTCCTGCTCTGTGACCGCGCGTTCGCCGACGCCGCACGGCAGCTTCGGCCGGATCAGGTCCTTCTGCGCCCGGTCACCGGGGCGGACCTGCTTTCGGGCCTGCGCCCGGTCCTGCCGTCCGCCTTCGCCCTGGGCACGCCTCGGCCTGCCTCCTCGTTCGACCTCTTGCGCGCCGACGATCTCTTGCCCGGCCCGCTCTCCCTCTTCGATGAAGGAGAGGCCCCGCGCAGGGACGACCGCTCTTCCGGTCAGTTCGAGACGGTGGCCCCCGCGGCGCCGCCGCCTCCGGTCGATTTCGCCCTCCCCCAGGCAAGCCGGCCCAAGGTGACGCCGGTGATGGTGGATCCGCAGCTCTATGACGACGCACCGCCGGCCCGGAAGTCGCCACAGGTGACGTCGGCCTCCGAACCACTTAAGCGACCCAATGCGTCAGGACCGCCGCCGATCCCCGACGACGCCACCCCCTCGCAGCGCCACCGCCGGGTCTCCCTGCCGCCACCGCTGCCCCGGACGCTCTCCGCGGAAAAGACCGCCAAAGGGGACAGCCCGCCCCCCGCCCAGGCCACCGAAGGGGACCTGCAAACCACCCAGACGCCTGTCCTTTTCGGTCGGCTCTGTACGTCCGGGTACAGCGGCTGCCTGCTTTTGGTGCGGGAAGGGTCCGATCTGGCCCAGCGGGCCCTCTTCTTCGATGTGGGTCGCCTCGTCGCCGCCAGTTCGACCCTACCGACGGACAGTTTTCCCGAACTCCTGTATCAGGAAGGCCGTCTGTCCAAGGAGCAGCTCAAGCGCGCCAGGAACACCCTCTCGCGGCTGCCGCAGCCAGGCAGCGAGGGGCCCGGCGGCGGCGAGACCAACTTTTTCATGGCCGAGCGCCTGGTCATGGACCAGCTCTTGCCCCGGGCGGAGATCTCCGCCCTTCTGCGCCGCCACACAATCGAGATCTTCTATCGTAGCTTGGCCTGGGAACAGGGGAGCTTTCGCCTGCTTTCGCGCAAACCCCCGGAGGACGATGTCGTCAGTCTGAAAGAGGCGCCAGGGCTCCTGCTTCTGGAGGGCATTCGCCGCAAGGTCAGCCTGGAAGTCCTGCTTTCGCGGATCGGCCCAGAAATCACCGTGCTGCGACCGGCCGGCATGGGTCCGCTCCTGCTCAAGGACGCCGGCATCACCGCCGTCGAAGAACGGGCGCTGCCCCTCTTCGATGGCAAGCACACCCTGGCCCAGGTGATCCAGAAGAGCGGCCTGGCAGAGCACGCCGCTTATGTGCTGGCCTATGCGTTGCTTTGCCTTTCGGCCCTGAACCGGCCCACCCGGGCGCCCGCGGAAAAGGCCCCGCCCCGGGACACCGGCCCCCGTCGAGTCGTCCCTCCCCCGCCGCCGTCGCCATCGTCAGTCCTGGGCCCGGGGCCCCCGCCCCTCCCGGCGACCGGCTCGGCCTCGCTGCTGGCTGCAGAAGCCGCCACCGCGCTGATACTGGCGAAGTACCAGCACGTGCTGGAAGCGGACTACTTCACCTTCCTGGACGTGCCCCGCACGGCGTCGATGCCGGCAATCCAGCAGGCCCACGACGCGCTGCGCGAGAAGCTCTCCGACAAGAGCGTGCCCGCTGCCTGCCGCGAGCGCTTTCGCGCCGAGCTGGAACAGATAGCGGTGGTCCTTGGCGAAACGCGTGACATCCTCTTCGATGAAGAGCTTCTCGTGGCGTATCGGACGCATCTGACAAACCCCCCGCAGGACCCACAGAATCACCAGGAGCCAGGCTGATCGTGCGTACGGTCTTCATGGGATCGCCGGACTTCGCCGTCCCCTGCTTGCAGGCGCTGCTCCAGGCGACGGAGGTGGTGGCGGTGGTGAGCCAGCCGGACAAGCCCGCCGGTCGTGGGCAGAAGCTGGGGGCCCCGGCGGTCAAGCTGGCGGCGCTGGAACAGGGTATCCCGGTGCTCCAGCCGGCATCCGTACGGCCGGCGAAGTCCGATTTTTCCCACCAACTGCGCGCCCTGGCCCCGGATCTGGTCGTGGTGGTGGCGTATGGCAAGATCCTGCCGCCCGAGGTCTTGGCGGTGCCGCGGCTCGGCTGCTGGAACGTCCATGCCTCCATTCTGCCCCGGTACCGCGGGGCCGCCCCCATCCAGTGGGCCATCCTCCGCGGCGAGCAGACCACCGGCGTGACGCTCATGCAGATGGACGCCGGCATGGACACCGGGCCGGTGTTCATGAGCGCGGACCTCCCCATCGATCCCGCCGACACCGCGGGGACCCTGCACAAGAAGCTCAGCCGGCTGGGCGCCACCCTGCTAGCGGAGGGCCTTACCCTGCGGCAAAAAGGCACCCTGCCCGCGCCCCGGCCCCAGGAACCCGACGCCGCCACCCGGGCCCCGATGCTGGACAAGGAGCATGGCCGCGCCGACTTCACCCGCTCCGCCGTGGCGGTCTCCTGCCAGCTTCGCGGACTTTGCCCCTGGCCCGGGGCGTTCACCACGCTCGGCGTACCGGGCCCGACCGGGCCTGAAGAGGTTGTGCTCAAGCTCTTCCAGCCGCGGGTGTCCTCCGGGACCGGCCGTCCCGGGCAGGTGCTGGGGGTGGACCGGGAGGGCTTGCACGTGGCGTGCGGCTCGGGCGCGGTGGCCATCGCCGAACTTCAGCTCCCTGCGCGCAAGCGCATGCCGGCGACGGCGTTGCTAGCAGGGTTTCCCATTCCCCCGGGGACCCTTCTGGGCGGCGGCCGGCCAAACCCGCTTCTGGATCGGGAGTAGGCCGCCATGAGCGCTACGGCGCGAGATCTGGCCCGGCAGGTACTCTTGCGGGTGGACAAGGGCGCCTACGCCACCCTGGCCCTGGGCGGCGAACTGGAACGCTCCGGGCTTTCGGCACAAGACCGCGGCCTGGTCACCGAGCTGGTCTACGGGACGTTGAAGCAGCGCCTGCGCCTGGATCGGGCGCTCGCCGCCTGCGCCGAGCGGAGCCTGGCCAAGCTGGACGAGCGCACGTGGATCGCCCTGCGACTGGGGGCCTATCAGATCCTTTTCCTGCGCACCCCGGCCCACGCCGCGGTGAACGACGCGGTCGAGGCCGTCCGGCGTCGCTGCGGAGGACGGCTGGCGGGGTTCGTGAACGCCCTTCTGCGACGCCTTTCGCGAGAGGGCGAACCGGCCCTTCCCCCCATCATCGAGAGCGGGGAGGGCGGGACCCCAAGCGATCAGGTCGCCGCGCTCTCCCTGCTCTGCTCCCTGCCGCCGTGGATTGTGCAGGACGCCCTGTCCCGCTTCGGCGTCGCCGCGGCCCGGCAGTTCCTGGAATCGCTGAACCAGCCCCCCGCCCTGTGGCTGCGCGCAAACTCCTTGCGCGGGTCCCGCGACCAGGCCCTTTCCGCCCTGGCCGCGCAACTCGGTGAGAGCGGCGGGATCGGGCATTCCGATCGGGTACCCGAAGCGGTGAAGGCCAGGGGGCCCGGCCTCTTTGGCAGCCGAGCCTATGGGGAGGGCTGGTTCACGGTGCAGGACCTGGGGGCGCAACTGGTCGCGCGCCTGCTGGTCTCTGGCGGCGCCCTGCCTTCCGGGCCGATCCTGGATGCCTGCGCCGGGATTGGCGGAAAGTCGACGCACTTGTCCGCGCTGACCGAAGACCGGGTCGACATCGACGCCGCCGACCGGTCGCCCCGCAAGCTGGAATTGTGCGCCGACCATGCCCACCGGCTGGGGTGCTCCCGGGTGCGCCCGGTGCAGGCCGACCTTACCCTGGCTGACGCGCCGCTGCGGCAGACCTATGCCGCCATCCTGCTGGACGCTCCGTGCAGCGGGCTCGGGGTGCTGCGCCGCCACCCGGAGGCCCGCTTTCGGGTGACCCGGGAGACCTCGATCGAGCTGGCGGCCTTGCAGCGGAGCCTGCTTCAAAGCCTGTGGCGACGGGTCGCGCCCGGTGGGCTGCTGGTGTATTCGGTCTGCACCTACCTTGACGAGGAGGGGCCGGGACAGATCGCCTCGTTCCTTTCCGAAGTGAAGGAGTTCGAGGTCCTCCCGCCGGAGCCACGCGACGGACCCATGTGGGCCGGCCTGGTGGACCCGACCGGCGCCGTCCGTACCTGGCCTCACCGAGACGACGCCGACGGCTTCTACGCCATCCGCCTGCGTCGCCGCTAAGGGCGTGAAAAAGAATTATTTCCACATTACTGTCGCTGATAGAGGTGAGCCGGGGCTGCCTTCCTATCACTTTCTACTCGCACCATCGAGACGAATTCGAGGACAGATGGTGTAGTTCCACTGCGGGAACAGCTTCCGTGGCCTCAACCGAATCTCGTCGAACTGCGCGTCACTCACCTTCTGGCCAGTTCGATAGGGCGTGGTGTCCAGGTCGGCTCGACACCGGAATCCCGTTGAGGTCCTTGTCGTTCGGATGTACTTCAGGATCGTCTCGTAGCTGTCCAGTGGCTGCCCAGCCCAGTTGGCGCTGACCGCGCTGAACATGCGGTGCTCGATCAGGTTCCACTTGGAAGCTCCCGTCGGGTAGTGAGTCACGGTAATGAACAACCCTGTCTGGTCGGCCAACTTCTGCAGTCTCCACTTCCACATCCGTTCGTGGTGACCGTTGGAGCCGCCACCGTCGGCCTGAATCAACAGGTGCCGCTGGTGAGGGTAGTATCGTCGTCCCATTTTCTGCCACCATGACCTGATCGTAGCGACGGCAAACTCTGGCGTGTCATGCGCAACACCGACTGCCATGTAGGCTTCGTTTCGTGTCACGTCGTAGACGCCGTACAACACCGCAGTACCCACCGCATCGCTGACGAAGTCATACATATAGACCGCGCGCGGGAATCTCCGCCACGAGCGTCCCGGGTTTTTGAACGGTCCCACCAACTCGCGCTTCTTGCTGTCCACGCTGATGACGGGCCACCCGCGCCTCAAGAAGCGGTGCCGTTGGCGGACGATGTAGGCGAACTGGAGGTCGCGCGTCGCCGACTTGCGGCGCGTCAGACCTTTGGCGTTGACATGCAGCGCGTAGCCCGCTTTTTCCAAGAGACGACTCACCGTCGGCGGACTGATTCGACAGCGCCGGTGCTTCAATTCTTCCCAGAGCTTGCGCGGAGACTTGTGCGACCACTTCACCCCGGTGATCGGGTCTCCCGCCGTGTCGTCCTTCATCAGCTCCGACAGGGTCGCTGGCAGGTCGGGTCTTTTTTTTCCAGCAGGGGCCGCCCTGCACCGGGAGCGCGGAGGCGCCTTGATGCAGGGTCTGCCGCCATCAACTCTCGCTGGCCCCGCGCGATGGTCTTCCGATCAACCCCGTGACACGGACCATGCACTGGATGCCGCCGCGACCCAGCTGAGCAGCACACAGGCCGACGAACTGGCGACGATGCTTCTCGTCCAACGCGGCTGCGAGGCGGTTGATACTCGTGTGGAGCTTGGCACCTGTTCCTCGAGGGCGAGCCAAGCACTCGGGACAACGGCAACGACGTGGGGGCCTTATCAT
>JBBRLA010000392.1:0-8038 GCA_038231615.1 Polyangia bacterium | reverse complement strand
TCCGGCGCCGGTCAACAACCAGGGCGGCCCGCTGGCCCATCTCTGACTGAAAGAAAGAAGATAGATCGCGGCGGAAACGCCAAGAACCGTGGCACACGGGCCGCGCTGCGCCGTACACTGATCTCGCATGTCACCTCGCTCCCTTCGTATACCCGGGCTTCTGCTCTGTGCCAGTCTCGCTTTCGCCGCCCCAGCCCCCGCCGCCGCCCCGCAGGCAAACCCGGCCCCCGCCCCGCAGGCAAACCCGGCCCCCGCGGTCCCCGCGACCCCGCCGCCCCTTCTGCTCTTTCTGAAGCAGGAACTGTCTCGTTCGATGACCCGCCTGCGCCTGCGCGGCTACGAGGCGCCCTACTTCATCAGCTACACCCTGCGCGACGCCGACACCTACGAGGTCTCGGGCAAGCACGGCGCGGTCTTTTCAAAGGACCACGAGCGCCGCCGGATGATCCACGTCGAGGTCCGCGTCGGCAGCTACACCCTGGACAACACCAGCGCCGACGAACGCGAGGCCCAGCTCGACGAGACTTCAACGAACCTGGTGGAGGTCAGCAAGGATGCCCCCCTGGACGATGACGGCGACGCGGTGCGCGGGGCGCTCTGGCTCCTGACCGACCAGAAGTACAAGCAGGCCCTTTCGGCCTACGCCAGAAAGCGCGCCCGCCGGGTCACCGCCGCCGATGCCGACGAGGACCGCCTGCCAAGCTTCTCCCGCGAGCCGCCGCAGCACCACCTAGACCCGCTGCCGCCCTTCGTAGTGGACCTGCCCTCGATGGCGCAGGCGGTGCGCATCGCCGGGGCGCGGATGAAGCAGGCGCCGCTGCTCGATGGGGACGTCAAACTCAGCGCCGACCGGCAGACGCGCTACTACGTGTCCAGCGAGGGCAGCGAGGTGGTGGAGGACCGCATCATCTTCGGCAGCCACGTGGGGGCGCAGGCCCGCGCCAAAGACGGCATGCTGCTACAGAACGAGTGGGACGTCTACGGCAGAAGCCGCGCCGAACTGCCCAAAAACCAGGAATTGGCCGCGGCGGTGGACCGACTGGCGGGGGACCTTTCGGCACTGCAAGCCGCGCCCGCCGTGGACCCCTACACCGGGCCGGCGATCCTCATGGAGGAGGCGGCCGGGGTGTTTTTCCACGAGACCATCGGCCACCGCCTGGAGGGCGAGCGGCAGGAGAACGAGCAGGAGGGGCGGACCTTCAAGGGGCAGGTCGGGCAGCGGGTGCTGCCGGTCTTCTTATCGGTGATTGACGACCCGACCCGGGAAAAGAGCCCGGCCGGCAGCCCGGCGCTCAACGGCTTCTTCCGCTTCGACGACGAGGGGGTGCGGGCGCGGCCGGTGACGCTGATCGACAAGGGAATTTTGCGGGATTATCTGAAGTCGCGGACCCCGGTGCTGGGCTCGCTGCGTTCCAACGGGCACGGGCGGGCCGAGGGGGCCAACGACCCGATCGGGCGCATGGCCAACCTGGTGGTGCGGTCGAGCAAGCAGGTGCCGCTCCCGGAGCTGAAGGCGCAGCTTCTGGCCGAGGTGCGGCGGCAGGGCAAGCCCTACGGGCTGATCATCCGGGATATATTGGGGGGCTCGACCAACACTGCGAATTTCGGTTCCCAGACCTTTCGCGGGCAGCCCACGATGGTCTATCGGGTGGACGCGCAGACCGGCGCCGAGTCCCTGGTGCGCGGGGTGGAGATGGTGGGCACGCCGCTGTCCAGCGTGGCGAAGATCGTGGCCACCTCGGACACGGTGGGGGTGTTCAATGGCTACTGCGGCGCCGAGTCGGGAATGGTGCCGGTGTCCACCGTGGCCCCGGCGGTGCTTTTCACCGAAATTGAGCTGCAACGGGCGCAGAAATCGAGCGAACGACCGCCCATCCTTCCGCCGCCCTGGCGCGACCGGTGACAAGAAGTAGGCTTCTTCAGGATTCAGCGCGAAAGCTGGGTGCTGGCCGGTCTCCATGCGCGAACCCCCGCCGGCAAGAATATCTCGACGCTGGCGCAAAGAAGTTGCAGACTGAGAATGCGAGGCAAGGACGATGATTCGACCCAAGGAAGGCGACGTGTTCACGGTGGAGCTTGGCGAAGGATTGGGGACGGTGACCGGCGTGCTCGCACGCAGAAAGGGGCTTGCCTACGCCTTTCTTGACGCGAGGTGTGGCCACCAAGCGACCCGATTCTCGGGAGCGTGAGCAGTGCAGCGAAGAGGTCTTCGATGGGGGGATCACGTTCAGTGGGTCGCGTGGACCGTCAGGCTGTCGGTGCCATAGTGGTCGGCGATGAGCAGGCCGCCGATGAGTACCACCACCCCGCCGGCCACCACCCAGGAGTACCACTTGGCCTTGGTGAACTGAAAGAAGGGCGTCTTTTCCCCGTCGCGCTTCGACGGCTCCTTCTTGCCGGCCCCCGCCACCTTCGCCTCGGTCGTCCCGTTTTGCGCCAGGGCCACCATCTGCGCGGCCTGCTGCGCCGCCGGCCCGGCGCCGATGTCGCTGACCGGCGTGGTCCACTTTCGCACCCCGAGATCGTAGACCACCGCCCGCAGCTTCTCTCCCGGAAGGGACTGCCCGCCGACCTGTCCCGGGGCGAAGACCACCACCCGCCCCGGGGGCCCGCTCAGGCCCTTCTGGAAGTCGGCGATCACCCGCAGCGCCGTCGCCTGCCCCGCGCTTCCCAGGGCACGGGCGGCCACCGCGTCGGCCAGCACCGGCAGCCGGTCCTCGCTGCGCAGACCCAGGCCCAGCTTCTCACCGCTGGAAAGCGGCCGGTGGATCTTGCGCCACCCGGGCAGTTCCACGTCGAGCATGTCCACGTCGGGATGGCCCCCTGGGACCGACACCGGCGCCGCGCCGATCTTCAGCAGGTCGCGGATCACCTGTGCGCCCTTGGGGTCGGTGTCCACCTCCGACGGCGGCAGCGGCGGACCGAAGAGCGGCCCGGGGCGGTAGCGCCGCAGCACCAGTTGCACGTCCGCCGGGGGCTCGCCGCCCAGCATGGTCAGCCGATCAGCGGCACGGTTGGCCGCGGCGTCGTTGTTGATCCGGTCGGCGCAGAGCAGGAGCAGCGACTCGATGGAAAGAAGCGTCGGCCGGGCGTCCTCGACCGCCACCTCGGAAAGGAGGCGCTCCTCTGCCTGGGAAAGGGCCGCGACCGCTTCGCCACAGCGCAGCTCGGCCAGGGCGTGGCGACCGGCGACCACCACCTGCCCTGCGGCGAAGAGCCCTCCCTGGGGCAGCACCGTGGCCCCGGTCAGGGTGAGCGCCCGCAAGAGACCCGGCGCCGGCTGCTCGGTGGGCGGGCCCGCCCAGATGGCAGACACCGTGACCGGAGGCGCAACGGGTTTTTTGTCCGCCCAGGCGGGGCCGATCGCGGTCCCGGCGCCAGTGCAGGCCCAAGCCCAGACCCAGGAAATGACCAGCGCGGCCCAGAGACACACCCCGCGGCGGGTCCAAAGGTGTCCCCTGTGCGTCGGGGCCCGTCGGTCCCCCGGGGCCCGTCGGTCCTCCGAGGCCATGGATGGGACGTCCAACATCGCAATCTTCGGCATCATTCGTAGGCGCCTCATTCGTAGGCGCATCCTACCTCGGACCCTCTCTTTGACCAGCCCGATTCGTTGGGGTTGCCCACCCTTCGGGGAACTGCCATGCTTTCCCGGTGGACACGGCGCGGCAGCAGTCCCGTGACTCCCTGCTGCGGCGGATCACCGGGCTTTGCGCCGAGGCCGACCAGGTACGGGCCGGCTTCGCCGACCTGCTTGACCAGGGCGCAGGGCGGGCCTGGGAGCGCCTGCGGGCAGAGGGGCGGCTGCGCCCGGGGACGTCGGAGACGCCGCCCCCTCTGTCGCTGCCGGAAAGCTTCGCCGAGGTGCTCTCCCACGCCGTGGCGCTTGAGAATGCCGAACCCGATCTCACCCCCGGGCGGGGGCCGGGGCTGCTCCTGCGACACTACCTGGAGTTTATGCCCGGGCTGCTGATCGAGCAACTCTGCGCCGGGGACCCGGCCGCGTCATCGGTATTCCACTGCCAGGGGCGCGGGCCCCTCGACTGGGACCGGCTGCCGCACCTGCGCCGGGGGATCGACGGGCTTTTTGATCTTTTCGCGCAAGCCGGCCTGTCCGCGCCGCCCTTCGCTCCTTCGGGGGCGGCCCTGCGGAAGGAATGCGGCACGGTGGCGGCGCTCTACGGCCGCAGCTACTATGGGGGATTCATGCCGCTGCTCGGTGGCTACCCGGGGGACCTCTCGCGGATGGGCCGGGCCCTTCTTCTTGGTGAGCCGCTGGAGGCAGTGATCGACCGCGACCTGAGCGCCCCGCTGCTCCACGAGCTGAGTCATGGCAGCAGGCGGCGGGCGGCGATCTTCCCGCCCTACCTGGACGAATGCGTCTCCAGCTACCTGGGGGCGCGGGTGCTGCCCGCGCTGGCGTTCCCCGACAAGAATGGCGCCGGGCCGCGGACCCTCTTCGCGGCGCCCTGGCTCTCGCAGGTCGGGCAGGCATTGTGCCGGACCGTGGGACTCGGCGCGGTGACGCGGGCCCACGCCGGCCCAAAGGGATGGGAGGGCGAGGCCCAAGATGCCCTGCTCGCCGCCGCCGCCCGCCTGGGCTGGGCGGAATACGCGCGCACCCGCGACCCGCACTTTCTCTCCAGCAACTACCGCCCCGGGCCGTGGATGAAGCTTTTCTTCCTGGCCGTTCCAGCCTCCGCTGGCGCCGGACCCGACCTTTCGGGGCTGACGCTCGAAAGCCTGGACGCGATGCCGTGGATCGAGGTGCCGCCGGGTGAAGAGGCGGAGATGGACGGGGAGATCCTGACCTTCGCCCTGCGCGCCATGTGCCTGCGTGGCGTTCGGGAGGAAGGGGCCTTCGCCGTGACCAGCCTGCCGCCCGTGGCGCCGATCAAGGTCGATCTGGCCGGCTGCCGGGTGCATACGACGCTGCCGCCAGGGGACGCCGGCACCGAGCCGCCAAGCTACCTCTTCCCGCCGGCAGTGGCGTCCCGCCTGCGCGGGCGCGGCGTTGCCGGGTACACCCTGGAGGTCCACGATCTGGACGCGCTGGCCGAGGCCGGCCAGGCCATCCGCGACGGCGCCCCCTCCCGCCACGGGGCGGGCTACCGCCTATCCCGGCACCCGGGGTAAGCTGGTCTCATGGCGCGTGTGTTCCTGGTCAACCCGCCCACCCCCGAGCCGGTGCGCACGCCGCTGCTCTCCTTCTGCTATCTGGCGGCCTCCCTGCGCGCCCGCGGCCACCAGGTGGCGCTGCTCGATGCCTCGGCCCCCTTCGCGCCAAAAGACTTCGGCGAGATCGCCGAGCGCATCCGCGCCTTTACCCCCGACCTGGTCGGCCTGCACCTGAAGACGCTCTACGTCCAGCCGGCCTATGCGCTGGCCCGGGCCCTTTTGGGGCGCTTCGTGCTGGTCGCGGGGGGACCTCACGCCACCGTGTGCCCCGAGGAGCCGCTTTCCCACGGCTTTTCCTTCGTCCTGCGCGGCGAGGCCGAGACGTCCCTTTCGCAGCTCGCCGAGACAGTGGACCCCGTGGTGCCTGGGGCGGGGGCCCGGCGCCGGCTGGAGCAGGTCGCCGGGCTGACCTTCCGCGGTCCCTTTGGGGTGCGCCACAACGCCTCGGCCGGGCCGCTGACCGATCTGGACGCCCTGCCCTCGCCGACGCAGGCCCTGGATCTCTTCGATCCCGCCTGGTACGGCACCCGCGACACCGTGGCGCCCATGGGCATCCTGTCGAGCCGCGGCTGCCCGGCGGCATGCACTTTCTGCTGCAACAACGTCACCGGCAGGCGCTTCCGCTACCGTGACGCCGACGCCATCGGCGCCGAGGTGGCCTACCTGCGCCGCCATCACGGGATGGGCGCCTTCAGCTTCTTCGACGACTCGTTTGCCGTGGGCCGACGCCGAGTGGACCAGTTGTGCCAGGCGCTGCGCCGCCACGCCCCGGGAATTGGCTGGACCTGCACCGCCCACCCGGCCCATTTGTCCCGCGAGGTTTTGGCGCAAATGCAGGAAGCCGGCTGCGGCGGCGTGGACATCGGCATGGAAAGCGCCGACCCGGAGATGCTGCTGCGGATTGGCAAGGGGGTGACGGTGGAGCGGGTCAAGGAGGTGCTGGCCCTGGGTAAGGAGCTGGGCCTGCACATGATCGTGAACCTGATGTTCGGCTGGCCCGACGAGACCCCGGCGCAGCTTGGCTGCAGCCTCGGGTTCATGGAAGAGATGGCGGACGTCGCCGGCGGCTTCAACGCCCGCGGGGTGCTGGTGCCCTATCCCGGGACGGAGATCTACGACAAGCACCACCAGCACCACGGCTTCACCGACTGGTGGCTCCGCGAACCGCCCATCGAGTACGAGCCCTTCCCCACCGCGTGGTCCCTTTCGGAGATCTCCCGCGCCTACCGCAGCGACGCGGCACTGGAGCGAAATTTCTTTCACCATTCGGTGCAGATGCGGGAACTGATGCAGGTGGCGCTGGACATGAAGGCCCGTCTGACCTTCCGCGTGGTGGCGGCGCAACAGGCGGAAGCGGAGGCGCAGCTTTTGGGGGCCAAAAAGGGCCCGCCAACCGCGCGCGTCCCAGCCGCGGGGGCACGCTAAAAAGAGTCCCCTTTGGATCAATCAATCCGCGCTTCTGCCGCGAAGAACAAGGGTCTGTACGCGAGGAACCAGGGTGTGGATATCAGCCCGGTGATTTGCTCAGTCACCGGGCTGATTTTTTAAGTCACTTGATTGATTTAAAAAGTCACCTCAGTGACTGAATAAATCAGTCCAGTGATTGATCAAATCAGTCGGCTGATTTGGCTCTCCTGCCGCTTCACGTAGAGCGCCGTGTTCCTCACGTGGACGGGATAGAGCGCCGCTTGGCCGGCGGCGGCGTTCTGTTGGCCGGCGGCGGCGGGGGATGCTATCTTCTTTCGCATGCTTCCCCTCGTCGTCAACTCGGACCCCGAATCCTCTGTCGATGTCCGTCTTCGCGTCCCCGACGCTACGGAGTGGGCGGCCCTGTCCGAACCCCAGCGCCAGGCGGTGGAGCAGCGCATCTACGATGCGTTGAACAGCGGCGACGTTTTGGCGATGTCCGAGGGCACCGGTCACTTCCGTCCCAAGGCGAATGCCTACAAGGACCTGGACGATCACTTCCATCGCAGCGGGCGCAAGGTGTTCCTGGCCTGCGAGCTGGGGGTGCTTTACCCCGGCGAGATTGCCTTCTCGCCGGATCTGCTGGCGGTGGCGGATGTCGCAGACCCAGAACGAGACCGCGACTCGTGGCGGGTGGTCGATGAAGGCCGTGGCATCGACTTCATCCTGGAACTGCGCAACCGGGGCCAGGCACAAAAAGATCTGGTGAAGAATGTGAGGGAATTCGCCCGGTTGCGGATCCCCGAGTATTTTGCCTTCGACTGCCGGCGTCGGGTCCTGCGCGGGTGGCGGCTTTCCGCCGGAAACGCGGTCTACGTCCCCATCGTGCCTCAGGGGGGGCACTATCCCTCGGCTACGCTGCAGCTGGAGCTGGCGGTCGTGGAGGGCCGTCTGCGCTTCTTCCTGGGGGAAGCGCTGGTGCCAGACTCGCGCGAGCTGATCGGTCGTCTACAGAGCATGCTCGATGAGCAACAACACAGCAGCGAAGAGGCCGACCGCCAGCGCGAGGAGGCCGACCGCCAGCGCGAAGAGACCGACCGCCAGCGCGAGGAGGCCGACCGCCGGCGCGAAGAGACCGACCACCGGTTCCAGCAGGCGCGGGAGCAGTTGGCGGCCCACATCCTCGCCCGTCTGTCGGCACGGGGCATGTCGCTGAGCGAGGAGCAGCGCCAACGGGTGCTTGCCTGCGATGACTGGAACACCCTGATGGGTTGGCTGGAACGGGTCCAGACCGTCCCTTCGGCAGACGATCTACTTTCGTGATGCCAGGCCAGGCCGAAAACGACCGGGCCCGGCCGGGGACGACCGGCATGCGCCTCCCGGCCGGTCTGCTTGACGTGCTGACCCGTCGTCGTCTAGCATTTCATCGTGGGAAGAAGTCGGGATCGTTCGCGGC